>JAZQQH010000064.1:0-5715 GCA_045628985.1 Bacteroidales bacterium | reverse complement strand
AAATAAAAACTATAAAAACGTATTTATAATATTTATAGTATTTATCGTATTTCAGCACCGCGCTAGCGAGAAAAACTCAAATATTGTTTTTATAGTTTTTACTCGTTTTTATAGTTTTTCAGCATCGCGCAGCGGAAATATAATATAAACTATTTTTGAAAGATTACTTAGTGTATAATGCAGAATTGAATGTAACAAATCCTGGGATTGCTCTTTGGGGGAAAGGCAAACCCAGGATGATTGCATTTATTCAAGAAGATTACTTCTGTGCTTCAACCCACTTGCGAGCGTTGACGAAGATCTCGATCCAAGGAGTGCACTCGTCGTTCTTGTGATCCTGTGGATAGTAACCACACTGCCATGGGAACATTGCACGCTCTGGGTGTGGCATCATTGCCAAGTGGCGGCCATCGGCTGAACAGATACCTGCAAGGCCTTCTGGTGAACCGTTAGGGTTAGCAGGATAAGTCTTGTAACCATAGAGTGCTACAGTGCTGTAGTCCTCAAGGGTCTTGCCCTCTGGCAAACCGAACTTACCCTCACCGTGAGCGGCCCAGATACCGATGCGAGCGCCGGCAAGGCTACCCATCATCACGCTGTTGTTCTTAGGTACGCGAACGCTGACGAAGTTTGACTCGAACTTGTGGCTGTCGTTGTGCAGCATGTGTACACGGCCAGGGTTCTGAGCTGCAGCGAGGATGTTAGGATTCTTAGCGTCGAGGTTAGAACCTACGAGACCCATCTCGATCATCAGCTGGCAACCGTTACAGATACCGAGCGACAGGGTGTCAGGACGTGCATAGAAGTCCTCGAGAGCCTTACGAGCCTTCTCGTTGTAGAGGAAGCCAGCGGCCCAACCCTTAGCCGAACCAAGTACGTCGGAGTTAGAGAAGCCACCGCAGAAGACGATGAGGTTAACGTCCTTCAAGTCCTCACGACCAGAGATCAGGTCGGTGATGTGAACGTCCTTTACGTCGAAGCCAGCGAGCCACATTGAGTAAGCCATCTCACGCTCAGAGTTGACACCCTTCTCGCGGATGATTGCAGCCTTCACGCCAGTCTTGTTGCGACGGTTTGGATCGAGACCCCACTGAGCGAGCTTGCCAGTGAAGTTCTTTGGCCAGAGGTAGTAAAGTGGCTGTTTCTTATAGTTCTCGAAGCGCTCGTCGGCCTTCTGTACACCACTCTGCTTGCGGTCGAGGAGGTGTGAAGACTCATACCATACGTCACGGAGTGCATCGATGTCGAAGCTCTCGACGGTCTCACCCTGACGGATGCTGACGGTGCGCTCATCGCAAGGATAACCGATCTTAGCAACGGCTACACCAGCCTTCTCGAAGATCTTCTCGAAGCTCTTGGTGTCCTTGACCTGAAGGATGACGCCTGGGTTCTCAGCGAAGAGGAGCTTGACCATATCCTTCTCTGCGAAGTCGGTGAGGTTGATGCGGAGACCGCCCTCGGTGTTAGCGAAGCACATCTCGAGGAGTGTGGTCAGCATACCACCAGCGCTGATATCGTGGCCAGCGAGGATGAGATCCTCCTTGATAGCCTTCTGTACAGCCTCGAATGCATCAGCGAAGTATTCTGAGTTAGCAACGGTTGGAACGCTGTCGCCGAGCTTATTGAGTGTCTGAGCCAAAGCCGAACCACCGAGACGCATCTCACAGAATGAGAAGTCTACGTAATAGAGCGAAGTGCTGCGATCGAGCTGAACGACTGGAGAAACGACCTTGCGGATATCGGTAACCTCACCGCCACCAGAGATAATCACACAACCAGGGCTGATGACCTTCTCTGAGGTGCCGTCTGGCTTGTTATACTGCTGGGTCATTGAGAGGGAGTCCTTACCGGTTGGGATATTCACACCGAGCTCGATAGCAAAGTCTGAACAAGCCTGAACAGCTGAATAGAGACGAGCGTCCTCACCAGCGTTGCGGCAAGGCCACATCCAGTTAGCAGAGAGAGATACACCCTCCAAGCCGCCTTCGATTGGAGCAAAGACAATGTTGGTGAGAGCCTCGGCAACTGCCATGACTGAACCTGCAGGAGCATCGACGAGTGCTACAGCTGGAGCGTGACCGATAGAGGTAGCGATACCTGCCTTGCCACGATAGTCGAGTGCTACGACACCGCAGTCAGAAAGTGGCAACTGAAGTACACCCTGACACTGCTGACGTGCAATCTTACCAGTTACCGAACGGTCAACCTTGTTGGTCAACCAGTCCTTACATGCTACGGATTCGAGGCGGAGTACATTCTTAATATAGCTCTGGAGCTCTGATGACTGAGTAGCTACTGGCTGATAGTGGTGCTCGACGGTCGAGTCGTGCATATAGGTCTTTGGTGCATGACCGAACATATCTGCCAAAGCGAGGTCGATAGGCTTCACACCATCCTTCTGCTCGAAGGTGAATCGCATATCGTTGGTAGCCTCACCGATCACGTAGAATGGTGAACGCTCACGCTCAGCGATCTTACGGCAGTAGTCGATAGCGTCTTCCTTAACGAGGAAGCCCATACGCTCCTGTGACTCGTTACCAGCGATCTCCTTTGCCGAGAGGGTTGGGTCTCCGATTGGGAGCTGATCCATCCAGATCTTACCACCGGTAGCGTCGATCAACTCAGAAAGACAGTTGATGTGACCACCTGCACCGTGATCGTGAATAGAAACGATTGGGTTATTATCGCTCTCACCGAGTGCACGAACGACGTTGTATGCACGCTTCTGCATCTCAGGATTAGCACGCTGCACAGCGTTGAGCTCGATACCCGATGCATACTTACCAGTGTTTACTGATGATACAGCGCCACCACCCATACCGATGCGGTAGTTATCACCACCGATGAGGATGACCTTCTCTCCTGGTTCTGGCTCACCCTTGAGGGCGTCACGGAGCTTGCCGTAACCTACACCACCAGCGAGCATAATGACTTTATCGAAACCATACTTCAAGTTATCAGCAGCTACATTGGTATCCTCCTGATGCTCGAAGGTCAGCAATGAACCACAGATCAGTGGCTGGCCGAACTTGTTACCGAAGTCAGAAGCACCGTTCGAAGCCTTGATCAATACCTGCTCAGGTGTCTGGTAGAGCCAAGGACGAGCCTCCATGCCATTCTCCCACTCCTTCTTCTCGTCGTTACGAGGATAAGAGGTGATATAAACTGCTGTACCAGCGATTGGCATTGAAGCCTTACCACCACCCATACGGTCACGGATCTCACCACCAGTACCGGTAGCTGCACCGTTGAATGGCTCGACGGTAGTTGGGAAGTTGTGGGTCTCAGCCTTCAAAGAGATGACTGACTCGAACTCCTTCACCTCGAACTCCGAAGCGGTAGTAGGATCAGCTGGAGCAAACTGCTCGATGACTGGGCCCTTGTTGAATGCTACGTTATCCTTGTAAGCGCTGACCAGCTTGCCTGGCTGGCACTTTGAAGTCTTCTTGATCAGATTGAAGAGCGATGACTCCTTCTCCTCGCCATCGATGATGAAGGTACCACCGAAGATCTTATGACGGCAATGTTCAGAGTTGACCTGGCTGAAGCCGAAGACCTCACTATCGGTCAAAGGACGACCTACTCGCTCGCTGACCTCATTGAGGTACTTGATCTCCTCAGGAGAAAGTGCAAGACCCTCCTTCTTATTATATTCTTCGAGATTATCGATATAAACGATAGGATCTGGCTGCTTGTCGATCGTGAAACACTTCTGATCGATACCCTCGTACAGACGACGGAGCATAGGATCGAAAGTAGCATCAGGACCACTTGCAGGGAAATACTCCTCGATACGGGCAATACCTGTGAGGCCCATGTTCTGAGTAATCTCAACGGCATTGGTACTCCATGGGGTAATCATCTCGCGACGTGGACCCACATACCAACCCTTGACCTCTGACTCAGGAAGGAGAACGGCATCACTGAAGAGCCAACACAGACGCTGTGACTCATCAACGCTCAGCTGATGGTCAACATCGACAGCCAGCACGGTTGCTGACGGTTGCTTGAAGAAGAAAATCATATTTTGAATTGAAAATTAAGAATTCAATTTTACAAAACGGTGTAATTACTATTAAAAATTAAGTTGAAAACCGTTTTGCGCTGCAAAAATAATAAAAAAAAATGACATTATTGAGGTTTATTGAAAAAATAACACTATCTTTGCACAAAATTTTACTGAAAAGCAACAAATCGGTGACTATAGTCACCAATCTTGTAAATTTGGTTTGCAGGATTTGATATCTTAATATGTTAGAAATAACGATAATCACTATCGTATGGGGATTCCTCATCGGCATTCTGGTTTCGGCTCCAATGGGTCCGACGGGAATCCTTGTTATCCAACGAACACTGAACAAGGGCAAGCTCCCTGGCCTCCTCACAGGTCTGGGTGCGTCACTGAGTGACTTTATCTACGCTCTGATTTCGGTGTTTGCGTTGGGTCTGGTAGTCGATTGGCTGGAGCAATATAAGTCGACCCTGCAGTTCTCAGGATCTTTCTTCATCGCACTTTATGCCATCTATCTTTGGAAGTCTAATCCTGCAGCCGGCCTTGGCACGAAGGACAAGACAACCGAAATGATGTCACCTCGCATGAAGGCCTCAGGTGTCCTCAAGAATTTCTTCTCTGGCTTTGGCATCACCATCAGCAATCCATTGATCATCTTCTTCTATATCGCACTCTTTGCACGTACAAATTTCCTGTTTGATGCAAGCGCAGAGAACTGGTGGCTCTACTTCATCGGCTTCGGAGCCTTGGTAGGTGGCGCCATCTGCTGGTGGCTCCTGATTACTTGGATCATCAATAAGGTTCGAAACAACTTCAGCCTCCGCACGCTCAAGAACATCAACCGCGTCATCTCTGGTATCATGTTCACCATTGCACTCGTCGGTTGTGGCAATGGCATTTACTACTTGATCAAAGGATAAAACATTACCTGATCAAAGGATAAAATACTACCTGTTCAAAGATTAAACAAAAATACTGACGTTACGTACGCAACGTCAACTTTTACGATCATGGCATCTCCTCCACTGTACAGCGGGGGAGATGCTTTTATTATAGAAGGTCTCTCAGGTATATAAAAAAAAGAGTACCAGACAATGATTGTCTAGTACTCTCATGTAAGGTGGCCGCTTCCTACTCTCCCGCGTTGGCAGTACCATCGGCGTTACAAGGTTTAACTTCTCTGTTCGGAATGGTAAGAGGTGGAGCCCTTGTGCTATAACGGCCTTATGTTCTTCAATCACAAATGATTTGTGACATGAAATGTTGCTGTACCAGGACTCGAACCCAGACTAAGAGAACCAGAATCTCGCGTGCTACCATTACACCATACAGCAAGTTGACGTATTGAAAAGTTTTGTTCGTTTAGCAGATTATTGAAAACTGTTTTGTTGTTGTCTGCAGTCGTAATCAGTAATTTGTAATTAGTAATTATAACTGCTTTTCTTGAAAAGAAGTATTCGGGTGATTAGTACTACTCGGCTGAACAGATCACTCTGCGTACACCTGTAGCCTATCAATGTCGTCGTCTACGACTACCCTAATATGGAACTCTTATCTTGTGGCCAGCTTCGCACTTAGATGCTTTCAGCGCTTATCTGTTCCCGACTTGGTTACCCAGCCATGCCCCTGGCGGGACAGCTGGTACGCCAGCGGTCAGTCCAACACGGTCCTCTCGTACTAGTGTCAGGTCCACTCAAAATTCC
>JAZQQH010000063.1:0-54463 GCA_045628985.1 Bacteroidales bacterium | reverse complement strand
ACGGAAGAATCACTCCATAATCATTGGATATTTTGATTTTTGCGGCTTGTGAGGGCAGATTCCCGCCTATTTAAGCCCATAATATGGATTATTAAGGAAGAAAAAGAAAAATGGGACTGTAACAATCAAACTATTACAATCCCATTTATATTCGTGGAAAATAAGATCTTTTTCAGTACCCTCGTGATTCTGGGGATCCCTTCCTGCGTGACGGAAGGTATCGCAGTGATTCCGGGAATCCCTTCCGTGATGCAAGGAGTCAACACTAGGATAGTAGTGTTGACTTTCGCAACGACGGCATCCTCCCCACCGTACGGTGTAGGAGATGCCGTGATGAAAGAACGTCCGTCCTGCATGCAAGGCGTCCGTTCCGTCGAACAGGAACGTCCATCCTGCAAGCAAGGCGTCCATTCCGTCGAACAGGAATGGACGCCTTGCTTGTTTTATGTATATTCGATAGTGAAATCAGTTCTTGAATGAGTGGATTGGAGCAGGGATGCGACCGCCACGATTGACGAAGACGCTGCAGTCAAAAGGATTGACTGGCATAATAGGTGCATGACCGAGGAGTCCACCGAACTCGACGTTCTCTCCTACCTTCTTGCCGACAACAGGGATGACTCGGACAGCCGTGGTCTTCTGATTGACCATACCGATGGCTGATTCGTCGGCAATAATACCTGCGATTGTAGTAGCAGGTGTATCGCCAGGGATAGCAATCATATCGAGGCCAACGGAGCAGACACAGGTCATGGCTTCGAGCTTCTCGATGGTGAGCGCTCCGTCAAGGACTGCATCGATCATACCCTGATCCTCAGAAACTGGGATGAAAGCACCTGAGAGGCCTCCGACGTAGGAGCTGGCCATGACGCCACCCTTCTTCACTTGATCGTTAAGCAAAGCAAGCGCTGCCGTGGTGCCAGGAGCTCCAGTTCGCTCCAAACCGATGGCCTGGAGAATGTCCGCTACAGAATCACCTACAGCAGGCGTTGGAGCCAATGATAGATCGATGATACCGAATGGGATGCCGAGACGGCGACTGGCCTCCTGAGCGACGAGCTGACCTACACGGGTGATCTTGAAAGCGGTCTTCTTAATGGTCTCGCAGAGCACCTCGAAATTAGTTCCTTCAGGCAGATGCTCAAGGACATACTTCACAACGCCAGGACCAGAGACACCTACGTTGATGATGGCTTCGGCCTCGCTGACACCGTGGAAAGCACCTGCCATGAACGGGTTATCGTCAGGAGCGTTACAGAGTACTACAAGCTTGGCACAACCCAGGGAATCCTTATCCTTGGTCGCCTCGGCTGTCTGCTTGATGATATCACCCATGAGACGAACAGCATCCATATTGATACCGGTCTTGGTGCTACCAACGTTGACTGATGAGCAGATGAGCTCGGTCTCCTTCATGGCTTGAGGGATGGAGCGGATGAGGAGCTCGTCGGCCTTGGTCATACCCTTCTGGACGGTAGCGCTGTAGCCACCGATGAAGTTGACACCAATCTCGTGTGCAGCCTTATCGAGCGCCTTGGCAATCTGCACAAAGTCCTGTGGCGTCTTGCAGCAGCTGGAACCTACAATAGCAGCTGGAGTGATGGAGATACGCTTATTGACGATAGGAATGCCATATTCGCGAGAGATATCCTCACCAGTTCGCACCAGGTTGCTGGCATAGCGAAGGATCTTCTGATAGATATTCTGGCAGGTCTGCTGCACGCTGTCGGTAGCACAGTCAAGCAGGGAGATACCCATGGTGATGGTGCGGACATCGAGGTTCTCCTGCTCTATCATTTTGTTGGTCTCAAGGACCTCAGAGATATTAATCATAGTGATAATGATTAATGAATAATGAATAATTAATAATTGCCTGCAAATCGAGAAAAACTACATTTATGCATCTTAACCAAAAAATGGCGTAAGCATTGAATTTAATTATTCATTCTTCATTATTAATTATTCATTCATCAAATTCTGTGCATCTTATCAAAGATCTCCTCCTTCTGGCACTTGATCTGCACACCTTTCTCTTCACCGATCTTATTGAGAGACTCTCGCAGTTCGTCGAAAGCGACAGAGCAATTCTTGATATCAACAATCATCATCATGTTGAAATACTCCTGCACGATGGTCTGACTGATGTCGAGGATATTGATATTCTTGTCTGCAAGATAAGTACAGACAGCGGCGATGATACCTACAGTATCCTTACCTACTACGGTGATAATGGCTTTATTCATAATTTTTATTTACGATTTACTGATTTACAATTTACGATTGGAGCATGTATATTGCGATTTGAACAACTCGCTGGAAAAAGTATCCAATGTGCTGCAAATTTACAAACAATCTATGAAATAAACAAGAAAAAGAGACAAATATCGAAATATTTGCCTCTTTTTAAATTATAGTTTAGAAAAATGCGATTTGTGCATTCTTCAATAAGTCATTACAGAAGGGTAATGATGACGTCCTTCTCAGCCTCCTCGAGGCTAACCTTACCCTCACGAGCCAACCAGCCAAGTGCAAGGAAAGCTTCCTTCTCCTTGAGCTTAGTAGCCTTCTTGAGATCCTTCAAGTTCATTGACTTGCTCTCGTTAAGAGCGTTCCAGATAAGACCAGCGTTAGTTCCAATAGTTTCTACGTTCATAGCACAAATAATAAATAAAAATTAAACCTTAAATAAACGTTTTTAATATTTTTTTGCACTGCAAAGGTATACATATTATATAAAACGTGCAAGTTTTCTGCGAAAAATCTGCAAAAAACCTGCACGATAGTATATATTTTGCAATATAGATTAGTCAAAAGTTACTTCGTTTCTACTGCAATGTCCTCAGCAATAAGCTTATAACCCTTTCCGTGGATGTTGATGATCTCGATCGATGGATCGTCCTTCAGATGCTTACGGAGCTTGGTGATGTAAACATCCATCGAACGTGCATTAAAGTAGTTGTCATCGATCCAGATGGTCTTGAGGGCAAAGTTACGTTCGAGGATCTCGTTGGCATGAGAACAGAGGAGTCCGAGAAGGTCGCTCTCCTTGGTGGTGAGCTTAGCCTGCTTCTGGCCTTCGAGGCTCTCGTGGATGAGGAGCTGCTTCTGAACGTCGAAGGTAAAGCTGCCGAGACGATAAGCTACGACATCTTTGCCCTTCTTACCCTTGACACGACGAAGGATTGCCTCGATACGGAACAGGAGCTCCTCCATCGAGAATGGCTTGGTGATGTAGTCATCGCCACCAATCTTGAAGCCTTCGAGGATGTCCTCCTTCAATGACTTGGCTGTGAGGAAGATAATAGGGATGTCAGCATTGAGTGCACGGATTTCCTGAGCCATGGTGAAGCCATCTTTCTTTGGCATCATGACATCGAGGATACAGAAGTCGTAACGACCCTTCATGTAGGCCTTATAGCCTGCATCACCATCGCCATAGAGGTCACAGAGGTAACCCTTAGCCTGTACGTACTCACGGAGGAGCATACCGAGGTTCTCATCGTCTTCGCAAAGGAGGATGCGAAGCTTGTCTGGTTGTGAATTGATCATAATCGTATAGTTTTTATTTGTTTATTTTATTCTTATTGAGTTCTTTGATGTGAGTGGACGAAAGGAATCGACCGTCTCAGGAATTATTCGTCCATAAGATTGAGCGTGATGATGAAGGTTGTACCCTCTCCCAGGACACTCTCTGCCTTGATGTCTCCGCCGTGGTCTTTGACGATCTTCCAGACGTAGGCAAGGCCTAAACCGAAGCCCTTGACGTTGTGCAGGTTGCCGGTCGGTACGCGGTAGAACTTCTCGAAGATACGCTTGAGATCTTCTTTCTTGATGCCGATGCCATTGTCTTGTACGCGAATCTCGATCTTCTTCTCTCCGATGTTACGGGTTGTGATAGTCAGATGCAGAGGAACATCTTCGCGCGAATACTTATAAGCATTGTCCATAAGGTTGAAGATGACGTTTCCGAAATGCATCTCATCGATCATGCAGATATCGTCCTCTGCATCAAGGTGTTCCTCGATCTTACCTCCAGCCTTCTCTACTTTAAGTCGGAAGGTTGAGCAAGCACTCTCGATGACTGCATTGACAGGAATGTCCTGCAGTTTGAGATTGGTCTTCTGACGGTCGAACATGGACATCTGGAGGACTTTCTCGACCTGGAAGCGGAGACGCTTGGTCTCATCGGCAATGACTCCTGTGATATGCTTTATCATATCTGGCGACTTGGTGACTGCCGGATCATTGAGCATCTGTGAAGCCAGGGAGATGCTGGAGATTGGCGTCTTGAACTCATGCGTCATGTTGTTGATGAAGTCGTTCTTAATCTCCGAGAGCTTCTTCTGACGGAAGACGACTACGATGACGAAGATAAAGAGGAACATCATCACTCCCGTAAAAATGAACGACGGGATCATGAAATGAAGGGCCGAATTGACCAACAACCTCCTTCTTCCAGGGAAGTAAATGACCAGGTTGCTGACGCGTGATGGCATGTTGACACCCGGAGCGACGGTGGTTTTTGGGAAAAGCATCTGGCGATAATTGCCCATACTTTCGGCGTCTTCATCATTATAACCAACTGACTTATATGCACAAAGGCCATCAGGATCGATGATGCAGAAACGATAATCGAGGTTATAACCGCGACTCTCCATTTCGTCGTTGAAGGTCTGACGAAGCTCGTCAATATCCAAGCGCTCCATGATCGGCTTATCGCTCGTCTGATTGATGATACGAAGGATCACGTCGTCAAGGAGGTCACGCTGGTAGATGTACTGCCACATGAGCATCTCCTGGTTATTGCGCTGGATATTACGAATAGAGTTATGTCCATGCTTTGGCGAAAGGCTGAATTGTCCTTGAGCCAATGAGTCGGCCATGCTTCCAAATCCGAAAGGTGTGGAAGAGCTATGGCTTAACTGCTCAATGAACTTTCGTTGATCTGGAGTATAGTATTCGTTGAGGAACTTGAGCGTCTCCTGTCGCTCAAGCTCTCGTTGAGTTGCATAGAGTGAACGGCGGACAGCTTCGTCGAACTGTTCCTCTCTTGTGCTAATGATTTCGCCTAAATAGGTGAACTGCATCACCAAGATACCGATCAAAGCGATGAGTAGCGCAATGCTGATAAACCAAATAGACTGTTTTTTCATTATTCTTGTTGTTAAATCTGCTGCAAAATTAACTTAAAATGTTAACATAGACAAGTTTTTTGTCGAAAATCTTAATTTTTTACCCTCATTTAACTTAAATATGGCGAAATGTTAATCAAGAGATTACTTTTTTAATGTTTTTTTTTGAAGAGTTTCGCCTTCTCCCTTGTCATTCTGAGCAAAGCGAAGAACCTCACGCGTGAATGGTATGCGTGAGATCCTTCGCTTTGCTCAGGATGACAATTAGACGAAATCAATGATGGGAAAACAATTATAGCAGTGTCAAAATAACTTCTGACACTGCTATATATATTAATAATGTGTAACTATCAGCGAGTATTACGCTTGAAAACAAGAACGGTACGAGCAGGCAAATAGAGTTTCAGCCAACCCTTACCATCTTCATCATACATCGGATCGTCCTGAGTAAGATAAGGTGCATCGCCACTGACATTGCCGAAGCCACCGAACTGAGGATCGTCAGAGTTCAAGACGAGGTTATACTCACCCTTCTTAACGAGGAAGCCATAGTCAGTATAACTACGCTCACCATCGAAGTTGAAGACGAAGAGCAAACGACGACGCTCGAAGGCTACGACATGATCGCCACGGTTGTCCCAAATTGGGATGAGAGGAGCCTCATTGAAGCGGAGAACTGACTGCACGAGATGGTTCTCTGCGATATCCCAGCGGTTGAGATACTTGAAATTGAGTTCCTCATTGTCAACAAGTTCCCACTGACGACGTGCATATTTATGACTCCAGCCATTGCCCTCACGAGGGAAGTCGATCCACTCTGGGTGACCGAACTCATTGCCCATGAAATTGAGGTAGCCACCATTCATAGTCGCGAGAGTGATAAGACGGATCATCTTATGCAGAGCAATGCCACGGTGAACGGTGAGGTTCTCGTCACCGATCTTGAAGTGCCAGTACATATCTGAGTCGACGAGACGGAAGATGACGGTCTTATCGCCTACCAGAGCCTGATCGTGACTCTCGACGTAAGAGATGGTCTTGCCACCGTGGTCGCAGAGCTGCCACATGATGTCGGTAGTATTCCAGTCCTCGTCCTTCTTCTCCTTGAGGAGTTTGATCCAGTAGTCAGGAATGTTCATCTGCAGACGGTAGTCGAAGCCCATGCCGCCATCCTCGAATGGTTCTGCCAGGCCTGGCATACCGCTCACCTCCTCACCGATGGTGATAGCGTTTGGATTGAACTCATGGATGAGTTTGTTGGCCAAAGTGAGGTAGCAGATTGCATCACCATCGCAGTTAGGACCGTAATAGTCAGCGAGATTGCCACCACCACCCTGATGATCGAGGTAAAGCATGGAACCTACGCCATCGAAACGGAAACCGTCGAAACGATACTCGTCGAGCCAGAACTTACAGTTGCTCAGGAGGAAGTGCATGACCTCAGGACGTGCATAGTCGAAGCAGAGACTATCCCACTGTGGATGCTCACGACGACCACCACCATGGAAGTACTGACAAGGATCACCACAGAAGTTGCCGAGACCCTCAACCTCATTCTTAACAGCATGGCTGTGTACGATATCCATGATCACGGCAATGCCACGAGCATGTGCATCGTCGATGAGATGCTTGAGTTCATCAGGAGTACCGAAGCGTGAGCTGGCAGCGAAGAAGTTGCTGACATGATAACCGAAGCTACCATAGTAAGGATGCTCCTGGATTGCCATGATCTGGATGGCAGTATAGCCGAGCTTGGCAACACGTGGAAGGACATTGCGACGGAACTCATCGTACGAACCAACCTTCTCCTCGCTGGTACCCATACCGATGTGGCACTCGTAGATCATCAACGGATCGACCGATGGCTTGAACATACGGGTCTTGAAGCGATAAGGCTTAGCAGGTGCCCAGACCTGTGCAGAGAAGATCTTAGTCTTCTCGTCCTGGATGACTCGACGTGCATACGATGGGATACGCTCACCCTGACCACCTTCCCAGTGGATAGAGAGCTTATAGAGCTGCTCGTGCTTGATGGCATCAGGAGGAAGGATGAGTTCCCACTCATTACCAATACGTTTGCATGCATATTCTGGGAGCTCCTTCCAGTCATTCATATCGCCTATGATATACATGGCAGTAGCATTAGGAGCCCACTCACGGAAGGTCCATGAGCCATCCTTCTGCTGATGGAGGCCATAGTGCAAGTAACCTGTAGCGAGGTTAGAGAGATTACCAGAACCCTGGGTGATCTCATGCATCTTCCAAGCTGCATACTTGAAGCGACCGAGGATTGCATCACTATATGGCTGGAGGTACTCCTTGTCGCGGAGCATCTTCAATGCACTAGGCTTGAGACCATTCATCCACTTGTTGATGATGAATGGATCATGTGTGCCAACAACTTCATCAAGATTCTTGGCACTGTAGCTGCGAAGAACTGCAGTCTTGTTATCTTTCTGTGCCATAAATATCAGAGTTTAATTTTAACAACGAGCTTGTGCCAGGTGCCTTCGCCGATGCAAGGCTGATGACCATCCCAAGGATAGAAGATGGCAAACTGCATAGGCTTGACGGTGATAAGCACGTCGCCCTTATCAGAATACTTGGTGATATCCTTTTCTGGATTATATGGAGCATCTGGTTCCTTGAGGTCACAGGTTGGAATGTATCCCATCTTCTCGGTGCCATCGATAGGAACCTGGATATCAAGATAATCATTATGAGTTTCGAACTTAGCTGCCTCGACGGTCTTACCAGCCTGCTCCATGAAGTTGATGAAGCAATTCTTGCCATCGAGCATAATCTTACCAGGCTCTACTTTGCTCCAGTCGGTAGACTTGATATAGTCAAATGCCTGCTTGAAATAAGGATTGAGAGACTCGTACTTCTCACTGTTTTCGATAGAATCTAAGATCATATAAGTATAAGAAATAAAAGGGTTAACTATTTTCGGTGTCAAAGTTATAAAAAAAAATCGACCCGACCAAGATGTCGAGTCGAAAAAATTATCTTTTTATGTTGAAAAACAGTATTTAGAGTCAAAATACTCTCTGTTTTTAACAATTTATCGTTCAATAAAGAGTCCTTGAACCGCGAAATGCATGACTATTGTCTGCGGCGCATCATATTGCTGCGGAACTTTTTCTCAGCATCACGCCAGGCGCATACCTGCTGAGGTGTGAGTACCTGCTCAAACTTCTGCTGATATTCCTGCTCAAGCTGAGCATCCTCAATCTGGAGCTGAGCGTCATCACGCGAGATGCGCTGCATGGTTGTATCAGCCACCTGCTCTCCGTCACGAATTGCCTTCTTGATGCGACCATTGGCACGGTATTTACGATAGAGCGACGAGCGCTCCTGAATGAGTTCCTTATAGATAGGTTCGAACTTCTGAATCTCTCCCTCTGAGAGTCCCATCTCTTTGACAATGAAGTCGAGCTTCATCTGCTGGAACTGCTCAAAACTTGGACGCTGACGCTGAGCAAAAGAGGTAATCGTAAGGAATGACAGAAGCAAACAAAAGAATAATCTTTTCATAATGTCATGTGTTTATTTACATTCTGAATATTCTCAGATCCATATCAAATCTCGCAGTAGTACTCATAGAGTTCGTAGTCGTTGGTAGAAGCCAGATAGCTCTCTTCGACAGAATCCATGAGTTCCATATCCTGCTCCAAGAAATCCAACTCTTCGTCTACCGAAGCAAACTGAGTTACATCCTGCTGGTTCTGCAGCTTATGACCTACGTGATCAACGTGCATTGCAATACCAACAACAACAATGAGCGCGAAGCTTGCAGCAAGACCCATCCAGGTACGGCGCTGGCGATACCACTGGATCTGAGGCATTTCTGCCTTCTTCTCAGCTTCTTTCATCATCACGTCAGCATCGATCACTGCATTCATCTTCTGCTCGAACTGAGCAAAGAAATCTGCAGGGACGGTCTGACCTCCATGATTACGCTTTGCATCGCGTAAAATCTCTGGAAGCTGCGGATCTTTATCTATGTGAATAGTCTTTTCACTCATATTATTTTATTTTTTATGTCTTTTTGACTAAGGTTAATCCTATAAGTTTAAATCAAATCTCTTTTTTTCTTAAAAAATCTGAAATTTTTTCGACAGCGAAGTGATAACTGGCCTTCAGAGCACCTACCGAGGTGCCTGTGATCAGGGAAATCTCCTCATAAGGCAACTCGTCGTAGTAGCGATAGTTGAAGACCTCACGCTGCTTAGCCGGCAGTGTAGCAATGGCCTGGAGCAGAAGCTGCTGAGCTTCATCACCATCGAAATACTTATCTGCCTCGACACAATCCATCGCATAACCCTCAGGGTCATCGATGGTCATATCCAGTTCCTGTTGCTTCTTGGTGAGGAAGGAAATAGCCTCGTTATGAGCAATGGTATAGAGCCATGTACTCAGTTTGGAATCTGCCCTGAAGTTATCGAGCGCCTGCCATGCCTTGAGCAATGTATTCTGCAAGACATCGCTTGTATCTTCATGATCAATCACCAGCTTACGGATCTGCCAGTAAAGCTGCTCCTGATACTTGTGTATCACCGAGCTGAAGGCTGCCCTTCGCTTTTCAGGATCCCTAAGCATCTGAGTGATCTGCTCGTCAGTCAGGTTGGTTGAACTCATATTTATATATAATAATTAGTGTTTTTATCGTTGGCAATACGACGCAAATGCACAATACTTGCAGTGATGGTCGTCCTTGCATTGAGTAAATGGCTTGGTCGGATCGAAGATTTCGTCCAGCAATTCATCAAAGTATTTCTTAAACAACTCAGCATGCTTGGCGAAATCCGTTATATCCTCCTTCTCCGATTCGATAGTCAGGCAAGTATTGGTCTTTTTTCCATGTTTGAAGTCTCGGATAAAATAAAGATGAGGTGCCAGACTCTTAGGCTGTTCAGACAAATGAAGCTCACTGAGATGATAAGGAGTTGCCTGCATCAGCATCAGACAATAGAGCATGACCTGAAAGGCCTCTGGCGAACCCTTCCCTTCGGAAGTAAACAGCTGCGGAATCTCATTCATCAACAGCTTGCTACCCTTGGAAGAACTGCCCGTCTTGTAGTCAACCACACGGATGATGCCATCAGTAAGCAGCTTATCGATACGGTCGAAGATACAGATTACCTTCACCTGGAGTCCGCTCTGCGACTCATAGTTGAATTGGAGATGCTTCTCTCCTGCCAGATACTCGAACGGACCAAGGTCATTATCATGACGAAGTGTTTCAACTGCATATTGCGTCAAGATGCGCGATACCAGCAGGTTATAACCCTCGATCTTGTCTACCTTCATGACCTTCTTGAACCCAGCATGGATGGCTCGGGTAATCTCACCTTCAGGATGTTCGATATACTGCTTGAGTAAACCAGCATCTACGCGTCGACCCACACATTGCGAATAGAGGTCTCGAAGCGCCTCATGCAGAATATCTCCGAACGTTCGCTGATCAACATCCGCATTGACATCCTGATCTTCCTTCAATTTATTGACAAATCCGAGATAGAACCTTAGCGGACACTTGATATAGTCTTTCAAGCAAGAAGCAGAAAGGAGTCTTGGTCCTTTCGGTCCGAGGGCATCTCGCAACTGCTGTAGCATCTCAGGAGTCTTCTGCACGACGATCTCAGTATGCTCTTGCGTTGAGATACTGCTGCTGATCACCTTGGCTTTCAGTTCGTCATGATTGAGCAGGTATCGGAGTTGCTTGACATAACGACTCTCCTCGCCTACCTGCACACCATCTGTACGGCTATCATAAATCATGACCACATTCTTGGCACGACTGATCAATCGATAAAAATGATAGGCAAAGACCGCGTCACGATGCTTCTGTGTCGGCATCCCGAAGGCGTTGCGCAATGACATCGGGACAAAGGTATTGCTCGATGGCTTCGCTGGGAAGACTCCTTCGTTCATGGATAGGAAGATGACGTTGTCAAAGTCCAAGGAACGCGTCTCCAGCACACCCATGATCTGTAGGCCTTGCAAAGGTTCTCCAGAGAATGGTACGCTCACGCCATTGACCAGCTTGGTCAGAAGCATGAAGAGCGTACGTGGTGTGAAGTCGAATGTCTGCATCCTTACAGATTCTCCGAGCTTGCTGACCGTGGCACGATAATGATAAATGAACTCATAATCAGTCTCTGAGAACAAGTCATGATGCTGCATAATCTGCTCCAGAACCTCCAACAGATAATCGATGGTCTGCTCAGCGGTGCCAGACGGACGGAAGATCATCTTGAGCAAAGGATCTTGCTCAAAGTCTGAGACAGGCACCTGATACAGATTATTATCCGTGATGCGCTTGATCAATGCACTTGCTTCCTGGCCTGTGATTGCCGTGATGTAGTTATGCTGCAACAAAGGCAATACCTGACGATAATAGAACGAACCCGGTTTGTCTTCGTGTGGTCGATATGCATCCTGCAGATTGGCAAGATTCTGCACGAAGGCTGCCACAGGCGTATTCTTGAGGCCATAACCCATCGTGACGTTGAAGATGCCAAGCTCAGTAGGAACAGCATAGAGCATCGGGATAAGCAGACGTTCGTCAGGCAATACCACAGCCGTACGAATAGGATCGAAGCTGTTGCCGAGTTTCTCCTTCCACTGCTTGAGGATCTGACGTGCCAACTGAGCTTGTCCAACGCCTGAAGGAACTTCATAGAGCGAATACTTGCGTTCCTTGTCTGCTACAAGGCCTTGAGCAAGCTCTTCGTCCGAGATCTCATTCGGGAAGTCATGCAGGTTGGAAGCTGTGAAGAAAGCAGCAGAGGACATCGGAGAATGCTTCTCACGGATCAATGGATCTGCATAATCCCAGCAGAACTCTGCACGTTGATCCAGAAGCAGACGTGACATCAGCTTGCGGTCAGCCTTGCTGATGGCGGTGAGTCCTACGAAGACCACTTTCTTATACGGCAAGCGCTCCAGATGCAGATCTTCCGATTCGACGACCTCTCGCTCCATCATACCCGCATAAGCGAGGTTTTCTTTGGCCAACTCCTTTTTAAATAATATATATAGGTCATTAAGGATGCTCCACGTCTGGCTGAATACCTCACGTTTCTCATCCTCATTGTCCATATTTGCAGGCTTGTAGTTGCGCCAGAAGCTCTGGATAACTTCTACCACCTCAGGTTCAAAGCCAGCGAATGCAGCGTCGATTTCCTTCAGGTCACGTATATTGCTGAAGATGCGATCAGCTGGCACCAGATATTTGTCAATGTCGTCAAAGTCAGAGAGAAGCATATCGCCCCAGAAGACAAACTGGTCAAACTCCTCTTTATCTGCTCGCTGCGAAAGCTGGCGATAGACACTAAACAGTCGGAACAACAACGTAGTACGGTCAGCAATGCAACGATTACTGAAGAGTCCGAAAAGCTCGTCAATAGTGATAGTGGCAGGGACGAAGCAAGAACCTCCGAAAGCCTCATGCAGATGACGGGAGAAGAATAATGCACTACGATGGTTCGGAAAGCAGAATACATAGCGCGACAAAGGCATCGAGGCAGGTTCTCCTGTCTCTCTTGCCTCAGCTATAGCTTTTTCTTTGTAGTGTAATGCTACTGTCTTCAGAAACTCGGTCATCGTCTTAGTGCATTAGTTGATAAAACAATTCCTTGAGCAATTCAGGATCCGGAGTCGAACCTCCTCGTCCTCCTTTGCTACGAGCATCGAACTCACGCAGGATGGAGATGTTCTGCATCGTCTTCCATCCATTATAAATCTTGAGAGCAGCAAGCAGATCCTTGGCCGATGGGTAGCTGCAGCCTACATGCTTCATCAGTCCTGCCTGCGATTTGTCTGGCGAGTAATGTGCCAGCATCAGGTTAGAAAAGAATCCGAAGAGCGTTGAGATCACCATCTGCGAGGGTCCCATCTTCGGATTACGCTCGAAGTAGCGACGAATCATCTCCACCTTCAGCACATCACGCTTTGCAATGGCCGACTGCAGCTCCCAAACATTAAACTCACGCGAGATGCCGATATGCTGCGTCACGTCATCGAGCGTGATCTGCGTTCTACCTTGCAAAGACAGCATCAGTTTCTCGATCTCACTATTCAGTCGGCTCAAATCAGATCCAATGCTATTGCAGAGCATGTCTACCGCCTGAGGCTCGGCCTTGAGACCTTTAGCCGTAATCATCTGATTGACAACGCCATCCAAGTCCCACTCCCTTACCTTATCGCTCTGATAGACCACACCTTTGGCCTTACAATCCTTGATGAGTTTTGTGGCTCCTGTGAGCGTCTGCGTCTTGCAGGTAATCACGAAGATGGTGCTGTCGAGAGGTTTATCGAGATAGAGGCAAAGATCATCCAAGTGCACGCGATGCTTATCAATGGCCTGGACTTCGCGCAACATGACCATCTGACGCTCAGCCATCATCGGGTAGCGACGACAAGCCGAGATCACTTCTGTGACGTCACAATCCGCTCCGTAGTACTGCGTGAGGTTGAAATCCTTCTCCTCATCAGTCAGCACACGCTCCAGCAGCAGGTCTGTGAGTTGGTCGATGTAGTATGATTCCTCGCCATGCAGCAGATATACAGGCTTGAAGTTTCCAGCCATAATATCCGCCTTAATCAGCGAAAAGTCATCGGTTTTCTTTGCCATTTAAAATATATGTGTTATCTTTGCACCAGATTTTAATATGTATCTATCATGCACGAGCCACTGAACCTCCCTCCTTTCGACTGTCGAACCCGCCTCTCTCCTAAGACTCAGTTAGAAGAGATCTGGGATACTCAGCGCCGTCGCTGGGTGCGACTGACTCCCGAGGAATGGGTGCGTCAGCATTTCGTGCATTTTCTGATCTCTCAGCAAGGCTTCCCTGCCGGTTGCATCGGCAATGAGATAGCCATCAAGGTGGGTCAGCTGGAGCGTCGCTGCGACAGCGTCGTCTTCGGCAAGGAAGGTCAACCCATCTTGATTGTCGAATACAAAGCGCCGACCGTCCCTATCACACAGAAGGTCTTTGACCAGATCTCACGCTACAACATCACGTTCCAGGTTGACTGGCTCATCGTCAGCAACGGCCGTCAGCATTACTGTTGTCACCTCAATCGAGAGGCTCAGCGCTTTGAGTTTCAGCAGGAACTTCCTCACTATGAGCAGCTGGGCTAACAACCTCGCTATGAGCAGTTTCCTTGACCTGTGAAGGATTCTCCCTTGTAATCTCGCTCAAAACACCGTCATTCATGTGGAACATGCGACCTGGATAATGCTTCAGGTGCGACATGTTATGCGTACACATAATCACCGTGGCATTCTGGTCATGACAAATGTCATAGAGCAGCTTCACAATGTTGCGACCAGTCAGCGGGTCAAGGTTACCCGTAGGCTCATCAGCCAGGATCAATGAAGGACTATTGAGCAGAGCTCGTGCTATGACAATACGCTGCTGCTCACCACCCGAGAGGGTGTTTGGCATGCGATTACCGCAGCCATCCATCTCCACAAGCTTGAGCACTTCATCAATGCGATTAGCTCGGTCAGCCACTTTCTTCCAGCCAGTGGCACGGAGCACAAAGTCGAGATTATCATACACCGTACGATCCGTGAGCAATTGGAAATCCTGGAAGATAATGCCGATCTTGCGACGGAGGTATGGGATCTTGTTATTCGGCAGATTGAGCAAGTCATATTCGCCGAAGATCTTTGCCTCGTCGCCCGTCATCAACATCTCCTTATAGAAACTCTTCATGAGCGATGACTTACCGCTACCTACCCTTCCGAGCAGATATACAAACTCTCCCTGTCCGATAGAGAAAGTAGCATTTTGTACGATGGTCTTGCCATTGCGATGAACGCTGATGTTGCGGTAGGTGATCATAGTTTATTATGAAGGAAGTAATAAGGAAGTTTTAGGGGAGTTATAGGGAAGTTATAAGGACATTAGTGCTTCTTCCAACCCGGCTGATGGCGCAGACGCAACTCAGCAGCGAGATCCTCAATGCGAAGGCCCTTGCTGGTAAGCAATACAATGAGGTGATAGAACATATCCGAGCCCTCATAGATCAGACGGTCGTTGGTACCATTGGTAGCCTCGATGACGAGCTCAAGAGCCTCCTCGCCTACCTTCTGAGCCATACGGTTCAAGCCATCCTTGAAGAGGCTGGTGGTGTATGAACCCTCTGGCATCTCCTCATGACGCTTCTCGATAAAGTTCTGCAACTCAGTGAGGAAGCCAAGCTGGTTGTCGTTCTTCTCACCCCAGCATGTATCAGTACCCGTGTGGCAGACAGGGCCAGCAGGATCAGCCTTAATGAGGAGTGTATCCTGGTCACAGTCGTTGAGAATCTCCTTTACCTTGAGCACATTGCCCGAAGTCTCTCCCTTGGTCCAGAGACAGTTGCGTGAGCGGCTCCAGAAGGTTACGAGACCTGTCTCAACGGTTTTATCGTATGCTTCCTTGTTCATAAAGCCAAGCATCAGCACCTTGTTGGTGATTGCGTCCTGAATGATGGCTGGAACGAGGCCATTCATCTTGTCAAAATTGATTTCCATAACACAAGTATTTATTTATAATTTCTTTTCGGATTATTTTTGATTGAAAATAAGTATACTTGATTTCGGTTTGTCCGATCCTGCGATCAAGATCAGACGCCCCGATTTCGGGTGTACCTATTTTTATAATAGGATCAGACGCCCCGAATTCGTGTGTGCGAATCTTTGCACAAAGATCGGACGCCCGGAATCCGTTTGTACTTATACTCTTCTCACAGAGATACCATTCTCATGCAGGTAGTCCTTCAAGTCTCTCATCGGGATCTCATTGAAGTGGAAAACCGAAGCTGCAAGTGCAGCATCGGCATGACCGACCTTGAAGACATCCACGAAGTCCTGCATACAACCTGCACCACCTGAGGCGATGATCGGTATGGTAAGCTCCTCATGCAGACGGTTAAGAGCCTCATTGGCAAAGCCTTGCTTCGAGCCATCATGATTCATCGAAGTAAAGAGAATCTCACCAGCACCTCGCTCCTGAGCCTCGTGTGCCCATTCGAAGAGCATACGTTCCGTTGGCACACGGCCACCGTTGAGGTAGCATCGCCACTCACCATTATCCTCCAGTCGTGCATCAATGGCACAGACACACTCCTGACTGCCAAAGCGCTTGGCAATCTCGGTAATAAGTTCAGGACGTCGTACAGCACTGCTATTGACCGAAACTTTGTCAGCACCCGCTGCGAGCAGACGCTCTACGTCGCTCAATTCATGAATGCCACCACCCACGGTGAATGGAATAGACACCTCAGCAGCAATACGCTGCACGAGTTCGGTAAAGGTGCGACGACCCTCGTGTGAGGCGGTGATGTCGAGATATACAAGTTCATCAGCACCCATCAAACTGTACTGCTTGCCCAGTTCTACAGGGTCACCGGCGTCACGGAAGTTGACAAACTGTACGCCCTTCACCGTCTTGCCGTCCTTCACATCGAGGCAAGGGATTATACGCTTTGCTAATGACATTCTTAGGGATATTAGGAATTTTGGGGATATTGGGGATTCTGGGGATTATAGGGATCAGGGGTTATCCTAACTGATATTTCTCCATTTCTGAGAACGTGATACGTCCTTCATAGATAGCCTTGCCCATGATGACAGCAGGAACGCCAGCCTGATCGAGCTGCTGAACGTCAGCCATGCAACTCACGCCACCTGAGGCGGTTACGTGCAAGCCAGGCAACTCCTCCATCATATCCTTATACAGTTCTACGTTTGGTCCTGACAACATACCATCCTTGGAAATATCTGTTGAGATAACCTGGGTCACGCCACGCGAAACATAACTCTGCAAGAAGGTCTGCCAACGAGCATCACTTGACTCCAGCCAACCCTGTACTGCCACATGTCCGTCCTTGATATCGCAGCCGAGAATGATGCGATCAGATCCATACTTCTCCAGCCATGCCAGGAACATCTGTGGGTATTTAATGGCAATAGAACCACCAGTGATCATGCGTGCACCGCTCTCGAAGGCCACATGTACATCCTCGTCGCTCTTAATGCCACCACCGAAGTCTACGATGAGGCCGGTACCATTTGCTATACGCTCCAGAGTCTTGTAGTTGACAATGTGGCCACCCTTAGCACCGTCGAGATCTACGACGTGCAAGCGGCGGATACCGATTGATTCAAACTGCTTGGCTACCTCCAGCGGATCATGGCTGTATTCGGTCTTCTGATCATAGTCGCCTTTGGTCAGACGCACCAGTTTACCGTCAATAATGTCAATGGCAGGAACAAGTTCTATCATATTATATTTTTATATTACATTTTCAAAAAGTTGGCAATGATCATCTCACCCACGCTTCCACTCTTCTCTGGATGGAACTGTGTGGCCCAGAAGTTCTCCTTATGCAGCGAAGCGCTGTAGGTATTGACATACTCCGTCTGAGCAATGGTCCAAGGGCAGACAGGCACATGATAACTATGCACATAATAGACATAGTCACCTTCCTTGACTCCCTCATAGAGAGGATTGCCTGCATGATTTGTGATCTGGTTCCAACCGACTTGAGGAACCTTCAGATTCTTATCCGATGGCTGGAAGCGTACGACAGGAACGTCGAAGATTCCCAGACAATCTACATCTCCCTCCTCGCTATGTTTGCAGAGGAGCTGCATACCAATACAGATACCCAGCACTGGCTGCTTCAAGCCACGGATCACGTCGCTGAGACCTTTCTCATTGAGATATTCCATGGCAGCGCGAGCCTCGCCTACACCTGGGAAAATCACCTTATCTGCTGATTTAATCTCCTCTACATCGTCAGTGATGACGGCCTCGGCTCCGAGGCGAGTCACTGCGCAGTAGACGCTGTAGATATTGCCAGCATTATATTTTATGATTGCTACTTTCATACCTTAATCATTATACCAGTCAATCTTGTTGCTTCGGCTCACACTTGTCTTCTCGTACTTGAGATCCTTGAGCATAGTACTCTTGACGGCGATGTTAACATTAAATGAGGCGTATTGACCCATAGGATTGAGCGAGGCTGTGAGTGCCCAGCAGTGCATGTCTCGCGTACAGTTGATATTCATGAAGGTGACCGTCGAGAGGTTGAAGTCATACGACGCATTGAATGAGAAGTTCCATCCCTTGGTCGGCTGAATATTTCCCGAGAGTGTAGCACTATGTGTGATACCACGGTTAAACTCACGCTCCTCCTTGTTGAATTCCTTATAGCCGTATCGCATTGAGTAAGAGAAGTTCAGGCTCCAAGGTACTGTCCATATAGAGTACCCGTCTTCCGAGCTGGAGCGACGCTTAGGAGCTTTCTTGGAATTCTTTTCTGTCTGACGCTGCATGGCTTCAATACTTGTCGGATCAAGGTCTTCCTGCACAAAGCCGTCCTCATCGTAGCCATCTTCATCCAAGTTTAAGTCATCTTCCGGTTCATCCGGCTCATCACCTCCACGGCCGAAGAGCTTGGCCAGCTTCTGGTTATTGAGCTGATAACTCCATGAGTAGCCTGTGCTCATCAGTCGAGGGAAACAACCAGCCGACCAACGAGTCTTATCATAATGACGACCATTCTCATCGTACATATATGTATCGAACTGAGCGTTGAGGTTGATGGTATTGTTCTTGCTGAACTTGAATGTTGCATTGACTGGGATAGTTGAACTCCATCGCATTGAGTCGGCCACCAGATTATAGCTTATGTTAGTGGTGAGATTATCAATGAGCGAAATCTTCTTATAACCCGTCGAGTCCTTATCTGAACGGATCTTTGCCTCAAGGTTGTTGGCTAATGAGAGATTGATGCTACCGCTTCGTCCTCGTGAGGCAGAACCCATCGAGTAACCTTCGAAGTAACTATAATCGACTTTCTTGTAGCCACCCGGAGCTTTCTCGTCTGGAATCATGTACGAACCATAAGTACCATACATCGGATCTCCGAAGTC
Organism: Bacteroidales bacterium; assembly: GCA_045628985.1. Classification (GTDB taxonomy): domain Bacteria; phylum Bacteroidota; class Bacteroidia; order Bacteroidales; family UBA3663; genus Liminaster. The sequence goes on along the minus strand of JAZQQH010000063.1, from coordinate 35,386 downwards.
AGGACGATAGCTGAATGAGATAGAAGGTGTAAACAAGTGACGAACAGCCACGAGCTTAGAGTTCTTCCACAATGGTCGATACATACCGTAGAGCTTCGTATTCGCCGAAATAGAAGTATTGAAGTCGTACGAGTTGTAGAACCCGTATACAGTATCCTTTGCCACTCCACCATACGAGCCGTCACGATTCATCATAGCAGGATCATAATACTGTTCAGTCTTATGAGTATACATACGATCCGTGAAAGTGAAGCTTGGCGTGATGTTGATGTAGTTCAATGCTGTGAAGGTGGCATTGACCGAAGCATTGTGCTGCATACCGTTGGTCCAGTCCTTGACAATACTCTTCTTGAATACCTCATCCTGCTTAGCGGTGATCGAGTTGGTCATACGACCCGAATAGGTGGCCGTAATCTTCTCATACCAGCGCTCAGCACCGACACGCACCTTGCGTTTGAACGGCATCCAGCGGCCCATTGACCAGTTAACATCAGGCAGTGACACCTGCAATGTAGAGTCCTTAGTACGCTGTGCAATACTCATCGAACTTGAGATATTCCACTGAGTATTAGGAACCTTATAACTAAGATTGACTGTTGACTGCTTTGTCGACTGTGTCATCTCCGTATTATAAAGGCTGGTCGTATTGTTACGCTCGAAGCCAGAGGTGGTATAGTTGACCGAAGCCGAAAGCGTCATGTTCGGATTGAAACGGTTATCCTGACTGTGGCTCCAAGTCAATCGCATGTTGGTTGATTTTGAAGCATCTGGCATACCCTTATCGCCCATCTGAGTCACGAGGTAGTTGAACGACAAACTACCACGGAACTTATAACGTGCAGCATAGCGCGAGTCGGCTGACAAACCCCACGAACCCTTTGTGTAGAGCTCACCCTTGAGCGAGAGGTCTACATAATCGTTGATTGCAAAATAGTAACCACCATCGCGCAGATAAAGACCTCGCTGCTGATCCGCACCATACGAAGGCATGATAATACCGCTCGAATAGCTCTTGGTGAATGGGAAGAAACCGAATGGAATGGCCAATGGCAATGGCACATCTGCCACAACAAGATAGGCAGGACCGGTAACGATATTCTTGTTCGGACGGACACGCGCCTTGGTCAATTGAATATAGAAGTGAGGACACTCTGTCTGGTCACAAGTTGTATACTTACCATCGGCCAGGAAGATATCATTATCAGGCATCTTTTTGGTGACACCACCGGTCACATAACCGTCACCCTGCTGGGTAGTCACGTCGCAGATATAACCCTTGGCTGACTTGAAGTTATAAGACATCGACTTGGTCTTATACTCGCCTGAGTTATCCTTGAAGACAGGTGCACCTTGCAACTTGCCCAGCGTGTCTGGGACACCGTTAGCATAGACAAGCGATGAATCCAATGAAAGACGCATGCGCTCTGCGTCGAGGTTGATGTCTGCATAGGTCACCTTCGACTGGCCATAGAGCCACGCAAGGTTACCAGCGCTGAACACCAAAGAGTCTTTGGCCTCATAGTTGACTACTGCGGTCAGGCCACCACCCTCTTTCTTCTCTGAATCCTCCTCGAGACTATCTTCTTCCTCGAAGACACTCTCTGGACTGAAGTCTGCGCCTAAAAGACTGTCGAGCGACAGGCTGTCTGCGGCCAACACTTCGTCCTGCTGTCCGAGGCTATCGGTCACCTCCTGTCCTTTCAATCCGAGGCTGTCTGCAATGATCTGGCGCACAGACATAGCCACAGCACCCCCACTCAGCCAGCAAGGCAGCAGCAGGAGAGCCATCAAGACAGGAACGATACCCTTCAAAAAATTATATTTCGTATGCAGACGCATGTATATACTATAAAAAACGCGGCAAAGTTAGGAAAATTCAATGACATTTCCAAACCTTTGCCGCGTTTTTTGGTCTTTTGACAAATCTTTTAGAGTATTTTAAGACTATTCCTGACTTGCAAAAGGCAATCTCCAGGTACAACCCGTCTTCCAGTTGGCACAACCATAGGCTGTTTTGCCTTTCAGGACTGCTCCTCCACAGAGTGGGCAGACCTGGGGTGTCGCCACAGATACTTCTTTCTTCTTGCGAGTACGCTTAGGTTTAGCATCAGGATTGGCAGCCTCAGCAGCTTTACGTTCAGCCGCTGCAGCCTTCTTTTCGGCAGCAGCTTTCTTTTTTTCTGTTTCGATATCAACGTAGGCCACAGTGCGGTTGGTATTGTCGGACATCACACTCTTAATGATATCAACGACCATCTGCTTGAGTTCACCGATGAAGGTCTGAGCGTCATAGTCACCACGCTCAATCATGCGCAGCTTACGCTCCCACTGACCGGTGAGTTCAGGACTCTTGAGCAATTCCTCATGGATAACCTGAATGACATCAATGCCCGTCTGTGTTGCTACGAGGTTCTTCCTATCTTTTCGGATGTAGCGACGTTTATAGAGCGTCTCAATGATGGCAGCACGGGTTGACGGACGGCCGATACCGTTCTCCTTCATGGCATCACGGAGTTCCTCGTCTTCGCACTGCTTACCCGCTGTCTCCATAGCACGGAGCAAGGTGGCTTCGGTGTAAGGCTTCGGAGGCTGTGTCCATTTTTCTAATAATGAAGGAGTGTGAGGACCACTCTCCCCGACCTGAAAATCTGGAAGGATGCCACCATCTTTCTCATCATCGTCATCCTGTGTCTGATTGCCGTAGACGGCACGCCAACCTGGGTTTGTAATAACCTTACCCGTGGCCTTAAATTCGACGCTGAGAGGCTTATTTTCACCCTCAACAGCAGGCTTCGCCGCGTCGCCTAAAACTGTGGTCGTACTAAACTGGCAATCAGGATAAAACGAAGCAATAAATCTGCGCGACACAAGGTCATAAACCTGTTGCTCTGGCATGCTCAACGTAGTGGCTGGAACACCCGTCGGAATGATGGCGTGGTGATCAGTTACTTTGCTATTATCGAAGAAGAGTTTGGACTTCTTAAGCTTATGTCCTGGAGCGAGAAGAGGCGCTGTCAACTGCTCATAGCCACGAAGGCCACGCAGGATATTCGGACACTTCGGATAGACATCATCAGGAAGGAAAGTCGTATCGACACGAGGATAGGTCGTAACCTTCTTTTCGTACAACGACTGAATATGACGCAGAGTCTCTTCGGCACTAAATCCGAACTTGCGGTTGCAATCAACCTGCAGCGAAGTCAGGTCGTACAGTCGGCGAGGCACCTCCTTACCTTCCTTCTTCTGCACATCCTTGACGGTAAAGAGCGAGTCCTGAATAGCAGCAAGGGCTTCGTTAGCTTCCTCAATCTTCTCGTACCGACCCTTGGTGGAATTGAATGTCACATCACGATACACGGTCTTAAGTTCCCAGTACTGCTGAGGCTGGAAATTGACAATCTCGAAGTGTCGCTTCACAATCATGGCCAAGGTAGGCGTCTGCACACGTCCGATGGAGATGACCTGACGCTGTCCTGTCTGACCATAGCGGATGGTGTAGAGACGCGTGGCGTTCATACCCAGCAACCAGTCACCGATGGCACGACTCAGGCCTGCCATATAGAGTCGCTCGTATTTCTGCTGGAGCTCGAGGTGCTGGAAGCCTTCGCGGATGGCCTCATCAGTCATAGAGTTGATCCAAAGACGGTAGATAGGCAGTTGGCCCAGACGCTCACGCTCCACCGCTCCGGCCTTCTGCATGACCCAGCGCTGGATGAGCTCACCCTCCTGGCCGGCATCACCACAGTTGATGATACACTCGGCCTTCTCATATAAAGATTTAATAATCTCGAACTGCTTCTTGATGCCCGAATCGTCCTTGAGCGTAATGCCAAAACGCTGCGGCATGATAGGCAGCCACACCAGGCTCCACGACTTCCATCGGTCATCATATTCCTCTGGAGCTTTCAGCTCACACAGGTGTCCGAAGGTCCACGTGACCTGATATCCGTTGCCCTCATAATAGCCGTCACGACGCTGGTTGGCGCCGAGTATTTGAGCGATACTTTGTGCTACGCTGGGTTTCTCTGCGATACAAACTTTCATTTTTACGATAAATTTCGGCGCAAAGATAATTATTTTTTGTCAAAGTTGCCAACTTTTGAATTATTTTTTGTATCTTTGCACCAACTTTGTGTACTATGAACAATCATTAAAAACTTTATACGACATGAAATTTACTGAGCTTTGCGACGGCATCTTCAAGCAGTCCATCGCAGATTATCACAAGACAGACAACGTAGATACTCCTATCAATAATCCTTTTGAGAAGGGTACCATCGAGTTCTACCTTTATCTTAAGAACTGGATCGACACCGTGCAGTGGCACTTCGAGGACATCATCCGTGATCCGGAGATCGATCCTGCAGCAGCACTCGTACTGAAGCGTCGTATCGACAAGTCTAACCAAGACCGTACGGATCTCGTTGAGATGATCGACAGCTACTTCCTCGACACCTACAAGGACGTAAAGATTGCAGCTGATGCTACCATCAACACCGAGTCACCTGCCTGGGCCATCGACCGTCTCTCTATTCTTTATCTCAAGATTTATCACATGCAGGTGGAGGTAGACCGTACCGACGTCAGCCAGGAGCACCACGACAAGTGCGCTCAGAAGCTCAATGTGCTCAAGACTCAGCATGAAGATCTTACCACAGCTATCAGTCAGTTGCTCGACGACATCGCTGCTGGACGCAAGTATATGAAGGTCTACAAGCAGATGAAGATGTACAACGACCCTAACTTGAACCCTGTACTCTACGGCAACGCCAAGTAAGGGTTGCTCCAATCTGTTTCTAATCCCGATCAATCGACCATGGCAATGATCAAGTCCCTCCTCGCCATCCGCCTTTCTGCTTTGGGCGATATCTGCATGACGTTACCTGTCATCGACTCTTTCTGTCGCGCCTATCCAGACGTGAAGCTGACGCTCCTGACCAGTAAGCCGGGAGCCATCATCACGAAGGCGGTGCTTCACTTGCCTAATCTGGAGGTGGTGGCCATCAACAAGAAGGACTACAGCGGCCTACTGGGTGCAAATCGTCTCTATAAGATGCTACGCACCTATCATTTTGACGCAATAGCTGACCTGCACGATGTGCTTAGAACCAAGTGGACGGTACTACGCTATCGCATCGCTGGATTCCCTGTAGCGATCATTGACAAGGGTCGAAGCGACAAAAAGAAGCTCGTATCGCACAAAGTCGAGGCTCAGTTGACTTCTGGCATTGACAGATATAAGAAAGTCTTTACAGATCTCGGTTTCGACTTCACGGTTGATTATCAAGGCAAAGATCATCGTCTGGATAGTACAGCTAAGCTCGTCTCTATCGGTATTGCACCTTTTGCACAGCATCAGGGCAAGATCTATCCGGTGGAAAAGATGCAGGAGGTGGTGAACCGACTCGTCGAGGCTCGTCCTGACTTGCACATCTACCTCTTCGGAGGTCCGGAAGACCAGGCCAAGCTGCAGCCATGGGCAGATGCTCATCCTGAGCAGGTGACCAATGTGGCAGGCAAGCAGACCTTCGCAGAAGATCTGGCATTGATGTCAGGTCTGAAGGTGATGGGCTCGATGGATTCGGCCAACATGCATTTAGCATCTCTGGTAGGATTACGCTGTATTTCCATCTGGGGAGCTACGCATATCCACGCTGGATTCCTTGGCTACGGACAGCGGGCTGAAGACGTCATAGAACAGACCATTCCTTGCCGACCATGTAGCATCTATGGCAATAAGCCTTGCAAGTTTGGAGATTATCGTTGCTTGAACAACATTGCGCCAGAGGAAGTCGCTAAGAAGATATTGAATTGTTTATAAGGAGTACTAACGTCTGTTTATATTAGTAAATGCGCATCTTTATCGCCGAAGACGAACCCCTTGCAGCTGCCAAGCTGAAACTCTTTCTCGATAAACTCGGAGAGGGTCAAGACGTCACGCACTTCAGCGATGGATTACAGCTTTCAGCAGCGCTCAATAACTCGGACGAACCGAAACCTGACCTGCTCTTTATGGATATCCAGATGCCTAACATGACAGGCCTGGACGTTTTGAAGCAATTAGGAGAAAGCACCTTCCCTATCATCCTGACCACAGCTTTCGATCAGTATGCATTGGACGGATTCAACTTCGGAGTGACGGATTATCTGCTCAAACCTTATACGCTCGAACGCTTGAAACAAGCGCTTCAGAAAGCACGAAGGATGATGCCTGCTACAGAAGATTCTGTATCAGCCACAGCACCGCAGACAAGCATTGCGTCTATCTCCGTGCGCTGCGAAGGTCGTAACGAACTTGTGGAAGTTGCGAACATCGAGAGCCTCGAAGCCCTCAAGGACTATACCCGCCTAACGCTCACCGATGGCCGTCAGCTCACAACACTAGGTACTTTGACCAGCATGGAGCAACAATTACCGTCGGAGACTTTCATCCGAGTACAACGCTCCTATGTTGTCAATCTGAAGCGTGTACAGAGCTATAATATGCAGTCATTACGCTTGGTCTCTGGCATGGAGATTCCTATAGGAAAGACTTATCGTGAAGAGGTACACTCGTCTCTCTCTCAACTCTATCCTTCCGTGTAGGAACAACTGTAGACATTGAGATAATAACCCTTGAATTAATAACTCGTTATTGACCATGGATTGGATTCAACCCTTCTATCTGATTGGTTCCATCGGACTCTTCCTCTACGGACTGAAGCTGATGAGCGAAGGCCTGCAGAAGATTGCTGTCGAGAACTTGCGCAACATCCATGCCTCGATCAAGCATAACCGTTTTACGGCCATGTTGTCGGGCGTGCTGATCACTGCGCTGGTGCTTTCGTCATCAACCACCATGGTAATGACGGTCAGTTTCGTCAACGGTGGACTCATCACGCTGGCCGAATCTCTGGCTGTGGCCATGGGAGCAAATCTCGGCACGACGCTTACCACGTGGATCATTGCAGCATTAGGGTTTAAGTTCAATATTGCCTACCTGGTCTTCCCGATCATCGCCATCGCTCTTCCACTCTTCCAGAGCAATAATACAAAACGTAATTCATGGGGCGAACTGCTTATAGGTTTCGCTTTGCTATTCATAGGGTTAGAGGTTCTTAAGGACAATGTAGCTACACCGAGCCAGTTCCCTGCATTACAGACATTTTTCGATGCAAGCTGCTCGTATGGTTATGGTTCAGCATTCATCTATCTGCTTCTCGGCATCGGACTTACGCTCCTCGTACAGGCGTCAAGCATCACCTATGCCATCGCCATCCTGATGTGTGCCAACGGCTGGATTTCCTTCGAGATGGGTTGTGCCATGCTTCTGGGTACGAATCTCGGCTGCTGTCTTTCGCCCCTGCAGGCTTCACGTACGGCCAATGTACTGGCTAAGCGTTCTGCATGGGGGTTCATCGTCTTCAATGCACTTGGCACGCTTTGGGCTATGGCTCTGATCTTCGTATGCTGTGACCTCGTCTCAGAAGCCTGCATCCTCATCGGCATCGGCAATCCAGACAATCTGGCGAATATCTCCATCGGCCTGGCCCTATTCTATACTATATATAATATAGTCAATATCCTTCTGATGCTTCCTTTGGCCAAGCAGATCGTCAAACTCTTATCGAAAGGGAAAGAAGAGGAGCAGAATGCGGCAGAAGACTCTTTCAAGTTGCAATACCTCTCGAAAGGACTGGTGATGAAGACTGGTCAGATGGCCTTAATCCAGGTGCAGAAAGAGACTTCTCGCTATGCCAGTCAAGTTTATAAGATGTTTGAGATGTTGATGCTGATGATCAACGAACCGCTGGGTTCGGAGCGACAGATGCAGCTTCATCAGCAGATCAGCAAGATGGAAGAAGACAGTGACGCGGCAGAGATTGAGATTGCCAACTTTCTCAACCAAGTGTCTCACACCTCGCTCTCCTGGCAAGGTGAGCTCATCAGCCGCAACCTCTATAAGATGGTCGATGAGCTCGAATCGATTGCTGATTCCATCATGCACATGTCGACCACGCTGATCAACAAGCAGGAGCAGCGCATCTTCTTCAGTCAGGAGATGAATACAGACATACGTCGCATGCTCTCACTCACAGACACCTCGCTTGCTCACATGTGCCACATGCTAGCACTTGATGAAATCCCGACCAACGCCCTCAACAAAGCCTATAACAACGAGGACGAGATCAACAACTATCGCAATCAACTGCGTAGTGCCATGCTTGAGCGCATCGACCTTCAGCAGATTGAGTATATGCAGAGCACCTACTTCATGATGCTTGTCAACGAATGCGAGAAGATCGGAGACTATGCAATCAATGTGGTAGCTGCTGCTTGCGAAGCCAATCAGTAATCCGTAATCAGTAATTCGTAATTTGTAATTTGTAATTCGTAATTATATATATAATATATGTATCTAGAAAATACCCTCGCCTACACTTCTCACAAACCCTGTGGCAGTATTGAGGTCATCTGTGGTTCGATGTTCTCTGGCAAGACCGAAGAACTCATCCGCCGCATCAATCGTGTAAAGATTGCTCGTCGTAATATCCGTATCTTCAAGCCTACCATTGACTACAGATACAGCGTCAACGACATCGTATCGCACAATCAGTCGAGCACCGAGGCCATCCCTGTCATGTCTTCCATGGTGCTTTTCAACTCTGTCGAAGAGGATATTGAGGTAGTAGCTATCGATGAAGCACAGTTCTTTGACAAAGATCTTGTCAGCGTCGTTCAGAAACTAGCCAAAGCTGGTAAGCGAGTCATCATCGCGGGCCTCGACATGGATTATCTCGGTCAGCCTTTCGGTCCGATGCCTGAACTGATGGCCATTGCCGATGACGTCTATAAGACCCGTGCCATCTGCATGAAGTGTGGTCGTCTGGCCAACTTCTCTTACCGTATAACAGACAGCACAGAACGCGTGCTCATCGGCGAGAAGCAAGAATATATGCCTCTGTGCCGCTGCTGTTATGAAGAAATGATGAAAGACAAAGAATGAAACACCTGATCATTTTCCTCAATTACTGTCAGTCACGCATCCAGAACCCGGTCTACCGTCAGTTCTCCATGGCACCGCTGGCCAATCGTAACACCACGCTGCTTTTCCTGAGCAAACCACTCGATGAGCGTGAGTTGAGTTACGAAGTGAGCATGCTGCGCCGCAAGGAGGAGGTACCGAGTCCTGTGACCTTCCATGTCTGTGCTACGCTCGATCGTCCAGATTCAGGCATCATGGTCTCGCAGACACTGACCCTTATTCGCAAGGTATTTGCCGACAGTCCTATGTTGGCCTATTGCCTCATGCCCGACCTTAAGACCTGTACCGATGCAGAACGCAATGCCGCCTGGAAAAGTCTTGTCTCCATCAACAACACGGTGACCGACTATCAGGACATCCACTTCTTGCGCACCTGCTTCCTTTACTCTGATGCATCGCAGAAGTCTTTGGCACACTTTCTCTATGACTACACCCAGTATGATGAAGTGCAGCAGCTGGTGCCTATCATGCAGTTCGATAGCACAGAATCCGATGGTGCCAACGGTGAGAAGAGCGACTTCCCTCCTATTTTCTCCACCTTTAGTGCCAGCGGACTGACCTATCCGGAAGACGATATCCGCTTTCATCTGCAACAGTTCTTCCTCAACTCGCTCCTTTCCTACAGCCAGCCTGACGTCAACCCTATTAGCATGGAAGTCTGCCTCAATCAGGCCATGTCGATCCTCTCCAAGCTTCCACTCAGCTTGGAACAACTCTGTCTGCAGGAATCGGAGTTCATCAACCTTAGTGCTGATGCAAATAAGCAATGGGATGAGCCTGCTGCTTACTGGGAGAATGCCACAGAACTGGCTCATACAGGCGTCAAGGACATGCCTCGTGAGGACTGGTTGCGTGAATTCCAGACACGACTGGAGGTCCTCTTCCAGCGTCGTTTCCGTGAAGTTGGTGTAGAATATTTCTTCACTTATGAGCAGAAGAAAATTTCTGACTATAACAACGTTATCCTCTCTGGCATTCATCACGCTTTGACTGAAGTGATGATAACCAACCCATTCCCTCCTGAGACGCAGAAGGACATTGTCCGTGCCATCGTCAATCAATTGCAGCAGCGAGTACTTCAAGTCGATCAGGCTCAGACACAGGCCAATCTGCAGATTAAACAGCTCAAGGCTTCGATCGACGAGCATAACTTGCGATGGAACAAAATGGGTATCTTTGACCGAATGAGGGGCAAAGATAGTGAGCTTCTCACCACTTTCGAGCAGGATCTTCGACGTTACTACGAGCTTCGCACAGTAGTGCCAGGCTGCCAGTTCGCCATCAAGCTGCTCAATGAACTCATTCCTCAAGTCTCGGCTTTGAGCGAGGACATTGACCATATCACCACCGTCTGCCGTGAAGCTTTGCACAGCACTTTCCGCAGTATCGAAGAAAGTGATCCATCTTCGCTTTGTGGCATGTTCCCATCAGAACCGATCCTCAATGCGCGTGACGCTATCAAGCTCGATAAGGAATACATGCTTAGCCAGTACCTACACCTGCTTGAACTCCTTTATGGTCGCAACAGACTCATTGATAGTGACGACCTTCTACAGCGCATGCGCAATATGTTCTCGGAGGAAATCAACGCCTACATCCGTCACCGCATTGCCGATGGCACCTTGCCTGCAGTCCTCGAACTTAACATCGCAGAGCGTCTCGCATCGATCTATGACGGACATGGTGGACTCTCACGTTTTCTCTATGAGATAAAACAGCAAACCGCCCTCAATCTTTTGCTAAAGACCGAAAGCGGTAACGATGAGAATAATCCGGAATCCGTGGCAGAGGAGCAATATGTGCTCATCTCGCCAGCACATGACGATATACGTGACTTTGTCAAGTCTCACAGCACATCTGACCTACAGATGCTGCATACCAGGTTTCATATCAGCCTGACTGACCTTGACGGATTCTCTGGACAAAGGATGTTTGTCGAGCCTTCAATATTCTGATTACAGTCAATGCTGTATCGATAACTCAAGACCCTGGGGATTGAAGGCTCTGGCAAAAAGCCTCAGTGCCATAAGCGTCTGTTCACTTGGGTGCAGAGCCTTGGCTGCCTTCTCACGGATTTTTGAAGAAGTAGAACAATGCTTCATAGGCTACTCGTTTTAGATATTCTTTATTAATATAACGTCAACCATTACCTTTTATTGTATGAAAAAACTACTTTTAGTTTTATCCCTGTTGTTCGTGGCTATCGCTGTGAAGGCAGAAAACCTAACGGAGGTTTATAGTATCGACTATCAGAAGACCTCCTCCTTTCCATTCTACGTAATGGACTACACACCAAAGTTCGATGCTGAGAATGGACTTATCAGTGAATATCCAGGCGCATGGTATCAGTACTTTGCAGGAGATCTTATCCCTACTGAAATCGGAAAGACTTACGTCGTAGAGTGCGAGATCCGTTGTGAGACGAACGCTAAAGTGGCCGTCAATATGGGTTGGGGCTGGGGAGAAGGAGAAATCCTCAGCGGCTTAATGAACATAACCACCGAATGGGCGAAGCAGAGAGCCACCTTTATTAATGTGTGTGGCACTAAGAGCAATGTCATCTTCCAGCCAGGCACCCTCACATCTACCATTTATATCCGCAATCTCACCGTATATTGTGATGAGAGCGCCGGTCTTCCTACTCTAGGAGGTGGAGGCGAAAGTACTGATTCTCAGGAGCCCAAGCAAGTAATTATCAACTCTGACTGTGAAGGTTCTGAGACCTCAAGCTTCGCTGTAAAAGAAAGCGAACAATTTATTGACAATTATTTCGTTGAAGGTAAAGGCAAGAACGGTTCGCGTGCTATCAAGGTAGTCAGCGAAGCAAAAGCAAAAGAGGACTGGGATACCCAGTTCTGGATTGTCCTGCCTTCTGACCAATGGCTCAAAGAAGGTCAGAAATACACCATTTCCTTCGATTATAAAGCATCTGCTGCCACATCTGCTGATACACAGTCACATAGAAAACCAGGCGACTATATTTATTATGAGGCTGCTGGTAGTGTAAACTTTAAGACCGAGTGGCAGACTTATACCAAGACAGTTACTGTCACTTCAGCCATGGCTGGTAGCACAGGTGTAGGATCAATTGCCTTCAATCTCTCAAAAGATCGTAACAACAAGGTAACCTATTATTTTGACAACATCACTCTCACTGTCCACGCAGCACAACCAGCGCCTAAAGAACCCGAGATTCCTGAGACTTGGGAGTTTGCAGAACAAGGAGACCCTAACTTCCAGATCTATCTCTGTTTCGGTCAGTCGAACATGGAAGGCAACGCTACCCCAGAGACACAGGACAAGGAGAATGTCCCAGAGCGCTTCAAAATGATGGCAGCCGTCGACTTCGGTAGTCCTAAACGCACTATGGGCGAGTGGTATACAGCTGTTCCACCTCTCTGCCGTCAGGGTACTGGACTTACTCCTGCTGATTACTTCGGCCGTACACTCGTCGAGAAACTTCCGAGCGAAGTCTCTGTAGGAGTTATCAATGTAGCCGTAGGTGGAGCAAGTATCAACCTTTTCCTCGAAGAGAAGAAAGATGCCTACATTGCAGGCGAAGCAGATTGGTTCAAGAACTATTGTGCTGCATACGATAACGATCCTCTCGGCCGTCTCATTGAGATGGGTAAAATAGCTCAGAAACAGGGAACTATCAAGGGCATCCTCCTTCATCAAGGCGAGACCGACAACGGACAGTCTGACTGGGCAAAGCGTGTAGCAAAGGTCTATACCCGCATCTGCTATTACCTGGGACTTGACCCAAAGAAGACTCCTCTCCTCGCTGGTGAGACCATCCATGATAAGCAGGACGGTGGCGATGGAGCTTGTGGCTATCACAACCGCGCTGCAATGCCAATGCTCAAGAACGAGATTCCTAACTCTTACATTATTTCTGCAGAAGGATTAAATTCTAAGGGCGATGGCCTTCACTTCACAGCTGCCGGCTATCGTGAAATCGGCAAGCGCTATGCAGAGAAAATGCTCGAACTCCTTGCTACTGATGGCATTGAGACCATTGAGGCTACTCCAGCCAATACACTTACGTATGATCTTTTCGGCAATCCTGCTGATGACAATACTACCGGTGTAATAATCAAGGAGGGAAAGAAAATTCTTAAGAAGTAAAAGTCAGAAAACACATTATCTATATCAACACTATGAAAAAGTTTTATTTATTAGTCATGCTCGCGGTCTCTGCAATCACCGGCATGGCACAAGAAGAAAGCCAGTGCATCCAGTTCACTACGAAGGAAGCTGGCCGCGAGATGTTTATGCACCAGGGTCAGTACAAGCTGATTTCTCCACTGAGCGTCGGGCAGAAGTACACCCTCACAATGAAGGCAAAGGCCTCAGAAGAGACCCAGCTTGCCTTCTGGCCACAGAACTCTGTAAGCGAGAACAAGGGTCAGTTCGGCATGAGCAATGATGTGCAGCGCGAACCAGAGCAGACGGTCAAGACCGACTGGACGACACTCACCTGGAAGTTCGCAGCCAAGTTCCCTATCGACCGCCTCGACTTCATGTTCGGCAAGCTCGGCGGCACCATCTGTTTCGATGACATCAAGCTCGTCGATGATGAGGTAGGCGTCAACATCGTGCAGAATGGCGACTTTGAGGATCTATCTACCGACGGCTGGGGAGTTATCCAATTCTTTGGCGACCGCTTCAAGCTCGTAGGCGGCAATATCAAGGAGGTAGTAATCCCAGAACCAGTGATCCCTGAGACTTGGGAGTACGTCCAACAGGGCGACCCTAACTTCCACATCTATCTCTGCTTCGGTCAGTCGAATATGGAAGGTGCTGCTCAACCAGAGGAGCAGGACAAGATTGACGTCAACCCACGGTTCAAGACGATGGCAGCCGTCGATTATCCTAATATGGGTCGCAAGCAAGGCGAGTGGTATACTGCCGTCCCTCCTATTTGCCGCGAATCAAGTGGCCTCACTCCTGCCGACTACTTTGGTCGATATCTCGTAGAGAACCTTCCAGAGGAAGTCTCAGTCGGAGTCATCAACGTGGCTGTAGGTGGTGCAAAGATCGAGCTCTTCATGGAGGAATTCAAGGACGACTATATCGCAGGCGAGGCAGGATGGTTCCAGAATTTCTGCAAACAGTATGATAATGACCCTCTTGGCCGACTTATTGCTATGGGTAAGATCGCACAGAAGCAGGGAACGATCAAGGGAATCCTCCTCCATCAAGGAGAATCAAACAATGGTCAGTCAACCTGGGCCGAAAAGGTCAAGAAGGTATATCTCCGCATCTGCTATGCACTCGGTCTCAATCCAGCAGAGACTCCTCTCCTTGCCGGCGAGACCCTCTACAAAGATCAGGGTGGATCATGCTACCTCCACAACGAAGCAGCTCTTCCGATGCTTAAGGAGCAGATTCCTAACTCATACGTCATCTCTGCCGAAGGACTTCCAGGCAATGGCCGTGACCCTTGGCACTTCAATGCAGAAGGTTATCGTCAGATCGGCAAGCGATATGGTGAGACCATGCTGCAGATCCTGAAGAAGTAATTCTATCTCATATATAATATATAGAGCAATCATGGGGCATGACAGCTTCGACTTCAAACAGTTCAGCATCAGGCAAGACCGCTGTGCTATGAAAGTAGGTACAGATGGAGTGCTGCTGGGTGCATGGACTGACGTAAGCTGCAAGTCCGATCAGGTACGTGTCCTCGACATCGGTACCGGAACCGGACTCATTGCACTCATGATTGCTCAACGTCTTTCGGCCAAGCAGAGAGCGTTTCTGATCGATGCAATTGAGATCGATGAAGAAGCTGCAAGGCAAGCGCAGGAGAACATTATGCACAGTGTGTGGCACGATGGCATATCTGTAATCCAAACTTCGCTGCAGGAATTCTCGGCGTCCGATTCTGCACAGAAAATAGGTTCAACCGAAATCGGGGCGTCTGATCCTGCCAGAAGGATTCGCACACAGGAAATCACGGCGTCTGATCCTGCTTGCAGGATAGGTACACCCGAAATCACGGCGTCTGATCCTGCATGCAGGATAGGTTCACACGAAACTCGGACGTACAATCTCATTGTCAGTAATCCACCTTTCTATAACGCGACGCTCAAACCAGATGACGAAGCGCGTGCCGTGGCTCGTCATAAAGACTCCCTCCCACTGTCGGAGATTACCGGTTTTGCCAAACAACACCTTTCCGCAGAAGGTACACTCAATCTTATCTACCCTACCGACTATGATTCTGAAGTCATGACCGCTGTCACCCTCTCGGGGCTCCATCCGATCAGAATCTGTGACGTGGTCACGAAAAAAGGAAAGCCATGCAAAAGACGCATGGCTACATTCGCACTGCCGACACATCCGCAGAAGGACATTGACCGACAGACTCTATTTATCCGAAATGAAAAAAGTGAGTATACTGAAGAATATCTTCAACTCGTTGATGATTTCTACCTAAGTCTCAAATCTAACTAAATCAGGAATCAAACAAGATTCTTCACTTCACACGAGAGAAATCTACTACTTAATGGTCAAAGCTCGATCTCCGAACTGACCACAAACATATCCTTACCTAAAGCAGGAAACTCCTTCTTAAGCATACGAAGCATCGAGTTAGCCTCCTCAGAGGTGCGATAGTCACCTACCATGAGTCGCCAGTTTGGCGTCTTGAAGGTCACATAGGTCGCTAACTCTGGCATCTTGTTATTCATCTCCGTCTGGATGCTATATGCTCGGTTTTTACTCTTACTCTGCTGATTACCAGAGAACACACGAATACGAAATCCCATGACCTTCTTGACGCCAGCCTTCTCTTGCTGCTCAGGATTAGCATAGTATGTCTTAGGCTGCGAACCGAGGAGCTCGGTCAGGCGTGTATCCTGAATGAGCGATACTCGTCCTGTTGAGATCAGATGATTGCAGATATCGCCACCCGCAAACTGGGCCTTGGCAACACCTGAAAACAAAATACAGCAGACAAGAAGCAGAAGTCTCATATTCAAATTTCAAATAACAAATGTCAAAAGCAGGTTTCAAATATCAAATATCAAGTATCAACCTGATCTCCGTATTTCGGCAAGGGTGTGATACTTGATATTTGTAATTTGTTATTTATAATTTATGTCGGCAACAACCGAAATAAATTACTTCCAAGCCTCGATGATTGGCATGAAGGTATCTACCTTGAGAGCAGCACCACCGATCAAGCCACCGTCGATATCTGGCTGAGCGAAGAGCTCAGGAGCATTGCTGCCCTTGCATGAACCACCGTAGAGGATAGAGGTGTTGTCAGCGATCTCTGCATTGTACTTAGCAGCGATAGAAGCACGGATGAAAGCATGAACCTCCTGTGCCTGCTCGCTGGTAGCAGTAAGACCAGTACCGATAGCCCAAACTGGCTCGTAAGCAACTACACACTTAGCGAAGTCCTCAGCAGAGAGGGTATACATAGCCTCCATCTGGCCCTCGATGACAGCCTTGAAGGTACCATTCTCACGCTCCTCCTTAACCTCACCAACGCAGAAGATTGGGGTAAGGCCGTTAGCAAGAGCCTGCTGGAGCTTAGCAACGAGGATCTCGTTGTTCTCGCCATGATACTGACGACGCTCTGAGTGACCAAGAATTACATACTTAGCACCAGTAGAAGCAACCATGTTAGCAGCAACCTCACCAGTGTAAGCACCCTTATCGTGTGAAGAGCAATCCTCAGCACCAACACCGATTACAGAACCCTCAACAGCCTTCACTACAGAAGCTACAGAGATGAATGGGGTACAAACTACTACATCACAATTAACAGTCTTACCAGCAAGAGCCTCCTTGAGACCCTCAGCAAGTGCTACGCCCTCCTGGAGAGTGGTATTCATCTTCCAGTTGCCAGCTACAATTTTCTTACGCATCTTTAGAATGTTTTAAGTTATTAGTTGAAAAGAAAATAAACATTTTGGGTGGTCATCCTTGTTTCTTGGACTTCAATTTCTTCAAGAAATTCGGAATTTCGAAGCACAAAGATAGTGGCATTGGGCCAAAAAGCAAAATCAGGAGTGCTAAAAAACGTTTATTATAGTCGATTTCATGGATTTCGCCATAACTTTGCTCATCTAACTTGGCACTTACAAGCGCATTGACATCGAGCGAAGTCAGGTTCTCCTTCCAGCACAGCACACCATCTTTCAGGAGCATGATTCCAGGGTTGGCGCGTGTGATGGTCTCAACGATCTGCATATCGGTAAAGAGGAATGGATATTCCGCACCCGTATTGAACTTCCAGTTATTGAGTTGCAGCGTGTCACGAGCAGTGAGGCAATAGAAATCATACTGTCGGTCCTGTGCATACTCATAGAGTTTCTCGATGCGATCGAGGTCATGCTGACTGGCATGGTCAAGAGAAGGAGACAACATCACGATCGTATAACCCTCATGAGTCAGAAGTTCCTCGGTATAAAGCTCACCTTCAGGAGTGCGAGCAAAGAAGTCGAGCGGTTTTTCTGCCTCATCGCTGTTCACTCTTTCTTCCTCGTTCTTCTGTCCAGATTCGTCGCTCTTCACCCTCTCTACTGTCTCCACAAATTCCCAACCATCGGCTTCATCAGGGAGTTCCTCCAACGGGAATTCTTTGCGCTCTCCGTTGCGTTCGTAGATACAAGTATAGATTATCTCTTCCGTATTCTCTGAAGCAGACGGAACGCCTCCTAAGACACGCGCTGCCACATTGACACCTGGATGGAACGGGCGGAAGTCGATAAAAGGATCACGGAATGTTCCATACCAGCAAAGACCGATCATGATGAACAGACACCAATAGGCATAGAGTGTGAAATTAGTCTTCCCTACGAGCAAATACAGCGACTTTCGCTGCCAGATCAGCAAGACAAGAATCACGTCAAGTGCCACGTTCTTTCCGAAGGTTTCCCAATTAGTCAGATGTAATGCGTCACCGAAACATCCACAATCCTGTATGGCATCCGTACAAGCCAGCCAAAGGGTCAACGGGGTAAAGAACAGCATCATGCAAGCAGCCAGGAAAAGAGTCAGTTTCTGCACGCGCCCCATCAGCAAGTTGAAGCCGATGACGAATTCGAGGATGCTCATCACCCATGCCAGACCCATCGTGAAGTCAGTCAGAGAGCCCAAGCCGAAATAAAGCAGATACTCATTGAACTTGAGCGAAGTACCTGTCGGATCTATGCACTTGGCCACACCACTGAAGATAAATGTCAGCGCAAAAGCGACCTGCAAAAGTCTGATCACGATCTTCATGACTCACACACGAGCTTAATGAGCGCAAAGAGCGAGTAATTGACCATATCCATATAGTTGGCGTCAATACCCTCGCTAATCAAGGTCTTGCCTTCATGATCCTCAATCTGCTTTGTACGCTGTATCTTCATCAGAATCAGGTCTACATAGCTGCTAACCCGCATCAGGCGCCAAGCCTCATCATAGTCATGATTCTTAGCCTCAAGGAGGGTCAGAGTCTTCTGCATATACTCATCATAGAGAGCCACAACGCGGTCAGCGTCCATATCTACGTCATCCGCATGGCCATATTGCAGCTGGATCATACCCATAATGCCATAGTTGACAATGCCGATAAATTCTGGCTGGATGCCCTCTCCTACCTTGCTCTCGCCTTTGATCTGGAGCGAGCGGATACGATTTGCCTTGATGAATATCTGGTCGGTAATCGATTCAGGACGCATGATGCGCCACGAAGCACCGTAGTCATAAGTCTTCTTGGTGAAAATGTCACGGCAAAGGGTCGTGACCGTCTTCAGTTCTTCTTGTGTAGTCATATTATTGTATTATGAATCTTTTATTTCAAAAGCTGTGCTGCTCTGTTCTTTGCCTTTCTTACCGACTCAGGATTCTTAGCATCAATGTCATAGAAAGAAGGATCTGGCAGATATAGCGACATACCCGACTGTACGAGATTAGGAGCCTTCAACTTATCGGTATTAACATCGAAAATATATGGCCAGAAAGCCTTGTCTCCGAAGTGTTCCAAGGCAATCAGAGTCAGTCGGCCACCTGCCTGAAGCGTAACCTTCACCTCCTTACCATCAGCATCTTTCATGCGATGGAATTCCTTTGCTGCTGGCTTTACCGGCTCTTCTTTAGTAGGAACAGGATCTACCTTACGTGGTTCTTCCTTGACAGGTTCAGTCTTACGAGGCTCTTCCTTAGTCGGTTCGACCTTAACAGGTTCGAGGGTTACTGGTTCTTCCTTCTTAGGTTCTTCCTGAGCAACGACCTCTACCAGAGGCTCTTCTGCTTTATTAGGAGCTACATATACAGGCGAAGAATTCGGTTGATCCACCTCTACCACTTTGGCTTCTGTAGGTTGATCATCCCAGAATCGGACATCGTCGCTGAACATCAGCCAAAGTAAAAAACCGCATCCCAGCATAATCAATGTCAGCGAGATGCAAAGAGTCCAGTTAATTGAATTCTTCCCCACCTCGTCTTCGTCCTGAATGACGATATGACCATCTCTATGGACTGTAATAATAGGTTCAGATGCCGGTACTTCTTTCTTTTCTGCCGGATCGGATGTCACAACAGTTGCTATCGGTTGAGGCTCTGGAGTCTCATCTACAGCCTCTACAAGAGTTTCTTCTACAGTCTCTTCTACAGTATTCTCTGCCTGTTCCTCAACCTCAGGGACAACTGCTTTGCCTGCACTGATCTCATAAGATTCAAAACAGGCAAATGGAGCATTGACCAGTTCCTTCATCTGATCACATGGCTGAAAGTCTACATGCTGCAGCTCCGAGTGATGAGTAAATACATTCTTGAATGTACCGATGCCGGGCACCTCAATCTCCTCACCGGCCTCTAAATGATGATTGATTGTCTGCACGACAGCATCGACGAACGAAGAAGCCTCCTCCTGCTCCACATGTGCATATTCTGCAAGCAATGCTGCACAAGGAGTACCCTCTGCATTCTGCTCTGACTGGAAATGATAGGTAATACGTGGCGGATAGAGCGTCATCGCACCCGTCTGAGAATCTTCCTGCACATATTCCGGATGCTTATGAGATGTAAATACGCCAAGGTTGGACAATACGACAGCAATCTGATCAACGGCTGCATTGCCAAGCATCTTCTGCAGACTGCCCATCAGCATCAAGCAACGGGGCATTTCAGCATGGCACGATTTTTGCACCTCTAATATAAACTCCTTATTCGTCATACATTATATGATATTATGGCACAAATATAGCGATATTTCTGCAAACTTGTGTCAAATATAGGGTAGTTTAGAGATTTTTTACGATTTTTTTTGCAGAAAAACAAAAATAATGCCTATTTTTGCAGACATTTTGACAGAATAAGGTATTGATAAAAGCACAAAAGCATAGTATCAATGAACAATTTTTACAACGAGCGCGTCCAGGCAATCCTCCAGTATAGTCAGGAGGAGGCAGACCGTTTCCATAGTCCATTAATCAAGACAGAACATGTCATGCTTGGCATCCTCAAGTATGGCCAGGGCCGTGCTATAGAAGCTCTGCAGCGGCAGGGTGTCGATGTAGAGGGGCTGCGCAACCTTCTTGAACAAAATATCTATAACACAACTAGCGACAACTGGGACAATGTACCCTTCCACGACGGAGGTGCCACAGACACGGCCGATGATGCAGAACAACATTTAGCACGTGACTGTGACCGCACCCTCAAGCTCTCTCGCCTTGAGGCCCGTATGATGAAGGAACAGCAGATTGCTCCTGAACACATCGTGCTGGCCATGCTCAAGGATGAACGCTCGGTGGTCAGCAAGATCTTAATGCAGTATAACGTCGACTACAACTCATACTATAAGCAGGTAGCAGAGCTTGAGAATATCGATCCTAGCGAACAGAACAACTCTCGCGCTCATAGCCTGACCGACGAGAAACAAGACAATCAACAGAAGTCTGACAATTACTCGGCCGACACTTATTCTGATAGTTATGACAGTAGCGAGATAAACGAGGATGACGACGACGATGACGAGTCTCACTCTGGCGCTACACAGACACGTCAGAACACTCAGCAACAGTCTGCCTCAGGGACTCCAGCGCTCGACAAGTTCGGTTTCGACCTCACACAGGCCGCTCGCGAAGGCAAGCTCGACCCTGTGGTCGGTCGTCAGGACGAGATTGAGCGTGTTACCCAGATTCTCAGCCGTCGCAAGAAGAACAATCCGATCCTCATCGGCGAACCTGGCGTTGGTAAGAGTGCCATTGTCGAAGGCCTGGCTCAGCGCATCGTCGAGAAGAAAGTCAGCTGGCTCCTCCTCAACAAGCGCGTCATCTCGCTCGATATGGCAGGCCTCGTAGCCGGCACCAAGTATCGTGGACAGTTCGAGGAGCGTCTCAAAGCCGTGATCAACGAGCTCCAGCGTAATCAGGACATTATATTATATATAGATGAGATCCACACGATGGTCGGTGCAGGCAATGCACAAGGTTCGATGGATGCAGCCAACATGCTCAAGCCTGCGCTCTCACGTGGCGAGATCCAGTGCATCGGTTCTACAACCATCGACGAATACCGTAAGACCATCGAGAAGGATGGTGCCCTCGAGCGCCGCTTCCAAAAAGTCATGGTAGCCCCTACCTCGGCCGAAGACACCCTCGAGATCCTCCGTAACATCCGCGACCGCTATGAGGAGCATCACAATGTCCGATTCACCGACGATGCTCTTGCGGCTTGCGTTGCTCTCACTGATCGTTATGTCACTGACCGCAACTTCCCAGATAAGGCCATCGACGCGCTCGACGAGGCAGGTTCACGCATGCACCTCTATAGTGCTAATACTCCCGACATCTTTGCTGAACTTGAGGCAGCCATCGAGGCGACCAAGAAGAGCAAGGACGAGGCCATCATTGCACAGCAGTTTGAGGAGGCAGCAACGTTCCGCGACGAGCAGCGCCGTCTGGAGAATCTTCTTAAGCAAGAACATGACAATTGGTCCAAAGAGCAGAAGAACAACCGTCCAGAGGTCAACGCTGACGTCATTGCAGAGTGTGTGGCCAAGATCACAGGTATCCCAGTACAGAAGGTGGCCGCCAGCGAAGGCCAGAAGTTGCTCGCACTCAAGGGGATCCTGCAGAATAGCGTGATTGGTCAGGATAAAGCCATCGAGAAGATCGTACGTGCCATCCAGCGCAATCGCATCGGACTTAAGGATCCACAGAAACCTATCGGCACTTTCCTCTTCCTCGGTCCAACCGGCGTAGGCAAGACCTATCTGGCAAAACGCCTGGCCGAGGAGATGTTCAGCGCAAAGGACTCACTTATCCGCATTGACATGAGCGAATATATGGAGAAATACAGTGTGAGCCGACTCATCGGCGCACCTCCTGGCTATGTCGGATATGATGAAGGTGGCCAGCTCACTGAGCAAGTACGTCGTCATCCTTATTCTGTCGTCCTGTTCGACGAGATAGAGAAGGCTCATCCTGACACGTTCAACCTCATGCTGCAGATTTTCGACGAAGGTCATCTCACTGATTCACTGGGTCGTAAGGTTTCGTTCAAGAATACCATCATCATCCTAACCAGCAATATCGGTAGCCGTCAGCTCAAGGATTTTGGCAGTGGCATCGGCTTTGCTTCACGAAGTGATGAACAGGAGAATGAGGTGGCTCGTGGCGTCATCACAAAGGCTCTACAAAAGACTTTCTCTCCGGAGTTCCTCAACCGTATTGACGACATCATCCATTTCGACCAGCTCACACAGCCAGACATCCGTCGCATTGTTGACATTGAACTTCGTGACGTCTTAAACCGCATCACAGCATTAGGTTGTCAGGTCAATGTCACCGAGGCCGCGCTCGACTTCCTTGGACAGAAGGGTTACGACAAACAGTACGGCGCACGTCCTCTGAAGCGCGCTGTGCAGCAATATGTTGAGGACATCCTTTGTGAAAAACTCCTTGAGCATCAAGGCGAAGATAATCTCTCCTTCACGATTGATGTTGAGGGAGACAAGACTGTAGTAAAATAAAAATTAAGATATGAAAAAACTTCTCTTCATTGACCGCGACGGCACACTCGTCATCGAACCTCCTATTACAGAGCAGATTGACAGTTTTGAGCAAGTCGAGTTCCTGCCACGTGTCATCCAGAACCTTTCGTTCATCCGACATACTCTTGACTACGACTTTATTATCGTAAGCAATCAGGATGGTCTGGGCACTCCTGCCAATCCACGTGACCGTTTTGAGAAGATCAACGATCTCATTCTCCGCGTCTTCCACACAGAGGGTGTTGACTTTGAGGAGCAGTATTATGACGAGCATTATCCTGAGGACAACCACCCTAACCGCAAGCCTGGCACGGGCATGCTCCAGAAATTCATCGACGGCAATGGCACTGAGTATGACCTGGCCAATTCTTACGTGATCGGCGATCGTCTCTCAGACGTCAAGCTGGCACAGAACCTTGGTTGCAAGTCCATCCTCCTTGATCCTCAAGGCAATAACACCTCGGCTGATCCAACGTTTGTCGCCAAGGATTGGGACGCCATCTGCGCTTATCTCTTTGCAGGCGAGCGTACCGCCTCTGTCCGTCGCACTACCAAGGAGACCGACATCAACATTCAGATTGACCTCGACGGTACTGGCAAGACTGATATCTCCACAGGACTCGGTTTCTTTGATCACATGCTCGAGCAGATTGGCAAGCACTCAGGCATGGACCTTACCATTCAAGTAAAAGGAGACCTCAACGTCGACGAACATCACACCATCGAGGATACTGGTATCGCTCTTGGTGAGTGTATTGCGAAGGCCCTCGGTAACAAGCGTGGCATAGGCCGCTACGGTTTCTGTCTCCCTATGGACGATTGTCTTTGCCAGGTGGCTCTCGACTTCGGTGGCCGTCCATGGCTTGTCTGGGACGCTCAGTTCCACCGTGAGTATGTGGGCGACATGCCAACAGAGATGTTCCTACATTTCTTTAAGTCATTCTCTGACAGCGCCAAGATCAATCTCAACATCAAGGCTGAAGGCGATAACGAGCATCACAAGATTGAAGGCATCTTCAAGGCTCTCGCCCGCTCTCTCCAGATGGCTATCCGTCGTGACATACATCATTTCCAGCTGCCATCATCAAAAGGAGTACTCTAAAATTTGCTGTGTAAAAACTCAAAAATATCAAATAACAAATATCACCACCCTCTCTACAATAGTCTGTAGCGTAGGTGGTGATACTTGTTTTTTGATATTTGTTATCTGATATTTGATATTTGCCTGTGACTCCTTTGTTATTTGATTTCTGCTCCAGAAATACTATGCTTATACCCATCGTGCAAGATGATCAGTGCGCCATCTTCGAGCATCACCTTACGAGCTGACGAGCTGTTACTAGTAGAATTCATAGAACCATCGCCAAAGGTCTCATCGATACCTAACCCACTCTCAACAACAGAGAATTTCATGTCATTATATCGACTATCAAAGACTCGCTGCTTGCGATTCTCAAAGAAACTGAAATAAAGCTCATAAGTTTTGCCTGCTACCAGATTTGCTGGATGAGAACCAGACTTTGTATACTCTACTGTATACTCCTCCGTCACTCCTTCTTTCTGTGAGAATGAAAGCCTAAACCCTCCGATGCTAGTGTCTACACCCGGCTCGAACACAAAGGCAATAAGATCACCTTTCTCAATGGCAGAAAGCGTGGTGAGTGAGAGGTGAAGCTTTGCATCAGACAATTCGGCTACATTGCGCTGATTGCCGACGTAAGGCTGTGTTGCAAAGAATGCAAGAGGTTCATCGCCTGAGATTTTTACCTGTGGGAGGGTAAAGCCAGACGGTACTGCGACAGGTTCCCAGTTAGCCTTAATCGAGGCATCCTTGCTCATATCCATACAAACGGCACGAACCTCATAGGAACTATTTCGGATAATAAAGTCCGGATAGAAAGAAGAATAGACCATCGAAAGACCATCGTAGAACTCTTTTTCCTCGCATAATACATGATAATAACTCTCACTAGTAGAAAGATCCCTTAATTCCACACCCAAACGAACGGACTGGGTCTTACCGGTCTTATTGGAGAATGGGCCAATGAGATATAGAGGATGCTCACGATCAGTAGTGATGCTCATAGGAGTGTCAGCATTCTCCTTGTCGTTTGTAAGCGAGATCTTATAGCCTTTCTCTGCGGTCAGAAGAGATTGAGCATACATACCGAATACGGAAGTAAAGAGGACAACTGTCAAAAGAAAAAAAAATCGTCTCATAGCAATAAAAGGTGTTAGAAAAAATAATGAAGTTAACTCTTGGCAAATTAACTTCATTATCCTTATTTATATATAAAGGAGATTACAAACTGTTGTACGAAGGCGAGAAGGTGTCGCCCTTGGTAATATCTCCAGTCGAAGAGCCAAGACGGAGCCAGCGACTACGCTGTGCTGAAGTACCATGGTTGAACGACTCAGGAACGGTATAACCGCGAGCCTTCTTCTGGAGATAGTCATCGCCAATCTTCTGTGCTGCATTCAAGCCTTCCTCAATGTCGCCTGCTTCCAAAGAATGGTACATCTGGTTATCATGATAAGCCCAGACGCCAGCATAGAAGTCGGCCTGAAGTTCAAGACGAACACTTATCTGATTGCTCTCTGCCTCACTGACGCGACGCATCTGTGCATGAGCCTCATTAAGCGTACCCAAGAGATACTGCACGTGGTGACCGACCTCATGAGCAATAACATATGCATAAGCAAAATCACCATCTGCACCAATCTGCTGCTTCATATTCATAAAGAACGAGAGGTCAAGGTAAACAGTCTGATCTGCAGAGCAATAGAATGGACCTGTGCTTGAACTTGCACCACCACAACCCGACTGAACAGCATCGGTAAACAGGACAAGCTTTGGAGCCTGATAAGTACGGCCCATCTGCTGGAATATCTTTGACCAAACGTCCTCAGTACCAGCAAGAATCTTACGAGCGAAGGTGGCAAGTTCCTGCTCTTCTGCCGAAGCAACATATTCTGTCTGCTCCGTCTGTTCGCCTTGTGTTGGCATTCCACCACCGACAAGACCACCCAGGATGCTACCAAGTCCTCCACCGCCCAATGTCGACATAACAAGGACCACTACAAGCACAAGGCCAATAATACCGCAGCCGCCTTTCTTGCCGCCGCCATTACCGCCCTTGCCCGACATAAACATCTGCAGGAGCAAGCCCAGGATATTGAGGCCACCGCCTCCCATGCTTCCAAAACTACCACCGCCGCTTTGGCCACGACGATCGTCTACATTCTGACTCTCACGTCTTCCGTCAAGTCTCATTTTCTAATGATTTTAAGGGATTATTATAGTTCTCTCAAGATTGAAGCAATCTTCTCAAAAGTAGTGATTCGCGTAGGCACCAAAGGCAGGCGAAGCACATTCTCACAATAGCCCATTGCATTGAGCATAGCCTTCACGCCAGCAGGATTTCCATCGACGAAGAGCAGCGAGAAGAGCTCCTTGAAACGATGATGAATCTTAAGTGCCGATGCATACTCTCCGTCCATAGCGAGGCGTACCATCTTGGCAAATTCCTTAGGGAAAGCATTGCCAATCACTGAGATAACACCCTCTGCGCCCAAAGTAATGAGTGGGAAGGTAATACCGTCATCACCGCTCAACACGGTGAAATTCTCAGGCTTATTCTTGATGATATCGTCAATCTGGTCGAAGTTGCCAGAAGCCTCCTTAATAGCAATGATGTTAGGATGGCTGGCCAGACGAAGAGTGGTAGCAGCGGTCATATTGACACCTACACGTCCTGGGACATTATAGAGAATCACAGGGATAGGACTGGCATCTGCAATGGCAGTGAAGTGCTGGAAGAGACCTTCCTGGCTAGGCTTGTTATAGTATGGAACGACGCTCAGAATAGCGTCAATGCCGCGCCAGTCGCCGGTCTTGAGTTCTTCGACAATCGCCATGGTATTGTTGCCGCCACAACCCAGAACAATAGGGATACGGCCACGTACCTGCTCAACGACGCATTTGCGCACCTTAGCACGCTCCTCTGCGCTCAAAGTTGGAGTTTCAGCAGTAG
Organism: Bacteroidales bacterium; assembly: GCA_045628985.1. Taxonomy (GTDB): domain Bacteria; phylum Bacteroidota; class Bacteroidia; order Bacteroidales; family UBA3663; genus Liminaster. The sequence continues at coordinate 8,319 of JAZQQH010000063.1, read as the reverse complement.
TACAGAGAACAGCCAGGAAGTCTGCTCCAGCTGTTACCTGATATTCGACAAGACGCAACAACGCTTCGTAGTCGACCGACATATCGGCCTTGAAAGGAGTAATCAGGGCAATGCCCATTCCTTTTATGTTTGCCATAACGAGATTATAGTTTTTGGGGCTTTACTTTATATTTCGGGCGCAAATATAATAAATAATGTGATAAGTAGGCCCCAAAAACGCTAAAAAATAATCAAATTTTCAGTGCACCGACAATTTCCGATACATTTTGACAGCCATGGCGGTCAAGATACTCATTGATACCATCAACAATCTTTACAGTCACGGCAGGATCGATAAAGTTAGCTGTACCTACCTCAATGGCACGTGCGCCACAGAGCATGAACTCAATGGCGTCTGTAGCATTCATGATGCCTCCCAGGCCAACAATAGGGATCTGCACGGCGTTGTAGACCTGCCATACGCAACGGAGCGCGATAGGCTTGACTGCTGCGCCGCTCAAGCCACCAGTGATAGTGCTGAGGACAGGACGCTGACGCTCCGCATCAACAGCCATGGCCAAAACGGTATTGATGAGACTGACCGAATCGGCGCCTGCACCCTCTACTGCTTTGGCAATTTCAGCGATGCTGGTAACGTTAGGAGTAAGTTTAACGATGAGGGGCTTATTGTAAACTGCGCGAACTGCAGAAACGACTTCTGCAGCCATCTCAGGTTTCGTGCCAAAGCCCATGCCGCCAGCCTTCACGTTAGGACAAGAGATGTTAAGTTCAATGGCAGGAATAGTTGCCACTTCGTTGAGCATACGCGCACCCTCTACATAATCCTCAATGCAAGAACCTGAGAGATTGACAATGACGTTGGTCTTAAGATGCTCAAGCTGTGGATGAATATGCTCAATGTAGTACTGCACACCCTTGTTCTGCAGGCCTACAGCATTGATCATACCTGATGGAGTCTCTGCCAAGCGTGGATAAGCATTACCCTGACGAGGATGAAGGGTAGTACCTTTGACGATAAAGCCACCCAGACGCTCCAAATCAATAAAGTCGCTGAATTCTGTACCATAGCCGAAGGTACCAGAGGCGGTGAGGACTGGATTCTTGAGTTCAAGACCAGCTATATTGGTTGTAAGATTTGCCATATTTTAATGAATAATGAGTAATGATTAATGATTAATTAAATGAATAATGCCTGAAGAAACCAATTCCCCCAAAAAGACAAAATCAGATTCCAGCAAACTAGCATTCAATTATTAATTATTCATTATTAATTATTAATTCTTCTATTACCACTTGAGATCTTTTATATCAAATACCGGTCCCTCCGAGCAAACGCACTTATGCCCCTCCTTGGTATCCTCTACACAGCAGAGGCAAACGCCAAGACCGCAAGCCATCTTATTCTCAAGACTGACCTCACAGAAACGAGGAGCCTCATTCTGCTGCCACTGACCGACGACCTTAGCCACCGCCTTCATCATTGGGCCAGGACCACAGACGCGGATAGCATCAAACGAGCCTTCCTTGAGTACAGTATGCTGAGTAGCGAACCCCTTCTGACAATAAGGACGGCCCTCTGCATCACTTCCTTCCAGCCCTGGAACGACTGTACCATCTTCTGTAGTAGCATACACCTCACCCGCAAGTTTATATTGTGCAACATTAACCAGATCTGCGCAACTTCTTGCACCCAAAAGATAGGTTACCTGTGCACCTTGCTGCTTAAGAGCAAATCCAGTTTCAAGCAAAGGAGCCACACCCACGCCACCACCGATGAGCAAGAAGCGACCTTGAGTAGGTTCAAGTGAGAAGCCATTACCAAGTGGATAGACAATATTTAAAAGATCGCCCACGCGAAGGTTGGCCAACTGGTTAGTGCCATTGCCAGCACGCTGGATGAGGAGCCAAAGCTCGTTGGCTTCACGGTCAATACGATGGATCGAGATAGGACGACGGAGAAACACCTTAGGTTCGCCATCCACTCTGAGTTCAGCAAACTGTCCGGCTTTACAAGCTGCGATAGGAGAACCATCTGCCGGAGTCAGACGGAGCATGAACAGACGATCAGTAAGACCCTCATTGCTCAGCACCTTAAAGTCAGTGATGTATTTTTTCATAAGCGTAGAATTGCGTTCTATTAGACTTTTTCACTTTAAACGTAATAACTCCCCAAATATTGTGAGAAGTACGCTCAGAACGAAAATATGAGGTTTTTCATTTTATGCATTTTCGACGAATTTGATTAGTGACTTTTATCACTAAAGCAACAAAAACAAGCAGACACCATTAAGCTAATCCGCAGCAACACATCCAATTATGATTTTATAATCAAAAGCGTTTATTTTACTTATTTTCAATATATTAAAACCATCATTAAGCACAAGTACAACCCAGTATGTATTACATTTCTTTTATTTTGCATACATTTCTTCACATATTCACAAACTCAAGCATTGCAAATTATTAATTTCCCGTTAATTACATTCGTCTAATCATTTTGCATATCCATATCATAAGACCAAAATAGTCACAAATCACTCTTTTCTATTTTTACCACTACTAAAAATTCTATTTCTGCATATTCAATGTATTTTTCTATCCAAATCTAAATCCTCGGTTTTGCACCTGATTTAAGCCAATTTCACAGCATAAAGAGAAAAACACACTCGCGTGTACATTTTTATTTAAATTGATTTGGCGTTTTCGTTTTTTTTGCCTATTTTTGCACCATTAATCACAACAACCCTATATATGAACATTTCAGAGTTCACCAATATATTCCTGCCTCAACTCCTTTCGCAATACATTGATGGCGATCTGCCGTTCCATGCCTTGGTGGATACAGATCTCTGGAAGCAGGTATTTCCTGAGACCAGCAAGCCCAACGAGAAGCCAGAAATCCTGTGGTACCAGATCCAGCTCAACAGCTTTGCTCTCCAGGATGGCACCTTGCTCCTCACCTTCTCATTGCCCGAGCCAAGTCAGGCCAACCAGCCAAAATTTGCAGGTATCCGACTGAATCGCGAGACCAACGAAGCCGTCTACTACGTGCTCTACAAACCGAAGTTCTACGACGATCAGTGGGACATCTGCTACCTCCCTCTCCCTCAAGGCAAGGAGAAGATGAAGCTCGAGTTTAAGTGCAAGATTGACGGCACAAGCAGTTTGCGCAACTTTGTCTTCACCGTGCAACAACTTAAGTTTGATAGTGAGGATTACGGGACGACCTTAATGGATCTTCTGAAGCGCCGCGTTAAGGATGCACTCACTCCTCAGGACAACTGATAACGTATTCAATACACGACCAAGTACAATAAGGTGCTATGATATTTGACCTGCAGTCAGACTACAAGCCGATGGGCGATCAGCCCGAGGCAATCCGGCAGTTGTCGGATGGCGTACTCGAAGGCAACCCTGCTCAAACGCTGCTCGGCGTTACAGGCTCTGGCAAGACGTTCACCATGGCCAACGTCATTGCGCAGACCGGAAGGCCTACCCTCATCCTGAGCCACAACAAGACGCTGGCGGCTCAGCTCTACAGCGAGATGCGCGCCTTCTTCCCCAACAATCAGGTGGAGTACTTCGTCAGTTACTACGACTACTACCAGCCTGAGGCTTATATTCCGTCGAGCGACACATATATCGAGAAGGATCTGGCCGTCAACATGGAGCTCGACCAGCTGCGCCTCTCCGCAACCAACGCTCTGCTCAGTGGCCGACGCGACATCGTAGTCATCAGTTCAGTTAGCTGCCTCTACGGCATTGGCAACCCAGAGGACTTCCACGCCAACATGATCACCGTTGAGGTGGGCCAGCAGATTGACCGCGACGAACTGCTCCGCAAGCTGCTCAACGCTCAGTATACGCGCAACGACGTAGCCCTCCAGCGCGGCAACTTCCAGTGCAAGGGAGAGACCGTAGACGTGTTCCTCGCCTCGACCGACCTTATTGTACGAATCAACTTCTGTTTCGACGAGATCGAGGAGATTGAGACGCTCGACGTAATGACTGGCCACGTGCTCCAGCATTTTGACCGTTACGTCATCTCCCCTGCCAACATCTTCACCACCACCAAGGAGCGCGTGGAGAGTGCCGTCGATGAGATTACGCTCGACCTCGGCAAGCAGATTGCCTTCTTCGAAGAGCTCGGAGAACCCGAGAAAGCCGCTCGCATCAAGGAACGCGTCACCTACGACCTGGAGATGATCAAGGAAGTCGGCTACTGCTCTGGCATTGAGAACTATAGCCGTTACTTCGACGGCCGACCAGCGGGCTCGCGTCCTTTCTGTCTGCTCGACTACTTCCCGAAGGACTTCCTGCTCATCGTCGACGAGAGCCACGTCACCATCCCACAGATCCGCGCCATGAGCGGTGGCGACTTCCAGCGCAAGTCGAACCTCGTCAACTACGGCTTCCGTCTCCCTTCGGCCATCGACAACCGACCGCTGAAGTTCGAGGAGTTCGAGTCGCTTACACCTTATACTATATATGTAAGCGCCACCCCAGCCGACTACGAGCTGACACGCTGCGAGGGCGTTGTGGCCGAACAGGTCATCCGTCCTACCGGTTTGCTCGACCCGATCATCGAGGTCCGTCCGTCTGAAAATCAGATTGATGACCTCATGGAGGAGATCCAGCAGACCATCGAAGCTGGAGAGCGCACCCTCGTCACCACCCTCACTAAGCGCATGGCCGAAGAGCTCGACGAATACCTGCGCGAACACGGCATACGCTGCGCCTATATCCACAGCGATGTTGATACGCTCGACCGTGTGCGAATCATGGACGAATTGCGCGAAGGGGTGCACGACGTCCTCGTAGGCGTCAACCTCCTGCGTGAGGGCCTCGACCTGCCTGAGGTTTCGCTCGTAGCCATCCTCGACGCTGACAAGGAAGGCTTCCTGCGCAACGAGCGTTCGCTCACCCAGACGGTGGGACGTGCTGCGCGTAACGTGCATGGCCGCGCCATCATGTATGCCGACAGCATCACCGGTTCCATGCAGCGAACCATCGACGAGACCGAGCGCCGACGCATCAAGCAGATGCGTTACAACGAGGAGCACGGCATCACCCCTCGCCAGATCATCAAGCCGCGTAAGTCCTTGCTCGACAACGAACAACTCGCTGAGACCCGCGCCGCCTTCGAGATCCAGAAGAGACCTGCCATGGTGGCCGACGAGACGCTCCTGTCCTACCACGCCACCTCGGGCAAAGTCGCTGGCAAGCAGCAGACGCACGAGACGCCTGAGATGCTCAAAGCCGAGATCGACCGCGCCAAGGAGAAGATGCTGGCCGCAGCTAAGGCTCTCGACTTCCTCGAGGCTGCCAACCTGCGCGACTACATGCTCATGCTCACCGAAAAGTATGAGAAGATGGTCGGCAAAGTGACAAACTAAACAAAGATATTCTATATAAACAATGAGCCCACGGCCACTGCTAACCGCATTGCAGTACGTCCAAAGCTCAATATTATCAACCCGGCCAGAGGCGCCTCTAACCGCATTGAGGTAAACCGAAGGCCACAAAACTTTATTATCACTATGAAGAGCGACATCGAAATCGCACGTGAATGTAACCTTGAGCGCATCCAGAAGATCGCCGAGAAGACTGGCATTGCCGTTGAGGACATCTATCCTTACGGCCATCACATTGCCAAAGTACCTCTGAAGTACATCGATGAGGAGAAGGTCAAGAAGAGCAACCTCATCCTGGTCACCTCTATCAGTGCTACCAAGGCAGGTATCGGCAAGACCACCGTATCTATCGGCCTTGACCTCGGTCTCAACAAAATCGGCAAGAAGGCCATCGTCGTTTTGCGCGAGCCATCACTCGGCCCATGCTTCGGCATGAAGGGCGGTGCTGCAGGCGGCGGCTATGCACAGGTATTGCCAATGGAGAAGATCAACCTCCACTTCACCGGTGACTTCCACGCCGTAACCTCTGCACACAACATGATTACTGCGTTGATGGACAACTACTTCTATCAGCGCCGCAAGGAGCTTCCACCTCTCAAGCAGGTACTCTGGAAGCGTGTGCTCGACGTCAATGACCGCGGTCTCCGCAAGATCGTACAGAGCCTCGGTGGCCTCAATAACGGCATCACCGCAGAGAGTGGTTTCGACATCACCCCAGCTTCTGAGATCATGGCCATCCTCTGCTTGGCTACTTCACGCGAAGACCTCCGTCGCCGCATCGAGAATATCCTCCTCGGCTATCGTTACGATGGTACTCCATTCACCGTCAAGGACTTGGGTTGCGCTGGCGCTATCTGCGTATTGCTCGAAGACGCCCTCATGCCAAACCTCGTACAGACCACCGAGAACACTCCTGCCCTCGTACATGGCGGCCCATTTGCCAATATCGCACACGGCTGTAACACCATCCTCGCTACCAAGCTCGGTATGTCACTCGCTGACTACACCGTCACTGAGGCAGGTTTCGGTGCTGACCTCGGCGCAGAGAAGTTCCTCGACATCAAGTGCCGCAAGGCTGGCCTCTGCCCTAAGCTCACCGTTATCGTAGCTACCTGCAACGGCCTCAAGATGCACGGCGGCGTTCCTGCCGATATGATCAAGGAGCCTAACATGGAAGGCCTCAAGAAGGGCTTCGCTAACCTCGACCGTCACGTCCGCAACCTCCAGGGCTTCGGTCAGACCGTCCTCGTAGCCTTCAACCGCTTTGCCAATGATACCGACGACGAGATCCAGTGCCTCATCGACCACTGCCAGAACGACCTCGGCGTACGTTGCGTTGTCAACGATGGCTTCGCACACGGTGGCGAAGGTGCTAAGGAGCTCGCTCAGGCAGTCGTTGAGACCATCGAGAAGAACCCTTCACAGCCAACCCTCAACTTCACCTATCAGGACGACGAGACTCCTAAGGCTAAGATCGAGGCAGTAGCTAAGAAGATCTATGGCGCTGAGACTGTCAGCTTCAGCGAGAAGGCATCAAAGATGCTCAAGCTCGTGCATGACTCTGGCCTCGACCACTTCCCAGTATGTATTGCCAAGACCCAGTTCTCATTCACTCCTGATCCAAAGCGCGTAGGTGCTCCTACCGGCTTCAACTTTGACATTCAGGACATTGTGATCAATCAGGGTTCAGAGTTCATCGTAGCCATCGCTGGCGAGATGATGCGTATGCCAGGCCTTCCTAAGGTCCCAGCGGCTGAGCAGATTGACATCGACGAGAATGGCATCATCTCAGGATTGTCGTAATATTTATTATTATTTTTTTCAACACGAATTACCATAAATTATCATAAATTTTTCATTAATAAATATTTATGATTCATTCGTGATAATTCATGATAATTCGTGTTAAAGATAATTTTGAGTTGCTACATCTATTAATTATAATATATGAAGAAATTTTTTCCCCTTTTCGCCCTTCTCCTCGCCTCTTGCGCAGGCAATCAGCAGGCCAATAACGAGGCGGCAGCTCCTGCCGAAGAAGAGGTAGCATACGTAGACACCCTTGCAGCTAACCACCCTGAGTACCTCCCAGAGATCGCAGTCGGTGCCGAGGCTCCTAACTTCACTGCCAACGATACCCTCGGTCAGGCCATCAGCCTCACTGACTTCGCAGGCAAGTGGGTAGTCGTAGACTTCTGGGCTTCATGGTGTGGCGACTGCCGCCGCGAAATGCCAGAGGTTATCGAGCTCTTCAACGAACTCAACGGTCAGCAGTTCAAGGGCGCTGACGTACAGTTCCTTAGCCACTCATTCGACCGCGCCGAGGAGAACTGGAAGAACTACCTCCGCGCTAACGAGATGCCTTGGCCACAGATCAGCACCCTCGAGCCAAAGTGGAAGGACATTGCCGTCACCCAGGCTTACGGCCTGCACTGGATCCCAGCCTTCATGCTCATCTCTCCAGAGGGCAAGGTTGCAGGCAAGGCAATCACCGCGAAGGGCCTCCGTCAGGTCATCAAGGACGCCACCAAGTAATTATCATTTATCGCCAATCGCCTTTTTATTCATAAAGCGATTGGCGATTTCGTCCCACTCCACATACCCACGGTTCATCCACACTCTCAGCGTCGACTCTCCCTTGCCCTGCTTGCCGTAGCGGGCACGCAGCTGGTAGTAGTCCTCCTTGGTGAACTCCGCCGGCAGAGACAGGAGCAGGTTCTGCGGTCCGGTCTGGCTCTGGATATTCCGTTCCTCCACCATCTCTGCCTCGAGCTGCTGCCCGAAGTAGAGCATCTTGCACCACATATTATATTGTAGAGACCAGCGCACGAAGTCCGCGATTTCGGGCGTCCATTTATAGCCTTGTGCGATGTAGAGCACCAGGCCCTTGAGCCATGCAATCACC
>JAZQQH010000062.1:0-58177 GCA_045628985.1 Bacteroidales bacterium | reverse complement strand
GCTGCACAACTATAATTCACGTTCAGTAGAATCATGGCAAGGCCGCACATTCGAGCTCGTCAGCCTCATGCACCTGCCTCAGATTAAGCTGGCACTTGGCATCAGTGGCATTGCGACCTCTGCCTCGTCATGGAGGTACGTCCCACCCAAAGTGGACAAGGATGAAAAGGGTGCTCAGATTGATCTCGTAATCGACCGTGCAGACCATCATATTACACTATGTGAGATGAAATTCTGTACAGGCAGATATCGTATTACAGAGGACTATGCCACCACGCTTCGTGACCGCATGCAGCTTTTTGCCGACAAAACCCATACAAATAAAGGTCTTGTCAACACCTTTGTCTCTACCTTTGGCCTTGCCAACTCATCTGGCAGTAGTGCCATCGACAATGAAATAACAGCTGAGGATCTGTTCCAGTAAAATCATTTTGTAATCCTGGCTTTCTCCCAGTACGTCTTTCTCTTCTCCACATTCTCAGGAATGCAGTACACAGAGTCAAGATACAGGAAGTACTCCGGCATTCCTTCGATGTCCTGCAGGTGCATACGGGCAGACTCATAGCGGATATGGTCAGCCTCGTAATGCAGGGCCTTGTGCCTATAATAGGCAATGACGGCAGACAGAACCAGAAGCACAAAAAGCAGGGTCAGGAAGAAAGTGCGAAGTCGAATCTGCCAGCGGAAAATATACAGACCTGGAGCATGATCAGGATCTGCATACTTGTGGTGGTTCTCTTCAACTACCTTCGGCTTCGGACAGATTACCTCATGCATTTCTGTGACCTTCTGTCTGTGATCCATCTCCTCATCGCTTACACGGTATTTATCGAAGTCCTCAGTCTTATTGTTAATCACTATGCGTTCTGGCAGCACATCGTTGATGGCAGCCGACACACATTCCTTGATCTCACTCTTCATCGAGTCGGACAACCCTTCATGGCTGTCTGGCTCGACTGTTTCTTCATTGACAGGCACGCTTGGAGCCTTGCCGATCATCAGTGCTGACATTACATCTACAGCATCACTGATATGGTCGATCTTCTCCACGACGTCCTTATCCTTCAACTTACCTGTTACACTCATCGTCTTCCTGATCTACGTATATGGTTAGTATTATGCTTGTTCTTCTCACGGTCATCATCGCGCCATTTGAGATCACTGCTTGTACCGCCTCCACCGCCAACTGATGGCACATAGTGAGGCTGGAAAGCTATCTCCATGATGACGTCAGCAGCGACGCTTACGATGTCACCTCCGCCTGTTCCTCCATCATCGGCATCTGGTGTTCCTTTTGCTCCAGTAAAGAGGTCCATCGGAGCGTTGACAGGAGCATGGAATGTCTGTGTCTCCGCTTCTCCAGATTCAGGAGTTACAGATGTCTGGCCTCCGCTTCTGCCACTTCCGCCGACACCCTGACCGCCACCGAGTCCTCCGCTCAGGAAATTGTCCAGATGACGGAAGCTTGTAAAAGCGTCGATCTTCGATCCGGCAAAACTATAGCGCCCCTGTCCGAACGAGACACCTACGATCTGTCCGGTCTTCTGGTTGACATTAAAACGCGTCTCGATACCCTGGGCCTTCAGCGCACGACAGAAATACCTCCAGCCCATACCTGGAGTCAGGACTGCTTGTATGGCATCATAGATACGGTACTTTGCTGCATCACGTCCGCGCAGGTGGCTGCGCTTCACCTTCTGCTTGTCCTTACCAAGGGTCAGCCCATATTCTCTGGTCAGCGCCTTGCAGACTCTGACGTTACGTTCAAGATCCCGCGCATCACTGATGCACCCGAAGTTGTCGTCCACTCTGTTGGCCACGATGTGGAGATGTACATGGTCGGTATCCAGATGACGGCACACGATGTACTGCGTGTCCTTTATTCCCATGCACTGCATGTACTCACGGGCAATCTGGCGCAGCAGATCGTCATTCAGCTTCGGGCGATCCTCCAGGGCAAAGTCGAGAGAGATATGATAGACAGGTTCGCTCACCAGACGCTTGCCAAGGATCTTGCGCTGGTCGCTCTGCCACTGCATGTCTGTAGCAATGGTTGCATTGCTGGTGGTGTCAACTCCACGGCTGTCTATGAGACGTGCCTTCTTCTGATTGTTGGCGTAGTTGACGATGGTCGAGAAAGACTCCCGCTTATGGATATCTGCTATCATACAGTCAGTTTTTTCTTCAGATCACGGAACCAGTCAATGAGTTCCTTGATTTGAGGTTCAACATTAAGGATACCAGATGCATGAGCCAAATGGCACAGCTGGTTCAGGTTGTTGATGCCGCCGTTGAGCTGACGGATCTGCTGTGCCACAATGGCACTGGGGGCTTCTGCCACAGTACCACTGAGCAGCATCTCGCGGATGAAGGCCGATGCATCCTTGCCCGACTGGCGGATCTTCGCATCGACAATGAGGTACTCCGATGCAGACAGACGCGTAGAGAGCTTCTCTGTCCTGGCATTCGGCTTGGATGGGCGTCCACCTTTCTTCGCTGGTGGAGTCTGCTGTGGTTTCTTATTATAAAACATTATGTTGTCTGTTTTGGTTATGAAGGGAAGGATTGAGGGGTTGCATCTGGGGCTTGTAGCGTCAAGCCACACACAGGTTCTGGGGCTTCCCAGACCTGGGGTTTTCGTCTGCGAAAACATAAACTTGCAACCCCTCAAAAAATCCCAGTTCTTGATTAATCGTCTAGATTTCTGTTCAGAACGTCTGAAAGGACTGTTGCTGGTGCTTATTGGGCGTCTGCTGATGGCTCCGGCATATTCAATGGCAGCGGTTCTGCGGACATTGAAGAGCCAGCATCTATTTTCGAAGCGAGTCGTTCTACCTCTAGAGGAGCACGAACGTCATTCTCGGTGATGCCATCCAAATCTGCCCCTTCAGACAGTTCTTCTTCCAAAGCAGGGTCAGTGCCATTGGCCCCTTTCCGCTTCGGCTTCTTGCGATTGGCACGGATATGCGGAATCTGCTGTCCGTTTATCAGATAGATGAAAGCTCCTTCCTGACGATCGACGGAAGTCTTAAACACAGGATTGGCGAAATATGAGCCACCAGCATACCAGTTCTTAACGCATACCATGGAAACGATGGTCGTGGTATTACTCTTAGCCATGCACAGGAATCCTCGTTCCTCAAAATCTTTCATCAGACGACGTGTCGCCTTGATGCCGATCTTCCAGCGGTCACTCAAGGAAAGGAAAGATGCATCGGCCTGACCAGGCATTACCTTGTACCAGATTCTCCGCTTATCGAAGTCTATGGCAGAGGTCCTCATCATGGAGAGCAGATCCAAAAAGAACAGCACGTTGGGAGTCCCATCTGTTTCTCCGCAGAGGAAGATGCAGGCATTGAAACTAAGCACTATCTGAAGCTTATCGCACATCAGGTTCAGTTTGTCTATTTTTATCATACAGTGTAATGTTATTTGTTAGACATAAAGTTACTCTTGGACAACCAGTACTGGTGTCCGTATTCTCATGGCAGCTTTCCGTCGGAGGTCTGGCCATTAAAGGTAATACGCACACCATAGACTACCAGTTCCTGCCTTTTGGCTTACGACGATGAGAAGACAGGATTGCCTCGTTCTGCTCCTCGACAGTCATCGGCACATCCGTCTTGCGCGTTGTGTCAAGCCATCTGTCTACCTCATCCTGATAGAGCACCCAGCGCTTGCCGGGCTTGGCTCCGGGAATGGTGCCGTCCTCCAGTTTGGAGTAGACGGTCTTGGCAGGCATGCACAGATACTTGGCAGCATCTGATACGGACATCGGCACATGACGGTTCTCCTTCTGCGGCTTGTCCATGCGTGCCATCAGCACAAGCAGCATCTGCTTAATCTCCGAGACATCCATACGGAGTCCCGCGGTGACCTCTGGGAGGTCGTTGAAAGTTAGTGTTTCTGCGCTCATTTCTTAAAACATTAAAAAGTTAGAAAATGCAGCGCAAAGATGAGAAATGATGTTTTCGTGTTAGAATTATTCGGAATAACAGGCAAATAACAGAGTAATCATCAGGCAATTACATGAAGATGTGCAGTTTTGGCAGGAACAGTTGGCAAAAACACGAAAAAAGCAGCCATTCACGAGATTCTTGCTCTACGTGCATGGCTGCCTGAAAATAGGTCAGTATGTATGTTGCCGGCTTAGCAGTCCACCGTATCAGGGATTCTGCTGTGCGTTTTTTATTTCTCTTCCAGTTTCTTCCGCTCTCTCTGATACATGAACTCACAGGTTTCATCTCCCGGGTATGGTGCGTCCAACTTGATCTGGTCGCTGCTGGATGTCTGCGTCAGGTTCCTGGCTGTTCCTTCAGACAACTCGGACAATGGACTGAATAGTTTCTTTCCGAACCTGACCTGGCATTCCAGGTTGTACGCCCTTGAGATCAGCTTCAGACGCACTGCTATGTTCCAGATGATGTGGCGATAGTCATTGGTAGATAAGATGACGTTACTCTTCACCTTGACCTCCGTCGGCTCATAGGAAGGATCATCTGCCCACATCTGGACATGTTTACATAAGAGGTTAATATCCTCCATCTTGAAATAGTCGGACAGTTTATCCTTAATATATGAATAGATGTTTTCAAGGATCTTTCCTTTCTTCTCATCTGCTTCTTCTTTCGTCCTGAGACATGCCTTAGCGTGTTCTTCCTCGGTCTGGACAGCTGGCAAAGATTTCTGAACCTCGACTTCGTTCCTGGTCTCATCTTTCACAAAAGTCTCTTCTTTCAGAGTTCCGCTTGGTGGAAGTGCTTTCGGCTTAAAGATCAGATCGCAGAGACCGTCCCAAGCCTGTAGGGACACAATGAAGAAGGTCTCAACCAGAACAAAGACAGCGATGAACCACACCATTCGGACGAATGTATCGTTCCCGAAACTGGCAGAAAACAGGATGGAAGATAACAGGGCGGTAGTCAATGAGACGACACTGGTAAGGATGGCATACAGGGAATGCTCCTTGATGAAGTTAAAGCTTAGCTGGAGTTTCATTTAATTAAGAATTATGTATAAGAAAATCTTTATTTTTGCGTCTACAAAGATACGAAGAATAGTGCGGAAAAACAAGACGTCTTCCACACTATTTTTCACAATTAAGATTTTTTTGTAGTTTATGGGAGGGGATGAAACATCTTTCTGATGAAATGGAACATCCCGACTCACAGAATGCACATCTTCAGGCGGTCTTATACTACCTTCATCTGTGGCTTCGGTTTGAGCGAGATACGGTTGACCGACTCACGCTTCGACTCGTCTGCCATCTTCGAATAGATCTCCGTGGTGCTGACGTTCTTGTGGCCGAGCATGTGCTGAACGGTATAGACGCTCGTTCCGGCATTGACCTGCAGAGAGCCGAAGGTATGACGCGAGCAGTGGAAAGTGATGTGCTTGGTGATCCCCGCTGCCTTGATCCAGTTCTTGAGATCGGCCAGAGCCATATTATCCCTGAACCCTTTGAAGACAAGACCCGTCTTCGGCCTCTCTCCATCAAAACCGATCAGCTCCAGAGCCTCATCGCTGATGGGATTGTTGACGAACTCCTTAGTCTTCTGCATGCGGACGGTGACATACATGCCGCCATCGCCGTATGGCTGGATGTTCTCCCACGTCAGCTGCTTGATGTCACTCTTGCGGAGTCCGGTCAGACAGCCGAAGAGGAAGGCCTTCTTCAGCACTTCATACTTGCATGGAGTGCTGGCAAGGGTGATAAGCTCCTGCTGTGACAGGTGTTCCTTCTCGGTAGGGATGAAGTCGATGCGGTCGAGGAACCCATTAGGGTTCTCCATGATCTTGTGCTCGTGATATGCAGTATGGAGCACGGCACGGAAGGTGGACCAGTAGTTAGCCGCAGTGTTGACATGCAGCTTGTGTTCCGTGTGTACGGACTGGCCCGTACTCAGCAGATGCTCCCTGAAGCGGTTGCACAGGTCAACGTTGATCTCATCGAAGCGGCACTTGCCCTGACAGAACGCCTCGAAATGTTTACAGACCTGCTTCCACTTGAAGTTCTTCTGGCTCGCCTTCTTCTTGAAATAGGCGAGGAAGTCGCCCTTCATCTTCTCTCGGTCGAAGAAGTCATATCGTTCATTCACGATTGACTCATAGCGGCGGCAGCGCAGGGCCTTGGCCTTTTCGGTCATACGTTCGTTGAAGTCACGCTCGCGCTGGTTGGCGGGCTTAGTGAAGATGTAGATGCCAAGTGACTCATGCTTGTGCACCTCCATGGTCTCAGGGTCGCGATACCCTGGGTAGTAGTCAAGATAGAAGGAGTACTGCGTGCCTCCACTGATCTTGCGCTTGCGTAGTGTTACGGTCTTACAGATATTACTCATATCGGTATAAGAGTTTTTTGTGATGAATAATCTTGGCAGAGCGTTTCTCTGCGGCACAAAGATAATAAATGGTCTGCCCGTTATGCCTGTTATTCCTCGTCATTGCCCTATCACAGCGTTTTCACGGGTAATGGAAGGAATAATTGGCAGGAAAATGAGAATTATTGGTAAAAGCGGTATGACCCGCGTTCTGCGAGGCGTTCTGCCATGACCTTGTCAACCTCCTCCTTCAGCAGCATATTCACCTTGCCGACTCTGATCTTTGAGAGGTGTCTTGACTTTACAAGAGTGTGTACGGTGTTCATTGTCACACCATATTTCTTGGCGGCCTCAGAAGTCGTATAATAGCAGTCATCATCTTTCATCTTTGGCTGAAGCCAGTCTTCAAGATGTCTTTTCGAGTAGCATGTATGACCGTATTCCCGCTTGGTAGGGATATTTTTCCGGTATGCGGCAGAACGAAGGGATTGCGCACTGAGGCCATACAATTCGTTCGCCTCCTCAGTTGTCACCCATTCTGTGATTTCAAGGATTGCTTCGCTGGCACCGAGGACTTCGTCAACATGCTTACGGCTGTAGAAGGTTTTCCCGCTTATCCGACAGATTGGGATGCCGTTGTTCTTGGCAGTGGTGTAGAGCCAAGTCTTCTTGACTTTGTAGGTATTCATCACATCTTCACCAGATATGTAGTCGAGCGATTTCGGTACATGAGTTGAAACAGCGGTGTCGGTTGTTGCATCAGAGGGAAGGGAGGGAGAAGAGAGATCAGAATCATAATCTTTCTTCTTTTTCCCTATCCTTGGTATTTTGGGTAGATCTGTCGGAAGTACTCTGTGATAGGGATTACCCTCAAGCATCTTCTCGATGTCAGTCTTGCGGATCAAAGACATGCGGCTGCTCAATCGGGAAGCTGGCAGCTTTCCCTCGCGCACGATCTTATAAATATATTGGCGCGAACAGCCCATCAGAAGTGCTGCCTTGGCGAAGGTCAGATACTCCAATTTACCAAGATCGATCAGTGGCTCTACGGCAGTCAGGAAACTCCGTCTCTTATTCTTACGGGCATCATTCGCATGATTCTTGCATTCTTCACAGCAGTACTTCTGCATTCCTCTTCTTGCCAGAAACTCCTTTCCGCAATGGGCACAGATTCTAGTTTTCTTCATACTCGTTGATATTTGTTAGTTAGTAATTGCTGCCAATCCTGCCACCAATTATATCAACTCTTTATGTCATCCTTCGTCAATCATTGTAACCTTATGTAAACTGAGTCCGCGAAATGACGTAAATTTACAAAAAAGTGATTCCTAAATTCTCCGTGGTAGAATTGCGTTGCAAAATTACACGGAAAATTTGGAACCACCAAATTCGCTATAAGAAGTGTTAAAAACTAATCCACCTTGAAAATCAGCTACTTAATTCTATGTATTCTTCAGTGTTTCTCAATATTCTGGGCTGCTAAATACAATAAATAAATATCACCACCCTCTCTACAATATTTGTAGCGCAGGTGGTGATATTTGTTATTTGATGTTTTGGGACTGATGTCATCTTTGACACAGTTCCATATTTTTCTCTTTCTCAATTAGAGTGCACCGATAACGCTGGCGAACTTAGCGAACTCAAGGTCGTTGAGCGCCTTATTCTTGAGCGAGCTATCCATAGAGATAGCCTTGAGGAGGTTGCTCTGAACGTCTGAGCTATTGTTGGTGCGAGCACCTACGATAGCGCTGAGGTAGTAGGTCATAGCGTCCTTGTTAGCCACAGCGTCGAGGACTGACTTAGCAGCGCTGTAGTTGCCTGCACAGATCTGTGCAACAGCTGCATTGTTGGTCTTAGCATCGCCGAAGCTTGAGATAGCCTGAGCGTACTGACCCTTGTTAGTAAGGAGAGTACCCATAGCCTCACCATACTCTACACACTCACCAGCCTTACCAAGGTAAGTCTGAGCAGCCTGCCAATCAGCAGCGTTCATTGCTACGAGACCCATATTCAAGTTAGCCTGAGCGTTGTTAGCGTCCTTCGAGAGGATGTTCTTCCAGATCTGCTCTGCATCTGCAGCCTTACCTTGCTTGTAGTAGAGAGCTGCACGGTCGTTTGCTGCACGGTAGTCAGAAGCGAACTTATTCTCAGTGAACTTGTAGATAGTCTCCTGGTCAGCAGCATTCTTCTTGGTAGCGAGGTAGAGGAGCTCCTCAAGGGTGAGCTCGTCCTTACTGTTCTTCCAGAGATCATCGATCTCCTCATCGGTGTGGCCGATGTTACGAACGGTAGCGGTTACCTTAGAATAACGGAGCTGTGGAAGGATCTCGTCAGCGAGTTCCTTATAAGCCGAAGAAAGGTTGCGGATCTCCTGCTCACGAGCCTCAGGATCGCTGATACGACCGAGTACGTTGAGGATCAACTGCTTGTCCTGGAGGCTGCTGCTCTCAACGAGCTCCTTGAAGCCGTCCCAATCCTCAGCGATCTGCTCAGGAGTGATCTGACCCTGCATCTTAGCCTTCTTGAGGAACTTCTGGAGATAAGCTGCAGAAGACTTCTCACGACCTGCAGCGAGCTTCTCATTGAGGCTGTACTTACCTTCAGGTGAAGCGGTGCTGACCATGTCGAGACCCTCGAACTGGCGACGCTCCTGATCCTTGGTAGCGGTGATTGCAGCCTGCATATCCTTTACTTCCTGCTTCTTCTCACTCTCAGTAGCGCGGAGGTTGGTGCTCTGGTACTGATAGATCATAGTAGCGATATACTTATCAAAGGTATCCTTTACGAAGTTGTCCTTTGCATAAGCAGGAGTGTTGCTGGTAGCAGATGCGAGGCTCTCGGTAGCGATAACGCCATCAGCGATGTATACGCTTGGGAGTGTGATCTGCTTGCCCTTGATATCAGCAAGGAAATCAAGGCGGAGACGTGAGTTAGCCATCTCATCCTTGTAGAGGAAGCCACAACGGAAGGTAGCAGTACCACCGTACTTGTAGTTAACCTCCTGATCGTTGCCACTAACCTTCTCACCCTGGAAAGAAACAGGGGTACCCTTGGTCTCACCTGCAGCATATTCCATCACTGGGGTAATGGTGAGGGTTGCCTTCTTGTTGAAGTACTTAGCTGGATAAGTCACAGTCACAGTAGCATTGACCATGCCACCCTGCTCTACGAGTGGATTAGGGTTGCACACGAAGTTGTCAGCTGTGAGGGGATCGAGTTTGCCACAAGATGCCATGACAGCAAGCATGACAACTGCACAAACGGTCGAAAACAGTTTCTTAATCATGTCGTTTGTTAATTAAAGGGTTGTTATTTTTTGTTTCAAATATGAAGCAGTATATAGGACAAATGCACCTTTTGGCACATTCTACGGGGGCAAAGATACTCAAAAATTATGACAAATGCAAAAACACGCATGATTTTTTTAAGAAAGCATACACATTTTCTTATTCTTCGCCATTTATTTGCGTTTATTGCGCGGATGATAGGTCAAAATTTCCTCTCGCAGCATCTGTCGGTCCACCTTAGTATATATCTCAGTAGTCGAAATCTGTTCATGTCCCAGCATCATCTGGATGGCTCTGAGGTTGGCTCCTCCCTCCAGCAGATGTGTGGCAAAAGTGTGACGGAAGGTATGTGGCGACACCTCCTTTTCAATCCCGGCCTGCTGGCAACATTGCTTCACGATCTTGAACACCATGATACGCGACAGCTTTCGTCCGAACCTGTTCAGAAAGACATAGTCTTCAAATCCTCGCTTCACATCCAGCTCGTAACGGAACGCCTGATAGTTGTCAATCTCCTTCAGCGCGCTCTCGGCAATCGGGACGATACGCTCCTTCCTACCCTTACCCAGCACCTGAATGAAACCTTCTTTGACATAGATATGCGACAATCGCAGTTCGGTCAGCTCCGACACGCGCAAGCCACACGAGTAGAGTGTCTCCAGGATGGCACGGTTGCGCTGTCCTTCGATGGTCGATGGATCTGGCACGGCAATGATACGGTTCACCTCCTCAAGCGTCAATACCGTCGGGATGACATCTGGCAGCTTTGGCGAGTCAATGCAGTCGGTCGGATCCTTCTCCATCACGCCTTCCAGTCGCAGGAACTTATAGAAGGCTCTCACTCCTACCAGAATACGCTTCTGTGACTTTGGCACAATACCCACTTCGTGGAGACCCCAGATAAACTGTTCCACCTCCACAGGTTCCAGTTCGGTGAGCTGTTTTCCCAATCCGTCGGCGTACTTCTGCAACTTGGCGATATCAGAAAGATAGGCCTGCACTGAATTTTCAGTGAAGTTTCGCTCAAATTTGAGGTAAGAATAATATTTATCGAAGTAATTGTTGGTCATGTCGCAGAAAAATCGTATTTTTGCAGCGGCAAATATATGTCTTTTTGGCCAATAAAACAAGAAAATTATGAAAATTCTCATCATCAACGGACCTAATTTGAATCTTCTGGGCCGACGTGAGCCTGGAATCTATGGTGCTCAGACTTTCGAGGATTACCTCGAGAAGCTACGCGCGTCTTATCCTGACGTCGAGATCACCTACTACCAGAGCAATCACGAAGGAGACATCGTTGACGCCATCCACATGGCAGGGTTCCGCGATGAGGCCAACCTCAATGAGGCTTGGACAGCGCAGAAAGCTGGCACCATCGGCCGTCAGGACGGTATCGTACTCAATGCAGGAGCCTATACCCACACCAGCGTAGCCATCCACGACGCTATCAAGGCGGTCAAGACACCGGTCATTGAAGTGCATATCAGCAACGTGCATCAGCGCGAGGAGTTCCGTCACCATTCATATATAAGTCCAGCGGCCAGCGGCATCATCGTCGGCTTTGGTATTGAGGGATATAGATTGGCGATAGAGGGACTCAAGGCAAACCACAGCAAATAAATAGTGTTTAATTAATAGTATATTTTAAGGTATTTATGATTGATAAGAAAACCAAGATCGTCTGTACGATCAGCGACATTAACTGTGAAGTAGATTTCATCCGCGACCTCTATGAGCGCGGCTTGAACGTAGTACGAATGAATACAGCTCACGCCAACGACGAAGGTATCAAGCGCCTTATCGCCAACGTGCGTGAGGTCAGTGAGAACATCCCAATCCTCATTGACACCAAGGGTCCTGAGATCCGCACCACCACCTTCCCTGACGACTACACCGTCAAGGCGCTCATCTTCGAGCCAGGTGAACACGTCCGCATGGTTGGCAATCCACAGGGTCGCACCACCCATGACGAGATATCGATGAACTATGCAGACTTCTGCAACGACGTCCCAGTCGGCGCTACCGTCCTCATCGACGACGGTGAGATCGCCTTCTCGATCATTGACAAGCAGGGAGACGTCCTCATCGCAGAGGCTCTGAACCACGGCGAGCTCGGCCAGCGCAAGTCGGTCAACGTGCCAGGTGTCAGCATCAAGCTGCCATCGCTCACCGAGAAGGACCGTCACAACATCGACCTCGCCATCGAACAGGACATCGACTTCATCGCACACTCTTTCGTCCGCTCTAAGCAGGACGTACTCGACATACAGGAGATCCTCGACGCTCAGCACTCTAAGATCAAGATCATTGCTAAGATCGAGAACCAGGAAGGTGTCGACAATATCGACGAGATCCTCGACGTGGCTTACGGCGTCATGGTAGCACGTGGAGATCTCGGCATCGAGGTAGCACAGGAGAAGATTCCAGCCATCCAGCGTATGCTTATCCGCAAGTGTATGCAGCGTCACAAGCCAGTCATCGTAGCTACACAGATGCTGCACACCATGATCAAGAATCCACGTCCTACGCGTGCAGAGATCAGCGATATTGCCAATGCAGTATTTGCTCACACCGACGCTGTGATGCTCAGCGGTGAGACCGCTTACGGCGCTTATCCTCGCGAGGCCGTTCAGACCATGGCGCTCGCTTGCAAGGAGGCCGAAGCCGAGTTGGAGAGCCAGCCATACGCTGTGCCACGCAACCTCAATGGCGTGTCAGACACCACCAACGTCTACCTCTGCAAGCATGCAGCCATCGCCAGCGAGAGCCTCGGCATCAAGTCGATCATCACCTCTAACAATACAGGTGTCACCAGCCGCACGCTCTGCGCCTTCCGTCCTCAGGTGCCAATCTACGCGCTCTGCAACGACATGCATATCGTCCGTATCCTCAACCTGAGCTTCGGCGTGCAGCCACACTACGTGGAGTTCTCTGACTCTTCGATGAGCGGCCACATGTTCCAGCAGCTCGGCATCCGCCAGCTCGTGGCTAAGAATATCATCGACGATGAGGAGCTCGTAGCCTGCCTCATGGGTGCTACCAGCAAGGGAGCGTACTCATTATCAATTAATACAGTCAACCGACTCAAGTAAAAAGGATAAAGGAAAAGGGAAAAATAAAGATATGCAGAAGGAGTTGAGATACGAAGAGATTGCCGATGCGCTCGACGAATACGTCCGAGCTCACATCGACCCCGAGCCAGCGTTGCTCCATCAGGTGCAGCGCCTCACTCATCTTCGCCTCACCTACCCTCGCATGTGCTCCGGTCACCTGCAAGGCCGACTCCTCAAGATGCTGTGTCAGATGGTCAATGCACACCGCATCCTCGAGCTTGGCACCTACAGTGGCTACAGCGCGCTCAGCATGGCCGAAGGTCTCACCCCCGATCCTGTCACCGGTGTCGAGGAGTTGCACACCATCGAGGTGTTCGACGAGATTGAGGACTTCCTCCGCGACGTTATGTCCCGCGCGGGTGATCTCGGCAAGAAGATACACCTGCATTTTGGCGATGCGATATCTCTGATCGCTTCGCTTAGTGAGGAGTTGTGGGACGTCGTCTTCATCGATGCCGACAAGCGCTGCTACAACGAGTACTACGACCTCGTCCTCCCCTACGTCCGCTCTGGCGGCCTCATCATTGCCGACAACACTCTGTGGGATGGCAAGGTCCTAGATCCAAATCCGAAGGAGTCCGACACGCAGACACGCGGCCTACAGGCCTTCAATGACCGTATCGCCAAGGATGAACGCGTCGAGAAAGTCATCCTCCCGATGAGAGACGGATTGACGATCATTCGAAAGAAATAATTTACCTCTTTAACTTCTCAATATGGAAAATACCCGCTTAGACAAAGTCAACCGCCTCCTCGAAAAGGAGCTGGCTGAAATCATCCGACAGGAGACCGCCAAGACACACGGCCTGCTGGTCAGCGTCAGTGCCGTTCGCACCGCGCCAGACCTCTCATTTGCACGTGTCTATGTCAGCGTCTTCCCTTCCGATCGTGGCACAAGCGTCGTCGAGAGCCTCAACAATCAGGTTGGTGGCATCCGCTTTGCATTGGGAAACAAGGTTCGCTATCAGCTCCGTGTCATCCCTGAGCTTCGCTTCGACATTGACGACTCGCTCGACTATCTGGAGCGTATTGACGAACTGCTGAAGAAGTAAAATGCTAGCATTCAACATCGCCTTGCGCTACCTCTTTGCGCCAAAGAGTCATTCAGCCATCAACTCCATCACGTTGGTGGCTGCTTGCGGTGTGGCCATCATCACAGCGGCGATGATTTGCGTACTCTCAGTTTACAATGGCTTTGAGGGACTGGTCAGCGACCTCACCTCACGCTTCGATCCGGACCTCCGCATCGAGGCCACCGTCGGTAAAGGCTTTACCGAAGATGAGCAATTGCGCGCGCTCATCGAGGACCTCCCCGAGGTAGCCTCGGTCAATGCCACGCTCGAAGAGACCGTTCTCCTTAGCTACAGTGGACATCAGGTTCCTGCCAAGATGAAAGGAGTGGAAGACTCGTTTGCCGAAGTCACACAGATCGACAGCATCTTGCTTGGCATCGACGGTTTCCTGCTCGAAGACGAGGTTGCACACTACTGCATCCTCGGCGCTGGCCTCGGCTCCACCTTAGGTATGAGTCGCGGCTTCGTCCGTCCACTCAGTGTCTATTGTCCACGTCGCACAGGCAAGATCGACCTACTCAATCCCGAAGAATCCTTCTCCGAGCAATCGCTATACTGCAGCAACATCTTCATGGTGCAGCAGTCTCAATACGACGACCAGTATTTCCTCTGCTCCCTCTCCACCGCTCGCGAGCTCCTTGGCGACAGCCTCCTCACCACAGCGTATGAGGTAAAGCTTACCGACAAAGCAGACGCAGATAAGGTCAAAGCAAAAATCCTTAGCAACCTAACAAACAACTCCTCACTCCTCACTCCTCACTCCTCACTAAGAGTCCTCACTCGCCACGAACAGCAAGTCGACGCCTACCGCGTCATGCAGATCGAGAAGTGGATCTCCTATCTCCTCGTCGTCTTCATCCTACTCATCGCTTCCTTCAACATTATCGGAGCCCTCTCCATGCTGATGATCGATAAAACCTCCGAAATCGTCACCTTGCGCAATCTCGGAGCCTCTAATTCTCTGATTAAAAACATCTTTACCCTCGAAGGCTGGCTCATCTGCGGTAGCGGCGCCATCCTCGGCGTCATCCTCGGCGTCACCCTCTGTCTCCTCCAGCAGCACTTCGGTATTATCTCTCTCGGTGCAGGCGTCACCGCTCAATACGTCGTCAACGCCTATCCCGTCCACCTCCTCTGGTCAGACGTCCTCCTCACTCTTCTCTCCGTCACCATCATCGGCTGGTTGGCCACGGCATATACTATCCGCTCGATACAGAAAGTATAACCAAAGAACTATACTCCGCATATCTGCCACTATACACCATGATTCACAAACGTCCGATAGCAAAATCGAGCTCTATGCAGCCGTTTTGCCTCCATTTATAGATTTTTCACGTATTATATTTGGTTATTCGACCCAAAAACATTACTTTTGCGGCCGATAATACTTCAGGGCAGGGTGAAATTCCCGATCGGCGGTAAAGTCCGCGAGGTCCTCTGTGGCCAGGAACCGGTGTGATTCCGGTACCGACAGTATAGTCTGGATGGAAGAAAGTATAAAGTATGATAGAGACAGAAGATTTAGCATTCTTGCGTGAAGCAAAGGCGCTGGCACAGCAAGGAGAGGGTGCAGTCAATCCCAATCCGCTGGTCGGTGCACTCGTTGTGTGCCATCACGAGGTGGTAGCACAGGGTTTTCATGCGCGATATGGCGACCTACATGCAGAGCGTAACGCCTTCCGTGATGCGGACGAGCGTGGCGTAGATTGCGCAGGTGCGACGATGTATGTGACCCTCGAACCTTGCTGCCATCACGGCAAACAGCCACCTTGCACGGAGGCTATCATTGCACATAAGATAGGACGCGTAGTGGTAGGCTTACTCGATCCGAATCCGCTCGTAGCCGGCAAGGGAATCCAACAGTTGGAAGAGGCTGGCATTGAGGTAGAGGTGATCGACCAGGCGTCAGACCTTGCACAGGAGATGAAGCTGCAGAACCGCGTCTTCCTGCGCTATATCACGGAGAAACGACCTTGGATAGTGGCCAAATATGCCATGACGCTCGACGGGAAGATCTGCACTCGGACAGGCGACAGCCAATGGATCTCAGGACCTGAGTCGCGCGCCAAGGTGCATCGCCTGCGCAAACAGTTCACCGCCATCCTCTGTGGCATTGGCACGGTGCTGGCCGATGATCCGATGCTCAACACTCGCATTGCCGATGAGCCAGAGGCGCGTAATCCGATACGTATCGTCCTTGACCGCCAGTTGCGTATCCCTTTGGAGAGCCAGCTGGTTCGTACGGCAGGTCAGATCGAGACCATCGTGGTGCATGCTACCCCGGCGTTGGTGCAGACAGAGAAGATCATGCAACTGAAGCAACAGAGCGTCAAGGTATGGTGCTACGACACGCTCGAAGATCTGATGCGAAAGTGCGGCGAGGAGCGTATTGATAGCATCCTCGTGGAAGGCGGTGGTACGATCAACGAGGCCTTCCTGCAAGCGGGACTCATCGATGAGGTGTTTGCATTCGTCGCTCCCAAGATCATCGGAGGCGCTGACGCCAAGACCCCTGTTGAAGGTCTCGGGGTTGAGAAGCTCTCGGAAGCGTTGCTCCTTAATAATATAAAGGTGGAGATGTGTGGTAGCGATGTGCTGATACATGGATATAGATAATAGGAGTTAAAAAGGAAGTTATAGGGAAGTTATAAGGGAGTTATAAGGACGATACAACCAGCAGTTCCTAACTCTTTTCGAAAACTTCACTATTGTCTCTTTAACTTCCTTTTAACTCCCCTATAACTTCCTTTTAACTTCTTATAAATAATCCCTAATAAATGTTTACTGGAATAATAGAAGAAGTCGGACACGTCAAGTCCCTGCACCGCGGCGCCAAGAGCTTCACGCTCGAAGTGGAGGCGAGCCTGGTGATGGAGGGGACACAAGTAGGCGATAGCATCGCCACCAATGGCGTGTGTCTGACGGTGACGAGTCTTACGGGACACGGATTCACCGCCGACGTGATGCCAGAGACGGTGCAGCGTACGGCTCTTGGCGAACTCACGGCCGGAAGTCCGGTCAACCTGGAGCGCGCCTTGTCGCTGCAAACACGTCTGGGAGGACACATCGTATCGGGCCACATTGACGGTACGGGACGTATCTCCGACCGCCGACAAGATGACACAGCGCTGTGGCTCACGGTGGAGTGTGACTCGCGCCTGCTTCGCTACATCATCGAAAAGGGAAGTATCACGATACAAGGCGTTTCGCTCACCGTAGCGCGCGTCGATGACCGCTCGTTTGCGGTGTCGCTCATTCCTCATACTCAGGCTGCTACAACGCTCCATCAGGCGCGTGTAGGCGACCGTGTGAATCTGGAGAATGACATCATTGCCAAATATGTGGAGAAACTCTTAGGCAAGCAGAATGATGCAGATTCGGGCATCATGGAAAAGCTGGCCGCCAACGGATTTCTCTAAACTCTAAACTATAGACTCTAAACTAAATGAATACTATCGACGAGGCCATTGAGGCCATTCGCAAAGGCCAGTGTGTGCTGGTGACCGATGACGCTGATCGTGAGAACGAAGGCGATCTGATCTGTGCGGCTGAGTTCGCAACGACAGAGAACGTCAATCTCATGGCGTCAGAGGCTAAAGGCTTGATCTGCATGCCAATGAGCCGTAAGATCTGCGAGCAACTGAACCTGCCACAGATGTGCGCCAATAATAGCGATAATCACCTCACAGCGTTTACGGTGAGTATCGACCATATCTCGACGACAACGGGTATCTCGGCCGTGGAGCGTGGCATTACAGCTCGTGCTACGGTAGCAGAAGGTACCAAGCCAACCGACTTCCGCCGTCCGGGTCACATGTTCCCATTGCAGGCGCGTGACGGTGGCGTATTGGTTCGTAGCGGACATACTGAGGCCACGGTGGATCTCTGTCGCCTGGCCGGACTCAAGGAGTGCGGCCTATGCTGCGAGATCATGCGAGAAGACGGTACGATGATGCGAACGACAGAGCTGCAGGAATTCGCCAAGAAGCATAATCTGGTGATGGTGACCATCAGCGACCTGGTGGCTTATCGCCGCAAGACGGAGAAGCTGGTGAAGCTCGTGTCGGTGGCCGAATTGCCTACCAAGTACGGTACGTTCAAGGCTTACGGCTACGTCAACGAGGTGACTGGCGAACACCACGTAGCTCTCGTAAAAGGCGACGTCTCGACTCCAGAGCCGGTGCTGTGTCGCGTGCATTCGGAGTGTCTGACGGGAGATGCATTCGGTAGCCTTCGCTGCGACTGTGGCGAACAGTTGGCCGAGGCGTTGCGTCGCATCGAACAGCGTGGTCGTGGCGTATTGCTCTACCTGCGGCAGGAAGGCCGTGGCATCGGATTAATCAATAAGCTTCGTGCATACGCGCTGCAGGATCAAGGTATGGATACCGTGGAGGCGAACCTCGCTCTCGGCTTTGCCGCTGACTTGCGTGAGTACGGTACGGGAGCCTCGATCCTCGCAGACTTAGGGATCCATGAGCTGATCCTGATGACCAACAATCCGGCTAAGATCGAAGGCCTGGATGGCTTCGGTCTCAAGGTGGTGGATCGTGAGCAGATTGAGATGACTTGCAATGAGAAGGATGAATTCTATATGTACACAAAGTACAAGAAGATGGGACATCTGTTGCACATGAAGGATATAAAATATAAAAAGTAATAAAGGGTTATAACCCTTAAAAACCCTTACTAAAATGAAAAAAGTAGAAGGTAACCTGACCGCCGCAGGTCAGAAGATTGGCATTGTAGCCTCTCGTTTCAATGACTTTATCGTAGATCGCCTGATTGGTGGCGCAGAGGATTGTTTCGTGCGCCACGGAGGCAATAGTGATGACTTGACTCTGGCTTATGTGCCAGGTGCATTCGAGATCCCTCTCGTGGCTCAGCAGATGGCTTGTTCAGGCAAGTATGACGCTGTGGTTTGTCTCGGTGCAGTGATCCGTGGTGCTACTCCACACTTTGACATGGTAGCCAACGAGTCGGCTAAAGGTATTGCTACTGCAAGCCTCAAGTCAGGTCTCCCTGTGACCAACGGTATCCTGACCACCGATAGCATCGAGCAAGCCATCGAGCGCGCTGGCACTAAGGCTGGCAATAAGGGTGCTGATGCGATGATCTCGGCTATCGAGATGATTAATCTAATGAAGGGACTGTAAGGTTTTAAGGGATATTAAGGGATTCTAAGAGATACTAAGGGATACTAAGGGACGATAGTAATGCTACACGACAATACAGAAAACGTTGGCGTGGCTGTTTGTATCGTCCCTTAGTATCCCTTAGAATCCCTTAGGATCCCTTAATATCCCTTTTTTACACTTTTATTTATAAAAAACCGTCTTTCATAATTAAACCTTCTACTTTCAGTAGAGTCTTAAGTCTATATATCACATTAAAAACACAAGAAATGCGGCGCATTTCATAGAAAAAGAAATAAATCAATGAATAAAAAACTGAAGTGGGGACTGATTTCAGCCGCCGCTGTTGCTATTATTGCTGGTGGATATTGGTACCAGCAACCTAAAGTCAATGAAGAGCTTGCTAAAGTTGACCAGTCGCCTGCAAGAGGTGGTGGTGCAGGTAAAGGAGGAAACAGGATCCTCAACGTCAATGGCAAGTTAATCAAGCCATCTGGCCTCACTGATGAATTTGTTACTACAGGTCTGATTCTCCCGGATGAGGAGGTCAACCTCTCGTTCGAAACCTCGGGAAAGATTACGGATATCCGCTTTACCGAGGGTACCGCTGTACGCAAAGGTCAGATCCTGGCCAAGGTCAACGACAAGCCTCTGGAGGCGAAACTCAAGCAGCTGACAGCTCAGCTTGACCTGGCCAAGAACCGCGTATATCGTCAGGAGCAGTTGCTCAAGAAAGATGCAGCCAGCCAGG
This sequence comes from Bacteroidales bacterium, assembly GCA_045628985.1. Lineage (GTDB taxonomy): Bacteria > Bacteroidota > Bacteroidia > Bacteroidales > UBA3663 > Liminaster. Next base: position 38,498 of record JAZQQH010000062.1, on the reverse strand, counting down.
AGGCTTACGAGGAGGCTAAGACCAAGCTGGCCACGCTCGAAGCCGAGATTGAAGGCGTGAGAGTCAGCATCGAGCTTACAGAGCTGCATGCACCGTTTGACGGTGTCATCGGTCTTCGTCAGGTCTCTGTCGGCGCGTATGCTACTCCTAACACCGTAGTGGCTAAGCTCACCAAGATATCTCCTCTCAAGATCGAATTCTCCGTTCCTGAGCGATATGCTTCTCAGATTCATAAGGGTGTAAATATGGACTTCAACGTCGAAGGTTTCCAGGAAGCGTTCCATGCACAGGTCTACGCCGTAGAGTCGGCCGTAGATAGAGATCAGCACGTATTCACAGCGCGTGGTCTTTATGCCAACAGCAACCGCAAGCTCCTTCCTGGCCAGTATGCCAGCATCACGCTCAAGAAGGCCGAGATCGGCGACGCGCTGGTCATTCCCTCTGAGGCCATCGTGCCAGAAATGGGTGTAGATAAGGTCTTCTGTTATCGTGCAGGTAAGGCGATGCCAGTAGAGATTGTAACGGGTATCCGTACGGCTGGCGAAGTGCAGGTGCTCCGTGGCCTCAGCGTAGGCGATACGATCATCACCTCAGGTACGCTGCAGCTGCGAATGGGATTGCCGGTAACATTGGATGTTGTCGAATGAGTAATGAATAATGAGTAATGAATAATTAAATGAATAATGATCTTCCCCTTTATGTCGTGTGGCGCGACAGACAATTATTAATTATTCATTATTAATTATTAATTTCAGATATGAACATTTCAGAACTTAGCATACGCCGACCGGTCCTTGCGCTGGTCATGACCATCATCATCATCCTGTTTGGTCTGATCGGCTATACCTACCTCGGCGTGCGAGAATATCCTTCGGTGGACAATCCGATCATCTCGGTCAACTGTTCGTACCCTGGTGCGAACGCTGATGTCATCGAGAATCAGATCACGGAGCCACTGGAACAGAACATCAACGGTATCCCGGGTATCCGCTCCCTCTCGAGCGTCAGTTCGCAGGGTTCGAGCCGTATCACCGTAGAGTTTGAGCTTTCGGTCGACCTTGAGACAGCGGCCAATGACGTACGTGATAAGGTGTCACGTGCACAGCGTCTCTTGCCTCGCGACTGTGATCCTCCGACCGTATCTAAGGCCGATGCGGATGCTATGCCAATCCTCATGGTGGCCTTGCAGAGCGATAAGCGAAGCCTGCTGGAACTCAGCGAGATTGCCGACCTCACCGTCAAGGAACAGCTGCAGACCATTGCTGACGTAAGTAGCGTCGGTATCTGGGGTGAGAAGCGCTACTGCATGCGCCTCTGGCTCGATCCTGTCAAGATGGCTGGCTATGGCATCACGCCTATGGACGTGAAGAACGCCGTCGACAAGGAGAACGTAGAGCTTCCTTCAGGTAGTATCGAAGGTAACACCACCGAGCTCACCGTCCGTACCATGGGACTCATGCATACGGCCAAGGAGTTCAACGACCTGATCCTCCGCCAGACAGGCAACCAGATCATCCGATTCAGCGACGTTGGCCGTGCAGAGCTCGGTCCTGCCGACATCAAGAGCTACATGAAGATGGATGGCGTACCAATGGTAGGTGTCGCCGTCGTCCCTCAGCCAGGTGCTAACCACATCGAGATTGCCAACGCCGTCTATAAGCGTATGGAGCAGATGCAGAAAGACCTGCCAGAGGACGTACACTTCAAGTACAGCTTCGACAATACACGCTTCATCCGCGCTTCTATCGATGAGGTAAAGACCACGATCTTCGAGGCGTTGCTCCTCGTTGTCATCATCATCTTCCTCTTCCTCCGCGACTGGCGTGTCACGCTCGTCCCTTGCATCGTCATCCCTATCTCGCTCATCGGTTCGTTCTTCGTGATGTACGTCTGCGGCTTCTCTATCAACGTCCTCACCATGCTGGCCATCGTCCTTTCGGTAGGTCTTGTGGTCGATGACGCCATCGTAATGACCGAGAATATCTACGTGCGAATAGAGAAAGGTATGCGACCACGTCAGGCGGGTATCGAAGGTGCGAAGGAGATCTTCTTCGCCATTCTATCTACCACCGTCACCCTGTTGGCCGTGTTCCTCCCTATCGTGTTCATGGAAGGTATCACAGGTCGACTGTTCCGCGAGTTCAGCCTTGTCATCGCCGGTACGGTGTGTATCTCTTCATTTGCCGCGCTGACCATCACTCCGATGCTATCGACCAAGATCCTGGTGCGACGCAAGCAGCAGAACGCTTTCTATCGCTGGTCGGAGCCATTCTTCGTAGGCCTCAACAACCTCTATGACCGAAGCCTGCAGGCCGTGATGAAGCACCGCTGGGTAGCCATCCCTATCATCGGTGTGATGGTAGCCATTATCCTCTGGCTCTGGAACGACATTCCTTCTGAGATGGCTCCACTGGAGGACCGTTCGTCTATCTCCGTCAATACCTCTGGTACCGAAGGTGTCACCTATGAATATATACGCGACTACACCGAGGACGTCAACCACATCGTCGACTCTATCTGCCACGATGCAGACAATATCACCGCTCGTGTGACTTCGGGTAGCGGTAACATCCGCGTCACGCTCAAGGACATCAAGGAGCGCGACTACTCTCAGATGGATGTGGCGGCTCAGATTACCCGAGAGCTCTCGAAGAAGACCAAGGCGCGCTCATTCGTGCAGCAGCAGTCATCGTTCGGTGGCCGTCGTGGTGGTCAGCCTATCCAGTACGTACTGCAGGCTACTAACATCGAGAAGCTGCAGGAGGTATTGCCAACCTTCATGGCCAAGGTGCACGAGAATCCGATGTTCCGTATGGCCGATGTGAACCTCAAATTCAGTAAGCCTGAGGCGCGTCTTGCCATCGATCGTGATAAGGCCAGCATCCTGGGTGTCACCACGCGCGACGTGGCTCAGACGCTGCAATACGCGCTCTCTGGCCAGCGTATGGGATACTTCTATATGAACGGCAAACAGTACGAGATCAAAGGCGAGATCAACCGCCAGCAGCGTAATAAGCCAGCCGACCTGAAGTCGATCTATATCCGCAACAAGAATCAGGCCATGATCCAGATGGATAACCTCATCGACCTGAAGGGTGGCATTGCTCCTCCTCGCCTCTATCGTTACAACCGCTTCGTGGCGGCTACCATCTCGGCAGGTCTGGCCGAAGGTCACACCATCGGTGAAGGCCTCGATGAGATGGATCGCATCGCCAAAGAGACGCTCGACGACACCTTCCGCACCGCGCTCTCTGGTGACTCGAAGGAGTTCCGCGAGTCGTCTTCGAGCCTCATGTTCGCCTTCCTCCTGGCCATCCTGCTTATCTACCTCATCCTGGCGGCTCAGTTCGAGAGCTTCAAGGATCCTGCCATCATCATGCTTACCGTGCCACTGGCTATTGCTGGTGCATTGATCTTCATGTCGATCAACGGTATTACGATGAACATCTTCAGCCAGATCGGTATCATCATGCTTATCGGCCTTGTGGCTAAGAACGGTATTCTCATCGTGGAGTTTGCCAATCAGAAGCAGGAGGCTGGTGTCGATAAGTTCACGGCCATCTGTGAGGCGGCCAAACAGCGTCTGCGTCCTATCCTGATGACCAGTTCTTCGACCATCCTCGGCCTCATCCCTCTGGCTTATGCTACGGGTGAAGGTTGCAACCAGCGTATCGCCATGGGTATTGCTGTTGTCGGTGGCATGCTGATCTCTACGTTTATGACGATGTATATTGTTCCGGCGATCTATAGCTATATTTCGACGGATAGAAGTAAGGTAGAGGAAGAGTGATTAGTTATTTAATCGAATAGTTTTGAAGAATCCTATATTATATATGAATAAGGTATTAAGCTTGTTATTATTGCTCTGCTGCACTTATTCTTTGCAAGCGCAGGAGAACTCTGCTGCAGCGCCAGCGCGTCCTGAGCGACTGGTATATACGCTGCAGGACTGTCTGCGCCGTGGCCTCGAATCGAACCTGAAGCTGCAGATTGTACGCAACGATGAGCAAGCTGCACATAATAATGCGACATTGGCCAATGCAGGAGCGTTGCCGACGTTGGATCTGTCGGCTGGCTATCGTCCTACCGAGACGCTGTCGGAACATAGCACCTCGCGTGCTACTGGTGAGGAATCGAGCACCTCTGGTGTCTTTGACTACGGCCTGAATGCAGGTGCGACGCTCAACTGGACGCTGTTTGACGGATTCAAGATCCAAACCAATCTGCGCCAGCTCCGTCTCCTGGAACAGCGCGGTGAGACAGACACGCGTATTGCAGCCGAGGACCTCATTGCCGACATTACTTCGCAGTACTATAACTACATCCAGCAGATTATCCGACGCGCTCATTACCGCTATGCACTCCGTCTCTCTCGCGAGCGTCTGCGTATAGCCGAGCTCAACTACCAGACAGGACGATTCTCCGGCCTTGACTACCACCTGGCTCGCGTGGACTTTAATGCAGATAGCGCTCAGTACGTCAAGCAACAGCAGGCGGTACGCAATACGTTGATCAGCCTCAATGAGCTGATGTCAAATGAGAATATCACTCAGTGGATCAACGTACCAGACAGTAGCATCGTCATCCGCGAAGACCTGATGCTGGAGCCACTCTGGCAGCAGACGCTCAATGCCAACTCGTCGTTACTCCGCGCTTCGCAGAACACGATGTCCGCTGAGCTCGATTATAAGAAGATTCTCTCGCGCAACTATCCGTATCTCAAGCTCAACGCTCAGTACGCTTATAACTTCAACCACTACGGCGAGAGCGCGGTTCTGAAGCGCGACAACCAGGCGCTCAGCGGTGGCCTCACCCTCGGTATCAACCTCTATGACGGCAATCGTCGCCGTGAACGCCGCAACGCTCAGCTTACCATCGAGAACCGTAAGTTACAGCGAGAACAGGCCGAGATTGAGCTCCACGCCGACCTCACCACCTTCTGGCAGGCCTACAACAACAACCTCCAGCTCCTCGCGCTCCAGCAGCAGAATCTTGAGATCGCAGAGAGTAACCTCGAAATCGCTATGGAGCGCTATAAGCTCGGTGAGATCTCAGGTTTCGATATGCGACAGGTGCAGAAGAGCCTTCTCGACGCTGAGGAGCGTCTCCTCCAGGTACAGTATGACGCTAAGCTCTGCGAGATCTCGTTGCTGCAGATCAGCGGAGAGATTGGATACTATCTCGAAAATAAGTAACAAGAGCAAAAAATACCAAGTTATTTTTGCACTATAACTAAATAAGGTATCGCCAAGATTCTGGCGATACCTTATTGCATAACGGAAGGTATTCCAAGGATTCTGGCGATACCTTCTTGCATGACGGAAGGTATCCCAAGGATTCCGGCGATACCTTCTTGCTTGACGGAAGGTATCCCAGGGATTCCGGCGATACCTTCTTGACTTTACTTCTTAGCCTTCTTTCCCTTAGCAGGAGCTGCAGGCTTTGGAGCCTCGAAGAAGTTCTCGCGTGAGAGCTGGTGATCGAGGTTAGCAATGCCAAGGAGCTCGATAGCAGTTACGAGAGCGGTACGCTGCATGTAGTCAGCGTTCTGCTTGTTGAGGATATCGCGCTCAGTGTGCCAGATCTCCCCGTAGGTGAAGTTAAGGCCATAGACGTCCTCACAGGTGAAGTCGAGCGTAGGAACGCCTCGCATAGCGAATGCAGAGTAGTCAGAACCTGCAAGGCCTGCTGGCTTGCGGTGAGCTGCACCCTTGCTGTAGGTGAATGGCCAAGCCTCGGTAGCAGCGTCGACGAGTGGCTTGTTGACAGCCTCAAGGTCGTTGTACATGCACTCAGGAACAGCAATACCTACTGGTGGCTCGATACCGAAGTCGCGGTTGAAGACAACCGAAACCTTGTCAAGCTCCTTCTCGTGAGTCTTGCAATAGCCGTCAGCACCCCAGATGCCGAACTCCTCACCTGCTGAACCGATGAAGACGATAGTACGCTTTGGCTTAGCACCAGAGAGAGCGAGGAGACGAGCCATCTCCATCAGTGGTACGATACCTGTACCACAGTCAACAGCACCTGTACCAGCGTCGAACGAATCGAGGTGACCCATAGCGATAACCTTCTCGTCAGGGAACTCAGTACCCTTGATCTCTGCTACGAAGTTATAGTACTTCACAGGACCGAGCTTGAAGTGGTTGCGGATATCGAACTCCAACCAGAAACGGCGACGCTCTGAAGCGAGCTTCTTCACTACGTCGAACTGCACAGCGTCGAGCTTGATGTCTGGAGTATTTGGCAGATTGTCGAAGTCGGTGACGATCTTTTCATCGATCATCGCACGGTCATAGAGTGCACGGAGAGGTACCTCAGCGCGCTGGATGAAGCCGAGTACACCAGCCTCAACCATCTCATCATAATACAATGCAGGATACTCCTGGAGAGGCTCAGCGGTGTATGAAGTACCGTTCTGACGAGCTGCCATCATACCCTCACGATTGCGCTTAGCGATCTCGACGTTCTCAGCCTTGATCTTAGCGCGGATAGAGTCGTTCTTGTGCGAATGGCCGATAGGGAAGCCGGTGCTATTGCCAGTAACGAGAACCCAAGCGCCTTTGAGTGTACCCTTCATCTTCTGGAGCTCCTGCTCCGTCTGTGGCTCGAGTACTACAGGTCCCATCTGGCAGCCGTGAGTACCGCTGGTGTACGATGGTGTAACGAAGTGAAGGTCACGAAGGCCGAACTCCTCAGCGCCGATAGCACGGCCAAACCATGCATCGCGATTGAAGCCGTATGGAAGCTCGCCAACCTCCTCGAGGCGTACCTCTACGCCCCACTTCTCAAACTCACGCTTCATCCAGGCCTCTGCATTCTCGAATGCATCAGAGCCAAGGATTCGACCACCGAAACGACCGGTCAATACGTCAAGGAAATAACCAGCCTTCGGATTGTTGTTGTTCTCATCGATCATCTTCTGGATGGCCGATGGCTGTGCTACAGCGGCGGTAACGCCTAACAAAGCGGTAGCAACAAGAATAAGGAATTTTTTCATATTTTTGTAATTAATGGGATTTATTCTTTGGAGATTCTAAGGGATATTTAGGGATTTTAAGGGATTTTAAGGGACGATAGAACCAGATACGCGCTGAGATTTAGGGAAAGGATCGTATAGCTGATACTAACGTCCCTTAATATCCCTTCAAATCCCTTAATATCCCTTAATATCCCCTTATCTCAAATGTGATTTGAAATACTTATACACCTTAGTATATATATGATTGTTGCTATTGCCACCACGAATACCATGATCGCGGTTGGTATAGGTCATCATGTCGAAGTCCTTATCGGCCTGTACGAGCGTCTCAGCGAACTCATAGGTATTCTGTGGATGCACATTATCATCGGCTGTGCCAGTGACGATGAGGAGGTTGCCATTGAGCTGTGAGGCGCGCTCCAGACAGCTGGCAGCCTTGTAGCCGTCAGCGTTCTGCTGAGGAGTACGCATGTAGCGCTCGGTATAGACGGTGTCGTAGAACTTCCAGTCGGTCACCGGTGCTACAGCCACGCCTGCTGCAAAGACGTCGTTGCCACCACACATGGTCATACAGGTGTTGTAGCCACCGAAGCTCCATCCCCAGATGCCAAGCTTGCTGCCATCGACGTATGGGAGCTTAGCTGCATAGCGACCTGCAGAAAGCTGATCCTCGCTCTCCTTGACGCCAAGCTGGCAATAGGTCTGACGCTCCCACTGAGCGCCACGAGCTCCTGTGCCACGGCCATCGAAACATACTGATACGAAGCCTTGCTGCACGAGGTACTGTTCGAAGCCGAAGCTCCAGCTGTCGAGTACCTGCTGCGAGCCAGGACCGCTGTACTGGAAGAGTACGGCTGGAGCCTTGGCGCTGGCGGTGGCCGACGCTGGCTTGATGATGTAGCCATTGAGGACGTCGCCACGCTCGGTGGTGAACTGCACGAACTCCTTCTTTGGCATACCGGCCATCTGCGCCTTGAGCTCCGCGTTGTCCTCCATCACCTTGATGACCTTGAGGTCCTTGACGGTCTCGAGAGTGACGCGCGTTGGAGTCTCAGCGTCGCTGTAGTAGTGTTGCATGTAGATGAATCCCTTGCTGAAAGCTGCACGGTGAGTACCGCGGCAACCTTTGCCGTCCTTGCCTCCGTTGAAGAGTGGCAGCATCTGGCCTTTAGCGTCGATCTTATAGATACCGCGAGTCAACTCAGCTGGTTTGTCGGCGCCATTGCCAAGCCAAGCCACCTGCACGTAAGCGCTCTTGGTAGCAGCGTCGTAGCCATAGATCGAGGTCACGTCGAAGTTACCCTTGGTAAGCTGTCGCTGCTGCTGGCCGAGGAGGTTATAATAATAAAGGTGACGATAGCCGCTACGCTCCGAGGCCCATGTGAAGCCTTGTGCATCGAACTGCACAGCGTCGAGGTCGCCTTCTGAGATGTATTGCTCGTTGGTGTCCTCAAGGATGAGCTTAGCCACGCCGCTCTGTGGATTGACGAAGTAGAGCTGCAGACGGTTCTGCAGGCGGTTGAGAGTCATCACGGCCAACTGGTTCTCGCTGGTGGTGAACTGGATGCGAGGGATATAGCCATCAACATCGACTGGCACCTTGAGCTGGTTGGTCTTCTTGGTATACACGTCGTATGACCACGCGGTGACGGTACTGTTGACCTCACCTGCCACCGGATACTTATAGGTGTACTGGCCAGGATAGAGCTCATACTCATCGCGCGACGGGAAGGCGCCACGATAGGTTGGCAGGTAGTATTGCTTGACAGGCGACTCGTCCCACTTGAGGTAGCAGACGGTCTTGCTGTCAGGACTCCATGCGATGGCGCTGTTCATCGAGAACTCCTCCTCGTATACCCAATCTGGCACACCGTTGATGATGGCGTTGCGCTTGCCGTCGGTGGTCATCTGACGCTCGGCGAGGTCCATACCAGCGCTCATCACCTTGACGAGGTAGAGGTCATTGTCGCGCATGAAAACCACCTGGCGGCCATCAGGAGCGAGTTGAGCCGCCTGCACCTTACCTTCGGTGAGACGCTTGATCTTATCGCGCTTCACACCACCTGCCTCGATGACATAATAGAAGTAGTCGGCCTTGAAGCTGCGACGATAGATGTACTCAGGATTGCTCCACACCAGGAGTCGCTCCTCGTCCTGGCTGAGCTCGTAGCCACGGAGGCGTACACCATCCACCGAGGTTCCTTCCTCCGGCTTGACCGTATTGAGGTTAAGCAATGTATCCACCGCCTGGCCATTGCTATACTGATACTTGACGATTGCACGGCCATCAGGCGTGATAGCCGTATAATGTTTTCCGTCGGCCGTACTGCGGAACGATGCGACGCTCTTGCCGCTGAACATTCCTGAGCGGACGTCCTGGACGGTAAACTCTGCCGACGCGGTGGCAGCAAGGGCCAGCGAAGCGAGAGCAGTTAATAAAACTTTCTTTGACATATTTTATATAATTATTGATTCTAAAAAAGGACGAAATTAGGTTTTAACTGTTTTCGCTAGCGCGGTGCTGAAAAACTATAAAAACAGATAAAAACTATAAAAACGTATTTATTATATTTATAGTTTTTATCGTATTTCAGCACCGCGCTAGCGAGAAAAACCTAAATATTGTTTTTATAGTTTTTACTCGTTTTTATAGTTTTTCAGCATCGCGCAGCGAAAACTAAACGAGTGGTCTTAATCCATCCTATTCCTATAATCCTCGTACCCGAATTTACGCAAAACGTCAATGCTTCCGTCCTGCCTAAACAATGCAATGCTTGGATGCGACACGCCATTGAACGTATGTGTCTTGACCGTCGTGTAGTGCATCATATCTTCAAACACCACATAATCTCCAACCTGCAGCGGATGGTCGAACTCCCATGAGCCGATGAAGTCACCGCTCAGGCAAGAATTGCCACCGAGGCGATAGATATTCTTGCCTTCCGTATCGAGCGCCAACGACTTAGCGCCTCGCACCGCTGGCTGATATGGCATCTCAAGACAGTCAGGCATGTGGCAGGCAAACGAGACGTTGAGGATAGCCGTCTTGATACCGTGATTCTCCACCACATCCACCACCTGGCTGATCAGCGGACCTGTCTGCCATCCGAAGGCGCTACCCGGTTCGAGGATGATCTTGAGCCAAGGATAGCGCTTCTTGAGCGCCTTGAGTACGGCCACAAGGTGCGACGTGTCATAGTCGGCGCGAGTCATCAGATGGCCACCTCCGAGGTTGAGCCACTTGATCTGATCGAACCACTTGCAGAACTTAGCCTCCAGATGCTCCAGCGTACGTTCAAGCGTGTGGCTGTCGTCCTCGCAGTGGCAATGGCAATGGAAGCCTTCGATACCCTCTGGCAATTGCTCCGGCAACTCATCGCTCAACACACCGAATCGCGAACCAGGTGCACAAGGATTATAGAGCGCCGTCTCAATCTCGCTATACTCCGGATTGACGCGCAAGCCGCAGCTCACACCGGCCTTCACAGCCTTCTCGCCATAGCGCTCAAACTGTGTGAGACTGTTGAACGTGATGTGGCTCGAACACGCCAGTATCGTGTCGATGTTCTGATCATCGTATGCAGGACTATAGGTGTGAGCCTTCGATCCGAACTCCTCAAGCGCCAGTCGCGCCTCGCTCAATGACGACGCCGTGGTGTGTGTGATATACTCGCGGAAGATCGGGAAAGTCTTCCACAATGCATACGCCTTGAAGGCCAGGATGATCTCGACGCCGGCCTTATCGGCCACACCCTTGATCAATGCCAGGTTGCGGCGCAGAAGTCGCTCTTCGAGTACGTAACAAGGAGATGGGAACTTAGAGTAGTCGCTTGGGAGAATATCTGATTCGATCATACTTTTATATAATTAACGCCCGCAAAGTTAAAAAAAAATCCACAAATATTAAAATATTTGAGCAAAAAATTGGCGATTCTGCTAAAATCATGTATCTTTGCGCCGCAAAATTCATTGATATTTGCATTCCACGCTAAGGGTTGCGTGGACAAACTTTGTAATTCGTAATTGGTAATTTGTAATTTAATCGATGAAAAAGTGGCATATTGAGGACTCTGCGGAGCTCTACAATATTCATGGCTGGGGTGTCAACTATTTTGACATCAACGAAAAGGGCCATGTGACTGTTACCCCTAAGAAAGATGGTGTGCAGATTGATCTGCGCGAAGTGATGGACGAACTGGCCCTGCGAGATATTCAGGCGCCGGTCCTTTTGCGTTTCCCTGACATCCTCGATAATCGCATCGAGCGTATGCGACAGTGTTTCGACAAGGCGGCCAAGGAGTATAACTACAAAGGCGAATGCTATAGCGTCTACCCAATCAAGGTCAATCAGATGGAGCCTGTCGTCACCGAGATGGTACGTCACGGCAAGAAGTTCAACCTCGGCCTCGAAGCCGGCTCTAAGCCAGAGCTCCACGCCGTCATCGCCGCCTGCACCGACTATGACTCAATCATCGTCTGCAATGGCTATAAGGACGACTCATTCATCGAGCTGGCTCTCCTTGCTCAGAAAATGGGCAAGCGTATCTATATCGTGGCCGAGAAGCTCAATGAGATCGAACTCATCAATAAGATCGCTACACGCCTGAAGGTCAAGCCAAATATCGGTATCCGCATCAAGCTCGCCTCATCAGGTTCAGGCAAGTGGGAAGGTAGCGGTGGCGACGCCTCTAAGTTCGGCCTCACCAGCGCTGAGTTGCTCGAAGCCATGGAGTATCTCGAGGCCAACAACCTCAAGGATTGCCTCAAGCTCATCCACTTCCATATCGGTTCGCAGGTGACTAATATCCGCCACGTGAAGACAGCCATCCGCGAAGCCTCACAGTTCTATGTGCAGATGCGCAAAATGGGCTTCGACGTAGAGTTTGTCGATGCAGGTGGTGGCCTCGGCGTTGACTATGACGGTACACGATCAGCGTCGAGCGAATCGTCGGTCAACTACTCCATCCAGGAGTACGTCAACGACATCATGTACCAGATCATGGAGGCCGCCGACAAGAACGAACTCCCCCACCCTAACATCATCACCGAGTCAGGTCGCTCGCTCTCCGCTCACCACTCTATGCTTGTCATGGAGGTACTCGAGACGGCCACCTTGCCAGAGATGCCAGAGGAGTGGGTCGTCGGTCCTGATGACCACGAGCTCGTGAAGGAACTCTACGAAATCTGGGACAACCTCACACAGCGTTCGGCGCTCGAATCTTGGCACGATGCACAGCAGATTCGCGACGAGGTACTGCAGCTCTTCTCGCATGGCATGATCGACCTTAAGACACGTGCACAGATCGAGAAGCTCTACTGGAGTGTGACTCGCGAAATCAACGGCCTCGTACATAGCATGAAGCGCGCTCCTGAGGAGCTCCATAAGATCTCTAAGCTCCTGGCCGACAAGTATTACTGCAACTTCTCTCTCTTCCAGTCGCTGCCAGATATGTGGAGTATCGACCAGATCTTCCCTATCATGCCACTGCAGCGCCTCGACGAGCGTCCTGACCGCAAGGCTACCCTGCAGGATATGACGTGCGACTCTGACGGCAAGGTACCTTCATACATCGCCGAAAACCAGATCGTCAACGCCATGCCAATCCACACCCTCAAGAAAGGCGAGAAGTACTATCTCGGCGTCTTCCTCGTCGGTGCATACCAGGAGATCCTCGGCGACCTCCACAACCTCTTTGGCGACACCAACGCCGTGCACATCGGCGTCAAAGGTGACCACTATGAGATCGAACAAACCATCGACGGCGAGACCGTCCAGGACGTCCTCCGCTGGGTAGAATATGACACCAAGAAGATGGTACGTACGCTCGAAACCTGGGTCACCAAGTCCGTCAAGACCGGTCGCATCTCGCTCGAAGAAGGTAAGGAGTTCTTGACCAACTACCGAAATGGTCTCTATGGATATACTTATCTCGAGAGAGAATAAGTGTTAGCATCTCCTACACCGTTCACTGGAGAGGATGACACAATGATGGCATATCTTTCACCGTACCGTGGAAGATATGCCATTCTTTGCGATTATCTGATCACCACCTCCTGCTGCTTGTTGGTGTACTTTTCTACGTTCCACCAGTCAGTAGCGGCTTCGTGATTCTTTACCCATTGTTCGAAGGCTGGATAGGTTGTCTTGATGTTGACGAGCTCGTCTGACCAGTGTGTACCGGCTTGACACATAAAACATTGAGGATTCTTATCGCCATTCTCATTCGGGAAGTTCACCTCATGGTATGAGTCGTCACGAGGATCCTTCACGATGATCTGGATATTTCTGGCGATCTCCTTCAGCTTAGCTGCAGCGTCTACATCCTTGGCGCCGAGGTCGATGATATCGAGGATCTTGGCTTGACCTTGGAGGACTGGCTCGTAGAGGCCATCTTCATCTGGTTGCTGACCAAGGAGAGTATGCATCTCGCCGTAAGACTTGCCACCATTATAAGAAATGTTGATAGGGAGCGTACCACCTACGGCTTGCAGAGTGATGGTAGCGGTGGCGTTCTTGTCGTTGTAGAGGCGCTGAGTGATCTTGATGTCATAGACGATGTCATTGAAGTCCCAGTCGAATGTACCACCGAGGTCCTCGCACATCACGCGTACCTCATCTACGCTGAATGAGCTCTCGACAGGGCGTGGGGTGATGAGGAGACAGATATCGTTATAGTCCTTGTCATAACCCTGGTAGCCATCTACGCGGTTGCCATCCATAGCACCCTTTACAGGAGCATCCTCAAAGCAGAGATAGGTGTTGCCTCCCAGGTTGATGTTACCAGCAGGTTCGGTGTTTTTGTAGTTGAAGTTGGCTACAGAAAACCACTTGACACGAGTACTCTTGTCCTGATCCTTCTTGGTTTCAAGATAAATACCCCAATAGGTGTTGGCTGGAATTGTCACCTCGTAGTGAGGGAAGATGATGTTATCCGGCTCTGTATTGTTCTTATAGTATGTATGACCAGTTTTGCCATAATCATTGGTGTTCTGCTTATCGATAGGGTGAGTACCAACTGGGAACTCTTTTTGTTTGCCATCAAGTTCCATATACACATTCGTGTGGCCATTGTCATTATCTGTCCAGATCACACCACGCTCCACCTTATTAATAGGCGTACCATTAGCATCAAGCTCGAAGGTGAATAGGCCAACAACATTAGTGTTGCAGAACTTCTCACCCCACATCACCGGATAGATATCATAGGTAGTCTTCTGCTCTGCATAATAGCCGATGTTGGTGTTCATACGCTCGTAGTTATAACCTTTCTCAGGGATGGCGCTAATGAGCTCCTTTACATCGCTATAAGCCATCTTGAGAGGTTCATCGGTGTTACGCTGGATGGTCGGAACCTCTGCCATCGCTGCACGTGTCATTGCACGAGTCACCGGCTGTGTTGCCACCTCGCTACCCGAGTGGATCACGGTCAATGGCTTGTAGCTCCAGTTGTGATTAGGATCGGGTGTACCGAACTCCTCAGCGAAGGCCTCAGCATATTCGCGATTCACGCGAATCTCTTTAACACGCGTATATGTTTCATGTGCGATCTCCTCATTTGCGTTGAGATCGTCTGGCTGACAAGCGGAGAAATTCATGGTCATAGAGAGAAGGAAAATACCCATTGATAAACCTGTCTGTGTGCCAAATGATGAATAGTTCTTTTTCATGATCGAAAAGTGTTAATTGTTTTTTATGGCGCAAAGATAGGGACTCCCGTCAACACCGTGATAACAAAAACAGCAAAAAATTCGCTCGCTTTTTATTTTGTCATTTTTGCAAGGAATGTAATCTCAGCAACGCTTCCTGGCACATCCGATTTGCGGTCGATAAAAACGACAAAAACTATGTAATATCGGCAAAAATGCTTGTAAAATCGTCAAAATAGCGTACAGAATCACAAAATCACTTGTAAAATCGGCAAATCACGTTCAGAAATAAGAATGAGGCTGTGTCAAAAGACCCAGCCTCATTTTTTGTATGAATAGAAATTCTTCTTCGCAATGATTAGAAATTCTTGCGCTCAAATGTCCACGTAGGGAACATCATCTTGGCGTAGCTGTCATCGAGGAAGATGGCGCTCTTGTAGGCCTGTCCCTTGAGCTGCCAGTCGAGCCAACGAGTGACCATGAAGGCGTATGCACCACCGTTCTTCTCGTAGTAGGTGCCGTTGTGGCCGTCGTGAGAGTTGTACATGACGATAGGTACGTCGACGAGACGCTCGAAGTCCTTGTTGGCGTTCTGATGAGCGATGTCGGTAGGACCACCGATCATGTAGAACATTGGCGCGTGGACGTTCTTGAGGTTCTCCTTGGTGGCGCCACTCATCTCCATGTCACCGATACCGGTGTTTAGCATGACACAGGTCTTGATGCGAGGATCGTGAGCCACGCCAAGTACCTGCGAACCACCACACGACTGTCCCATTGCAGCTACCTGGTCAAGGTCGATCATGTGATAATACTCTGACTTAGGATCAGCGTTCTGATCGGTGAGCCAGTCAAGCGCTTCGAGCAACTGCTTCGAGTAGGTACGGAATGGTGCAGGCTCTGGCTTCTTCTTGTTCTTCTTTGCCGCCTTCTCTGCAGCTGCACGAGCGGCTTCCTGTGCAAGACGAGCATCCTCCTTCTGTTCAGCTGTCGGCTCAGGATAACGCTCACCGGTAGCCAGGACTACATCCTTACCCTTTGGATAATTGCCGAAAAGGACGCGCTTCCATTGCTCGACGGTACTCTCCTCATCATAAGGACCGATGGCAATGGCGATGTAGCCGTGCGAAGCCACCTCGTTGAGGAGGAGTCGCATCTCCACATTATTGTTGAAGCAAGCGCCGTTGGCATAGACGATGACAGGGAGCTTTCCTTGCTTCTCGACCGTCGCCTTGAGGTCTTTTGGTCGATAGATGGTATGAGTAGGCAAAGTCTCATCGGCCACTACTATGGCCGAATACTCTCCTGAACCTCCATTCTCCACGACCTGGCTCTTGATGATCTGTGCATGCAAGCTAAGGCCGAAACAGAACATTGCGAAACAACCGAATAACTTTTTCATTTTGTTTTCAATTAGATTTATTAAGTAATGTAAGGAAAAGAATTTACTGCTTGACGTATTGCATCATCTCCTTGATAGCCGCCTCGAGCTGTGCATCCTTGCCTTGGAGTACGTCCTCAGGAGTGTTGTATACCTCGATGTCAGGATAGAGCTGCTGGTTCTCGAGGAAGTTGCCACGAGGATCCATTGCACCAACCTGTGGAATACCGAAGACGATGGTCGGATCGATCTGTGTCTCCCACCATACGGCGGTCATGGTGCCAGGAACTGGCGTACCGATAAGCTTGCCGACCTTCATCTCCTTGTAGAGCCAAGGAGTACCGTGAGCGTTGCTGTAGTTGTCCTCGCAGACGAGCATGCACGAAGGCTTTGTCCAGCGGTTGAATGGATCGCTGGCGATGTACTGACCACGTGGCGTATAGCGGGTGTGTTCCTTGCCGGTGAGGAGAGCGATGACGTCGTCGTGCAACCAGCCGCCGCCGTTGTGACGAGTGTCGATGATGACGGCGTCACAGTTGCGATACTTGCCGAGGAGCTCGCTGAAGAGCGTACGGAAGCTAGGACTATCCATACCCTTGATGTGCACATAGCCGATGCGGCCATTGGTGGCCTTCTCGACGATAGCGCGGTTACGCTCTACCCAACGGTGATAGAGGAGCGCTGTCTCATCGCCTTTGCTGATGGCCTTGACAGTGACCTTCGACTCCTTACCTTGCTGATCCTTGACGGTCAGGACGACCTTCTTGCCGACCTTGCCAGCGAGGAGGTAGTTCTCGTTGCCTGCATTGTCGACTGGCTGGCCATCGATGGCGGTGATGATGCAACCTGGTGTGACGCTGTTCTTGCTCAATGTGAGTGGACTCTTGGCCATGATCTCCTTGATCTTAAGACCATTGTCGCGATAATCCTCATCGAAGAAGATACCCAACGAAGCCACCGCCATAGGGCCTTCTGCCACATTGTATCGACCACCAGTGTGCGAACCGTTAAGCTCGCCGAGGAACTCGCTCAGGAGGTCCTGGAAGTCATAATTATTATTAATGTGTGGCAGGAAGCGCTGGTAAGCCTCGTGATAGCCGGCCCAGTCAATGCCACGGATGGTAGGATCGTAGAACTTCTCGTTGACCTGGCGCCAGATATGGTCGAACATGTACTGACGCTCCTGTGCAGGACGGTAGTTGAACATGGCCTCGAACGTGATGTCCTTCGACTCGCTCTTACCCATTTCCAGTCGGCTCATGCCATTGCGACCAAGGACGTAGAGGTACTTCTCGTCCTTGTCGGTGAGGAGGTCAGAGCGTCCGATACCTTTCTTGACGATAGTGGTCTTGTCCTCCTTCAGGTCATGTTTCCAGAGGTCAGGACTACCTTCGAACGAAGCGGTGTAGTAGAGTACTTCACCTTTTTTGTCGAGGAAGGCGTCACCGAGGTGCGAAGAGTTGACAGTGAGGCGTACGATGCGATCCTTGGCGTTTTCCAGGTCGAAGGTGAGAGGTTTGACCTCGTCCTTCTTCTCGTCGGTCTTAGCGCCTTTCTTGGCCTTCTTATCGTCCTTTGATTTTTCACTTTTCCCTTCTCCCTTTTCCTTCTCCTTTTCCTTCTCCTCTTCGTCGAGCAATGCTACCTCTTCCTTGCTGAGAAGGAAGTGTTCGTAAGCCTCAAGATCGAAGAACATGATATACTCATCGAACTCCGTACCCCAGCTGCCGTGGCTGCGATAACCTGCGCGATCTGACTGCCAGATCATGGCCTTGCCGCCGAGTACGAAGTGAGGATTACCGTCGATGTAGCCGCTCTCGGTGAGGTTGTGCATCTCTGAGCCGTCGGCCTTGAGGAGCACAACGTCACGGTTATGCCAACCGCCTACGGTGATACTCTCCGAGAGGATCCAGCGGCTGTCAGGTGACCAACAGAAATACTGGTCGCCGTCGCTGTAAGAGTACTGATACTTACCTTCCATGACGGTGCGGATCTGACGTGTAGCGAGGTTGATGACGCGGATAGCGGTACGATCTTCGAGATACGCAATCTCCTTGCCGTCAGGACTATACTTTGGCTGGAAAGAGGTCTTGTCGTTGTTGGTCAGACACTCCTCCTTCAGTTCGTCAGCATAGACGAGCTGCTTGTCATCGTTGCCTACGATGCTTGTCTGCCAGAGTTGCCATACGCCGTTGCGCTCAGCCGAGTAGACGAGGCTCTTGCCGTCTGGTGCGAAGTCGATGTTGCGCTCCTGTTCAGGCGTGTCGGTGATCTGGCGAGTGGTCTTATACTCGGTCGATGTGACATAGACGTCGCCACGGATGATGAAGGCTACCTCCTTGCCTGATGGCGAGACAGCCATGTCGGTGGCGCCGCTGTTGCGTATGCTACGGATCACGTCATGTTCCTGCACATCGGTCGTGACGGTGATATTGACCTTCTTTGGCTGCTGGCCGTCGGTCATGGTGTAGAGCTCGCCGTTCTGGCTGAAACACATCACGCCGTTGTTAGCGCGTGTGAGGTGGCGTACAGGATGCAGATCGAAGCTGGTGAGCTGCACGTCGTTCTTCTGGCCGAGTGTGCGACGGAAGAGGTTGTTGTTGCCTTTCTGTTCGCTGAGGTAGTAGATGGTCTTGCCGTCCTGGCTCCACACAGCGTTGCGATCCTCACCTTCGAAGTCGGTGACCTTGGTGTATGACTGAGCCTGCTTGTCGTAGCACCAGACGTCGCGTGTGATGACCGAGGTGTGGTGCTTACGCCACTCGTCCTCGTAGCCTTTGCGGTCGGTGAAGAGCCACTTCTGGCCGTCAGGACTGATCGAGAGATCCTCCATCGTCCACGAGGTTAGCATCGATGGACGAGACTTGCCGTCGCTAGCCACCTGATAGACCTGTGTGAAGACACGGTTGCTGAACTGCATTGACTCAGCCGATGGTCGCACATTGGCCTGATAGACGACCGTGCTATTGTCGAGGAAAGCCATTGGCTTCTCAGCGCCAGGAATGTTGGTCAGACGCTTAGGAGCGCCTCCTTTGCTCGAAATGACATAGATATCGAGCGAACCTTCACGATCGCTGTTGAATGCGATATTCTGGCCATCAGGACTCCAGACAGGATTGCCGTCAAAGGCCTCGTTGGTGGTCAACTGACGCGCCTCTCCACCCTGGCTTGCTACAGTATAAATGTCGCCTTTATAGCTGAAGGCGATGGTCGATCCGTCAGGAGAGATAGCCGCCTGTCGCAGCCAAAGGGGAGTCTCCTGTGCTTGCAATGCGCTGGCCGAGATTGCAACCAACGACATTATAAATAAAGTTTTCTTCATAATCTACATATATCAGTACAAACCACTCCCCTCCCTTGTGGAGGGGTCGGGGGAGGGTCTGTTGTTACATCTTATTCGTATCACTCCTCTTCGGAATATTCACACTCGTCTCGCTCTCTCCCTTCAGATACTTGCTGAAGTGATCCACAAGTCGCCAATAGAAGTACTCATTCATATTGCCGAAGCCGTGGCGCTGAGTTGGCAAGAAGAGCATGTCGAAGCGCTTGCCGGCACGGATGAGGTTGTTGATCACACGTACGGTATTGGCTGGATGCACGTTGTTGTCAATATCGCCATGCACGATGAGGAGACGTCCCTGGAGTTTCGACGCAAGCTCCTGGTTGTTAGCCACCTTATAGATGAACGTAGTGTCGCCTTCTGCGGTGATCTCCTCACGTACGCCGTGGTGCTTCTCGCTCCACCAGCGGTTGTAGATAGCGTTGTCGTGGTTACCTGCACAAGACACACCTACCTTGAAGAAATCAGGATACTGGCACATCGCAGCGAAGGTCATGAAGCCACCACCTGAGTGACCGTGGATACCTACGCGATTCACGTCGATATAAGAATGGCGGTTAGCGAGCTGTTCGATGGCGTACTTATGGTCGGCCAGAGGATAGTCGCGCATGTTGCCATAGCCGAAGTTGTGGTACCACTTGCTACGCCAAGGATGGCCACCACGCTGACCTACCGAGATGACGATGAAACCTGCCTGTGCCAGACGGTCGGTACGTGGATTCATGGTCTTCCAAGGATAGTAGGTAGCCTCGACCTGAGGACCAGGATATACATAGTCGATGATCGGATAGACCTTGGTGCTATCGAAGTCGAATGGCTTGTACATGCATCCCCAGAGGTCGGTCACGCCGTCGCCAGCCTTGACCTTGAAGATCTCAGGGAACTGATAACCTGCTGCGAAGAGCTGGCTCAGGTCGGCCTTCTCAAGCGTCATGATCTTGTTACCCTGAGCGTCACGAAGCTCGGTGACAGGTGCACAATCCGAACGGCTGTAATTATCGATGAAATAACCTGCATTATAGGTCATTACAGGCTCATGGAAGAAGTTCTTCTCGTCGAGCTGCTTAAGTCCCGTACCGTCGAGGTTACAGCGATAGAGGTGCATATAGTAAGGATTCTCTCCCTCGGTGCGACCACTGGCGGTGAAGTAAACCACGCGGTTCTTGCTGTCGAGTCGTACGATCTTCTCTACGTGCCAAGGACCCTTGGTGATGCGGTTCTTGAGCTTACCATCCTCGGTGTAGAGATAGAGGTGACCCCAACCGTCACGCTCGCTCCAGTGGATGATCTCCTTGCCTTCGTTCGGACTCAGTACGTTGATGAAGTCGATATAGGTATTGAGGCGCTCCTCGATGACTGGCACGAGTGTGTCCTGGCCGATGGTGTACGAACAGATGTCCACACGCTTCAGGTCACGGCTCGTACGCGAGATGTAGAAGCGCTTGCTGTCGCCTGTCCAGATAGAGGTGCGATAACCCTTGGTTGCGTCGCCAGGATTGAGCTCAGCGGTCTGGATATCAAGCGTCTGATCCTTGAACGCCGAAGTATTCACCTCCTTGCGTACGCCTGTCTCGGTGTCGAAGATATAGAGGTGTTCGATCGGATTCTCCTTCTCGCCTGGCATCTGGTACTTGTAGGTCTCGAGTGTTGGTCGTGGATTGGCCATCGAGTTGACTACCCAGATGTCCTTCACCTTGCGGCTGTCAGAGAGGAGTACGGCAAAGTGTTTCGAATCCGGAGCGAATGACAATCCATAGACGCCACGGCGCTTGCCGTTGCAGATGGTGTCGGTGTTGAGGATGTTACGTGGCATACCGTAGCCGAAATACTCCACGCCGTCCTTCGTGATCTGTATCTCGGTGATGGTGCTATCCTTCTCGTCCTTGCGGAGCTTCTGGTAGTCCTCGAACGACATCTTCCAGAGGTTCAGATCCTTCGCGTAGATCACCGTTTTTCCGTCAGGTGATACAGTTCCCCAGTCGAGGCGTTTGAGTGGCTTCTCGGCCTCCGTAAGGCGTGTCAGCGTACGCGATGGAACGTCGTATCTGAAGTATACGATCTCCTTGCCAGCGCTCTTCTTTTTCTTGTCGTCGCTCTTCTTGTCCTGCGATGATTTTACGTCGAAGGTGAAAGTCTTGTCGTCCACCACCTGCAGGTGCTGTATTGGCAGATGCTGAGCGTCATACGGATCGTGCATCTCCTCCGAGAGGCGAGCGGCCATCTCCACGTTGTCCCACAGTTCCTTCTTCTGTCGTGTAGCCGGATCGACGATATACCAGTGTTCGCCTTCGCTGGTCTTGTAGTTGTACCAGAAAGCGTTGCCCGATGGGAACCAGTTAGGGGTTACTGAGGTGCTGAACACCATCGACTGCAGCTTGTCGAGCGTGAACTTCTCGCACTGCAGATACTCCGGCAGACGCTCCTCTGCCACGGTTGGCTGGCTCATCCATGGCATGGCAGCCAAGGCGAGGAGGCCGAAAGTAGTTAATAGGGATTTCTTCATATATAATAAAAGTTTATAATTTCTTTTAACAATAAAACATTGGCTGCTTAGAACTTCAGATGCACGTCCTTGCCAAAAGGAGCCAGCGATAGTCCTGCCATCTTGAAGTGCTGCTTACCGAAAGGAATGCCAATAACGGTAATGCAGAGCAACAGACCAAAGACAATGTGGCAGATCCATGCCCAAAGGCCGCCACAGATCAGCCACAGCAGGTTCAACGGGATGCGGATGCAGCCAGGAGGACAATCCGTCTTCGTCACCTCCGACCCGAAAGGCCACAGGCAAAGCAATCCGATCTTAAATGTCTGCAAAGCCACAGGAATGCCAATGATTGTGACCGCGAGCGCCAGGCTTCCAGTAAAATAACCGATTGCTGACTCCAGGCCTCCAAAGACCCACCATAGAATGTTTCCGATAAATTTCATAATAATAAAAAGTTAAGTTTAAGTTATTTGTATTTAGTCGAAAATAAAATCACTTTTACTCACATTACATCGCCATCTTCATCTTAATCACGAGGACTCGCAGATGCTGGTCGCTCTCCTGTGTCTGCACCTTGGCGATGTGCCAGTCGCAAGGGAACATGATATTAAACGTTCCCTCGATACTCTCAAAGTGTTCCAGCTTCGTAGCATCATACTGATACTCCATGCGGTCCTTCTTGAGGTTATATTCAATATTTGGCTTCGATGAATCATGGTCGAGGCGACAGAAACCTTCCTTCCCCTTCACCACATACATCACGTCAATATTCTGCCAGTGGCTCTCGCTACCTTTGCCAGCTTCCAGGTCGGCCGGAGCGTAGCGGTTCTCCGTGTCCTCCACGCTGACGATGAGCGATGTGCCAGGTATCGGCTGTTTACCCGATGGCAATGCCAGCAGATCGGTCTTCTGCAGCCACTCAAAGAGCTGCTTCCATGGCTCTGGATGCTTGTTATACTGGAGGTAAAACTCAACCTCATTGACGATTGGAGCAGGAACAGCCTTCGTGAAGCCATTCTTCCACTCACCTTTCTTGACCCACTTGTGAGCTATCTTCTGCAGTTCCTTCGGGTACTGATTGGTGTAAGTCTGTGCAGAGGCAGTAAGCGAAAGCACCAGTGTGGCAATGGCAAGTGCTGCCAGGGTAATAAGACGTTTCATATGGTTAGTGATAATATAATTGACTAAAAAACTGTGCAAATATATCCTATATTATTCAAATAACAAAATATTTTGAGACAATATTTATCATTCGGTCCGAAATTCGATGTTTTATCTTCTCGATTTTAGCAAAAAACAGGAGCCGAAGACGGGACTCGAACCCGTGACCCTATATGGTAAAAAATCAATATGTTAAGCGCGTTGCGACTAAATTAGTCACTAAATAAAGCACAACTAATCGCTGAATCTTTAATATCAGGGACAAAGATAGAGAAAAAAAATGCGATGAAACTCTATCACGGTTCAGACATAGCAATCGAAAAGATTGACCTAGAGAAGTCAAAGCCTTTCATGGTCCGATAGCAGATGATGGTGTCACCTTCCAGATCAGACGTTATGAAGCTGGCTATCTCACCATCGAGCAACTGGTTGAAGAATTAAAATACGCAGGAGGTATCACCTTTCAGTATTTCTTCGCCAATGAAAAAGCAATTTCTAAACTCACAAGACTATGCGACTCACCCCAGAACAAATAACAATCATGCAGGAAGACCTCTGTGCAGAGCTCGTAGAGATATTGATGGAAGAATGGCATTACTCCATGCAACAAGCACTCGGAGTACTATATAACTCCGATACATTTGCTCTCATCCAGGACACTGGCACAGGTCTTTACTACCAAAGCACAGGCTATGTCTATACCTTTCTTGAAGAAGAACTCAGGACCGGAAAAGCTGCTTAACAGATAATTAATGAATGCACGACCCTCGCAGGCTATGCTTTCTTCTATTCATAACCAAACACACGAGAATTCATATTGATTAGGAAATACTATAAAACCTGATTATAAAAA
This sequence comes from Bacteroidales bacterium, assembly GCA_045628985.1. Classification (GTDB taxonomy): domain Bacteria; phylum Bacteroidota; class Bacteroidia; order Bacteroidales; family UBA3663; genus Liminaster. The sequence goes on along the minus strand of JAZQQH010000062.1, from coordinate 14,649 downwards.
AACAGCACCACTCCAAATTAGAATGATGCTGCTCCGTCAAAACTGTTATGAGAATACACCCGTTATAGCCTTGACAAATCTGGCATTAAAAGCCATATGCAGGATTATCCATTTGGAATCTCCTATCATTTATCTTTTCTATAAAACTATTGAAAGATCCAAGAATATCTTGTTCTCCAATTTTTTTGGCATCGATATCTGCCATACTACTCTCATATACAAGTCTTACCTTAGTAATCTTTGAAGACAAAAGTTTCTTCCATTGAATAAGTGTTGGAATGGTGCAGAAACGATTCCAATAATCTGGAACAATTGAAGTACCTACTCCCAATAAAATTGCCATATTTCCACCAATTGCATTGCCTACTCCCTGTAAATATGCTTTAGCCTCATTTTGAGTCCTGAAGCTGTATTTGACATTAAATTCAATCACTTCTCCCTTATCAGTTTTTAATAAAAATTTTTTTACTTGTTGGTATGAATCAGAAGCAATTATTAGTTCAATCCATAACCCACCATTTTTATTAGAATTTAAGAACAAATATGAATAGTCTTCTATTTCTACAAGTATCCTAGAACCAAAAGGTTTCTTATAATCAGAGGAAGACAAGGAGGAAATCAATCGTGGTTGACTACTAATCAAATTAGTAATCATCAACTCTTTCTTCTCTAGTTCCTCTCTCTCAAGCTTTATGTTGTCTGCATTCTGCTTTATGTTGTCTGCATTCTCTAGTTCCCTGAACTTATTTTTCACATCTTTTTCAAAGACTAAAAAATACTCTTTGGGATTACAATAGTACTCCGCTTCCAAAAACAAATTACCATTATTATAGAAAGAAAAAACAGGTCCTTTGTCTGAGTTTTTTATTGTCCCCGAAAGAGGAGTGTTGTTTACATTAATCTTAAATACGCCCTCAAGACATCTTCCATCCTGCCATGTTCCAATAATACTATCTGCTTGGTTCCTGGTATATTGGCAATATCCGTCAGGAATATCATTTTTTAGACGACCCTGGAACTTATATTTCCCATAATCAAATAAGCCAGAAAGAATATCCTTATCAACATTACCCTTAAAATGTTTGAAATCATGATTCGGCATCTTATCACAAGAGCAATCACCTTTGACAAATATTCCATCTTCCCAAGTACCATTGAAATACCCTTTATACTCTTTCGTAGCATTATAATTCCCTGTGGTAATATTTCCCGAAGAGGTGCCATTATAGAAAACTCCATCCTTCCAAGTTCCTTCATAACATCCTCCATCTTTCAATGTGAATGTACCCTTGGAAAGTTTTTTCTTTTCCATAGAACCAATAAAATGGCCTGCGTATATATCCATATCACAGTTTCCTGTAATTAACTTCCAATTCACAAGACCATTCTCCAAGTCTGAATCAAAAGTACCTTCTGCCCAATCGCCATTTGAAAAGGCTATTTTTCCTTTTGAGTTACCACTTGCTATATCGCCAGAGAACGTGTTGCCCTTCTTATCTGTAATAGTACCACTGATTGGTATTCCTATAAATGTATACTTTCCCTCTTTGATTTTTAAGTTTCCTTGTTTGGTCGTCTGCCCCGAAAATACTCTAGTTTCATATTTTGCATCCTTTTGATATACAGATTCCCAATCAGGCCAACTTGGCAAAACCACCTTTTGTTTATAATCATAACAAACATTTGCCCTGGACTGACTATTGGGAGCGACCTCAAAAGGTTGTTCTTCAGACGGAATACGAACTAATCCCTCATAAAACAATAATGAGATATTATCACCAGCTTTTGAATTTTCCACGTCAAACCCTATACGTCCTTCGAATATAGCAGCCAAGCCTAATCGAATGATCGCACTAGTCACAACACCACCTTCAAATGTTCCTGCCACAGTCACAACATCCGGCTCATTTTTGTCAATGTTTTTTATATAAAGGACACCTTCCCCAGAAGGAATCTTTTTACCTTCCTGCTTTATGATTGGTCCTTCGTATATAACATACTTTCCATATTTAATCTTTTCTGCCCACAATTGCGGTATAGAGGCAGAGAAAATCACTAAAATGAATAAGAGGGCAATTCGTTTCATCATAGATTTGAATAGAAATAAAAAGATCATTCGTCACCCCACTATCAGCTTACAGCAAGATGACGAATGTATCAAAATAATTACCAATTCTTAAGCGCACCCAGATCCTGAACTCCTGCTGGATAAATAAAAACTGTCATGCTATTATTCCATTTCTCAAACTCTACTCGCAATGCGTGCCTATCATTGTAGTAACATGCGACATAGGCATTTCCATCTTCGTCTTCATATGACTCAGAATTAGTAAAGCCAAAGGTTTTGACATACTTGCCAAAAGACTCTTCTATTTGGTCAAAATGAGAAGAAGACTTTGTATTGAGTTTTAATTTAATCTTTATTGCTACACATTTACCTCTCTCTGACAAATAATACTCAGGAGTATAGAAATTATACACGACATAGGTAAATTCATTAAAACCCAAACGATACGACACAGAACCGTATTTATTACTATCTTTTGAATCGACCCATGGTGTCCATTCTAAGTCTCCATCATTCTCTACTTGACTAACTTTGAGATTAGGAAACATATTATTCTTACAAGTTGTTGGGGTCATATTCTCATATCCATACAGATCTGAAGAATTCTTATTGTCCATTTTCAGAATAGAGCCGACCAATCCATAGACATCGAAATAATCGCTCTCTACATACATTAGTGGATATATCAGATAGCGAGAATACTGAGTAGGAAGAAACATTGTTTCAATTTGAGAAGGAATCCCGGTCTTGTCAAATTCGGCAAATTCTTTAATTGTTTCACCTTTCTGATTAATGATATAATAGGACTTATCACCTTCTTTCTTCGCCAGCAAATTTGAGCTATTGGGAAGAAACTGAAGAAGACTATACTCAAATTTCAAAGTTCTGTCTTCATCCATATCGAGCAATCCGTATCCATCACTGGCATCTCTTTTGGCAATAAAATTACCATCTCTATATCCAATGATCTCCTTATACTTATTCTTGATTTTGACTTCTCCACTTGTATTCATTATGCCAACACCGTCGCTATTTACCACAGCGACATAATCATTGTTCAAGAAATATGCAAATTCATATTTAGCACGGATTATTACTTCATCATCCTTAGATTTACGAACGCCATACTCCCCGTCATCTTTGAAAACATAATACTTCTGATCAGGAGAAAAACAGACAAACCCTGATTTAAGTTTCTTCTGTTCTTCGTTCTTATCGTTGATTATGAAGAACTGCTCTTCTCCATCATTATCATTTTTCATTGCTAGGAACTTATTCTTTCCTAACACGTCTACAATAGAGAATTTTCCAGGCTGGTAGATATTTCCATCCATATCAACAACTCCATTATGACCTTCTTCATCTACAATAATGGAATAGCCGTTGTTGAAAGAAGATGCCTGTACATAGGTTAAAGGAAGCTCAAACTTTACCTTTCCTTTCTTGTCAATGTATTTAATACCTTCAGACTTCATTACAGAGGGAGTAATATCTGACAGGAAAAGGGCGATATCCTTATAGCGTTCGCCAATGCTTTTGGTTGGATCGCTAATTGAATACATTTCATAGCCGCCATCAGTGAGTGTGAAGAAAATACCATTATGAACGGAGGTAGTTTGAACCTTAAATTCATCTTCGACTAATACTTTTCCTTTGGCATCTACTAATCCCCAATTGTCACTGGAACTTTCCTTGAAAGGATAATAAGAAGGTGCATCACTCTGATTTTCTGAACTCTCTCCACATGAAACACACAAATATGCAGTCAATGCGAGGACAAAAGCAAGACGTTTTTTCATATACGTTTATTATTGATTGTTTTTTATTTTCAAGACATACGAGGAACTAGTCTTATTTACTGAACAGGCATAATATATATGTCAAGAGCTGCGTCACTAAATTCATATACCAATTTATGCTTATCATTTTTGAAATAACAAATGCCTTCCTCTATCTCTTTATTTGGGAACCCTTGATTCATAATTGCCTTATCAATATCAGACTTCAGTTCTGTAATCTTTTCTTTCCCTTTTTCTGAAAAATCCAGATGCCATTTAAAACAGCATATATTTATATCCTCAAAATTAGAAGGATAGCCATAAGTGTGTTTCATAGAACCAAACTCGGTCTCATATTCAGGATAATATAGATCATCCCACAAGTACGTCCACCAAAGATACCCAAATCTCATAGTTGAATACTTTTCTAACACTTTCTGTGTTATATTTGGATTCTTGAAGCCTTCATTACCATATAAATCATCTGTAGCATTTTGTCCATTTCTAGCAAACAAATCGACAATAAGCCTATTTGCATCAAAATTTGCATAATTTACACTTTCAAACCAACCAAAACTAAAATTAGAATAATCGGCAATGGACTCTCCGTCAGAAGACATTATGGTCCAATATTTTTCGTTCATCTTTTTCCCTAGAAGTTTCCCATTAAAAAAATAAAGACTATCAAATTCAAATTTCAATATACGATCTCCATCAATATTCATAAGTCCATATCCTCCTGACAATTCTTTTTTTGCAGTAAATAGACTACCATCAACTTCACTAATTGAAGCATATTTATGGCCGACAATGGTGTTTCCCACGAAGTCAACAAGCCCCCATTCCCCATTTACATAGGCTTTTAGATATTTTTCGCCAATAAACATTAACGAATCATACTTAGCTCGTATTATAATATCGCCATCATATTTACGCAATCCTCTCTTATTATCTTCTTCATAGATATAAACCCCATTCTCTTTGTCATATCCTCGAACGGTACCTTTGAACCTATGCAATTCTTCCTCCTCCAAATTAATCATATAGCGTATGCTGTCCTTATCTCCAAATTTATACGCACTAAATGTATTATCATCATAAGCTGCTATAATAGAGTATTTCTTTGGCATAAAAATATTTCCTTCTTTATCAACAACTCCATTATGCCACATACAATTATCAAATTTCGCAATTTTAGAATAACCGTTCAGAAAAGACTCAGCATACCAATATTCAGCAGGTAATGAGAAAAGCTCCTTTCCTGACTTATCAATATACGTTATTGGTTTCCCATTAATGCCAATAGGAGTCACTCCTATCTCCTTACTAAATTTTGAAACATAATCATATTTATCTCCAATAGGTTTAGTTGGTTCTTTCACATTATACATTTCAAAACCGCCATTAGTAGGCACGTAAAAAATATCATTAATGACAGAAGTTGGAGCTTGATCATATTCATCTGAGATCAGTATCTCACCATCGGCAGTAATGATACCCCATCTATCGCCAGAACTCTCTTTGAAAGAAATATGTGTCGTCTCACTTGAACCAGAGGAAGAGCAACTACTACAAAATATAGATAAACTTATCAAAGAAAAGAACAAAGAATCAAATAATGTTTTCATAAACAATCAACACCTATAAGACTCCCAAAATCAGCATCTAGACATACACAAAAAAGACGTGGAATCTTGTTTCACGTCCTTTCAATGTCGGGCCCTAGGAAAGCCTATGCAGTAAAGATAATGAAACAATACTCCACGCCCAGCCCTATATGTAAATAGACACTGCACCAAATAGTACAGCATCGGCCATATACAAAGCCGAACGAGAAGTGCTATTCATCTATCCAACTGCTGTTAAAATTTCCTAGGTTTCGACATTGTGGACAGCGAAAAACGCCTTCTAGTTGTTGCAAAGGATTTAACTCAATGAGCCGCCCTTTGACGATGCAAAGATAATAGAAATATTGTTCGGTTGGTTATTCTCTTGGCAAAAAAACATAAAAATATGCTGTGAAACATAAAAAAAACGTTTTGGAAGCTGTAGAAAAGAGAAAAAAAGAGCGGAAGCCATACCACGTTCCTGTTTTCTCTTCGTAATCATCCAGAGTATCTCGATGGAGGAATTCGTTAAAGTAGATTCGTAACGCTTCGAGTTGTCCGAAACCATAACCTGGCACTCATCTATGGTTTTGTGCTTGAACGAAACCATAACCTGGTACTCATCTATGGTTTTGTGCTTGAACGAAACCATAACCAGGTACTCGTCTATGGTTTTGTGCTTGGACGAAACCATAACCCGGTACTCATCTATGGTTTTGTGCTTGAACGAAACCATAACCTGATACGCGTCTATGGTTTTGTGCTTGAACGAAACCATAACCTGATACGCGTCTATGGTTTTAGCTCAGAACGATGTATTTAGAAACATTTCTCTTTTTAGACATTAAAAATTTTCCAGCGTGGGTTCTGAAAAGACATACACTGGAAGTATCAAACGAAACTCAAGCTAAGCGAAAAAACAAATGGCATGACCCTCACGGGCTATGCCATCTTAATTGCTTTTTAAAAAACACTGAGCCGAAGACGGGACTCGAACCCGTGACCCACGCATTACGAATGCGTTGCTCTACCAACTGAGCCACTTCGGCCAAAAAGCGGGTGCAAAGATAGGTATTCTGACCGAATAATCCAAATTTTTGACTGATTATTTCGCAATTTTGATGCAAAGAAGGCCTATTTTTACTTTTCTGAGGCTTGTGAGGCGGCCAGATACTCCTTTGTCCAGTACTGATAGTGGTGTGGCAGAGGTGTGATGACACGGTCGATGTCGGCTTGCGAGAGCTTCTTGATGAGCTTGGCAGGTACGCCTCCCCAAAGCTCTCCAGGACCGATCTCGGTACCAGACAGGACAAGCGCTCCTGCAGCGACGATCGAGCCTGATGCTACATGCACATTGTCGAGTATGGTGCTACCCATGCCAATGAGTACGTTATCGTCGATCTTACAGCCATGCAGACACACGTTGTGGCCTACGGTGACATCATTGCCGATCTGTATCCACGCGTCGTCCTCAGCGCAATGCAGACAGGTGCAGTCCTGGATGCTGACACGATCGCCGATGCGAATCTTATTCACGTCACCTCGCACTACGGCGCTATACCATACCGAGGTCTCTTCGCCAATGACTACGTCGCCTATTACGGCTGCGGTTTCGGCGATAAATGCGGTTTTGGCAATGACGGGGGTCTTGCCTTGAAGGGATTGGAGCATATTTTTTAAGGGATTCTAAGGGATATTAAGGGAATTTAAGGGATATTAAGGGACGTTAGTTTTTTTCGCGAAACACTTTCCCGTGGAGAGTAGTTCTATACGACCGAAGGCGATGTCATGTGGCATCTCTGCACGCGAGAGGCGGCTGGAGAGCCATTGACGAAGTTCCTCCGAAGTTAGCGGATGATCGATAGCCGAAGCCAGCTCCACGTTAGCATGTAGCACCTGGCCGAAGTCTGGATGTGCCACAGGATATACGCGAGCGTTGGCCACGTCAGGATGTGCAAGTAGCACGCGCTCCACGTTATCCAGATACACGTTCACGCCACCACACACCACCATACGGTCAGCGCGGCCGTGGTGATAGAGATAGCCATTCGCATCGCGCGACACGAGGTCGCCGGTATTCTGCCACTGATCCTGTCGGCTACTCATGGCCCATGCGGAGCGTACCCATAGCGATCCGACACCCTGTGCATCGGCCTCTCGCACCTCGCATCGTACTCCAAAGATCGGCTTTCCTAACAATCCTTCACGGTCAGCCGAACACAGGTCCTGCGGCTTTGCCAACACAAAGAATCCGGCCTCTGACGTGCCATAAAGATTATACAACACATCGCCTAAATTTTGCTGTGTAAGCCTCACTAACGAGCGTGGCAGATGATCTCCACCACTGAGTATACATCGCACGCCCTGGAGCGCCTCAGAGGCTTCTGGAGCCTGCCACAGACGCGACAGAATCGCCGGAACCACCGGTAGCACCTCTACCCTCTCCTGGCGTATCATTTCGAGCGCCTGTTGCGGTTCGAAGTGTCGTAGCAGACACACCTTCTTGCCAAGGACGAGCGACACGATCAGCGCCGACAATCCGAAGCCATGATACAGCGGCAACGCTATGAGGACGCTCCTACGGCGCAAGAGTCCTACCTGTCGGATCAGCGCCAGGAATGGTGCCAGAAATGGCTGTACGCTCGACGTACGCGCCGCCTCCGCGAACGTTCCGCTGGTTCCTCCCGTAAACACCGAGAGACTCGCATACCGATCCACTCTCGGCAAGGCCGGCTCCTTTCCGCCACTCTCCGATGAAGCCATCGCTTCCGATGACACCATCGCCTCCCTGAGCCGCATCCGCACCTCCTCCGCCGTGACCGCCTGACACCTCATCGTCTCTGGCAGACACCGCGCGCGTACCTCCTCGTCATACACCAGCAGCGTGCAACGCTCCTCCACCAGCCGCGCCAGCTGCGACGCCGCCATGTCGGTACTCAGCAACCTGATGTGCACTCCCAGTCGCATCAGCGCCGGTAGCAGCAAGATGGCCACGAGGTGATTGCGGCAAAGTAGGCCTACCGTCTGTCCCTCACACAAGCCATACCGCCGCTGCATCACACACGCCAGCTGCAGCGCTTGCCTGTAGAGCTCGCGGCTACTCCATCGCTCGCCATCGGCCACCAGCACCTCGCGCTCCGGATGCAACCACGCCTGCACGCGTAGTACATCAATCAACGTAATCATAAGCGACGATACACAAAGCGGACGAGCGGCGCCATCAGCATAGCCACAGGCGCTGACAATCGGGCCCACCAAGGTTTATAACTGCGCCAACGGCTCTGGCTGAGTCGTAGCACGATCCGTGCAGCCTTCTCCGCTGAGAGGCCTGGCATGTGGCGATATTGCGGATTGACGTCCGACATCGGCGTGTGCACCAGCGGCAGATAAGCCACCTTCACTCGCACACCGTCCTTTGCCCATTCTGCATCGGCCGTCTCGCACCACACATTCGCCGCCGCCTTCGAGCTATGATAGGCCGACCAGCCAGGTGCCGCCGGATAGAGCGTACTCACCGACGACGAATAGATCATCCGTCCCGTCCGGTACTCCTGATGAGCGCGCTGCAGATGCGGATACAGCGCCAGCGTCAGCGCCACCATGGCGCGATAGTTCAGGTTCATCGTCCGGTCGAAGTCATGCAGCCGATCCTGCGAATCCACTAAGGTGCGATGGATGGATTTTCCTGCATTGCAGAAGAGATAGTCGACGTGTGGCAACCGCTCCTGGCAGTCGGCAATAAGTCGCGTCAGCGCCTCAGGATCACGCAGATCGGCCGCAAACCACAGCGCCTCGCCTCCCCTTTGCCTCGCCTTCTCGCACAGCGCTCGCAAGATCTCCTCACGGCGTGCGATGAGATAGACCTTGGCACCAGCCTCAATGAGCTGTTCGGCCAGCGACAGGCCGATGCCACTGGTGGCTCCGGTGATCACGATCCATCGGTCGGCAAAGCGCTTCCTATGAGCCGCAATATGCCAACTTGAGTAATCAAAAAGGCCTTGCTTTGGCCAAGTGCGGAAACCTTCGAGTAAAAACCGACAAGGAAAATTGCACGGCAACCCTATTGTCACTACTTTTGCACACATATAGTGAAAAAATATTAGTTCATGAACGTACAGACCGAAAACCGTCGCCTCCGCATCTGCCTCTGGCTGGTCAGAATCCTGCAGCGCCACAAGAAACTCACGCTCAACGAGATTCGCGAGCTCTGGTCGAAGAGTGAGTTCTACCACGACCAGCCGATCCTGCATCGCCAGGCCTATGTCGACTACCGTAACATCGCCGAGGAACTCCTCCACATCGAGATCGGCTGCGACCGTAGGACCAACCGCTACTACCTGGCCAACAAAGACGACTCCAAGCTCTCCGACTGGCTGATCTCCTCGTTCAGCCTCGGCGATCTGGCGCGTGAGCAACAGGACGTCAAGGATCGCATCCTCCTCGATCAGCCGCCTCTGGGTATCGAATACTTCGACCTGATTGTCGACGCCTTCCGCGAAGGCTACGCGCTCGAGATGACCTACAAGAAGTTCTACGACTCAGAGCCTTACACCTGTTTCATCGAACCCTATTGCCTGAAACACGACCGTCAGCGCTGGTACCTGCTGGCGCGCAAGGATCATCGTCCTTATCTGCAGACGTTTGCGCTCGACCGCATCCAGTCGATCACCGAGCGTAAGGACTGTCCGTTCAAGCCTGAGGCCGACTTCTCGCCTCGCCTGCACTTCGCACACAGCTTCGGCGTCTTCGTAGGCTACCAGCCACCCGTCGACATCAAGATCCGGGCCTATGGCGTCGGTCGCGACTACCTGCGTACCGCGCCGCTGCATCACAGCCAGAAGGAGACCATCTTCAGCGACGAGGCCTCTGACTTCACGATCCATTGCCGCACCACGCGCGACCTACTGCTACACCTGCTGAGCCAAGGCGACGACATCGAAGTCCTTGAGCCGGTCGGCTTCAGAAAGCAGATCGAGACAGAGGCGCGCCGTATTGCGGAGCGATATGCAGGTCCATCACGATAGGCAGGTGGTCCGAATATCCGCCTTCATACCTGTAGCCATAATAGCTGCGGAAAGGCCGCTGTCCCTGGTGAGTGGCGTCGTCGGTCAGCATGAACGGGAGGCTGAAGATCCTGGCATCGCTGACCGTGAGGCGGTTCTCCTGGAGCAATGACCGATGCACCAGGAACTGATCGATGACCGACCACTGTCCCTGATACTTGTGGCTACCGTTGGCCGATGGCATCCGTAGCATCCTCTCATAGATCGGCCACATGAGGTTGGCATAAGCCGACGTAGCTTCCTCCGGCTGCGGATTCTCGTTCATATCCCCCATTATAATTATATAAGGAGACAGTCGTGCAGCCGCGATGCTGTCGGCTACCTGTCGGAGCGTGGTGCGAGCTGCATCGCGCTTGGCTTGTGTCTCCTGAGCGCCACCGAGCCTACTTGGCAGGTGCGCCACAATCACGTCGAGCGTGTCGCTCGTCACCAGTCGGCCAGCCACGTGCAGCAGCTGTCGCGTAGGCCGCTCTCCGGCTGGCATCGGCACGTCGATAGCGTCATGGTGCAACAGTCGGAACGATGACGGATGGTAGAGCAACGCTGTCTGTATTCCTCTGACATCAGGTCCGTCGGTCACCACATACTTCATACCGGTGCGACGCAACGGCGTGCGAGTCGTCCAGAAGTGCATGACGCTGTCTCCCTCCACCTCGGCCAGTCCTACCAGCATCGGCACCTTGCCGTCACCGGCTGCCAGCAACACACGCGTGAGTTGCGCCAGCTTGGTGCGGAGTCGTGTCATCGACCAGTGTCGTGCACCGTCGCGCGTGAACTCATCGTCCTCTCGCTCCGGATCGTCGGCTGGCCAGAAGGCGTTCTCTACGTTATAGAACATCACGCGCTCCGTCATGGTGTCTGTTGCTTGCACGGTGTCCTCCTGAGCCACACCAGGAGTCGCTACCAGCAGCAACGAAAAAAGCCAGACAGTTCTTCTGAACCGTCTGGCAAGCCGATATTGAATATCGATTTTCACGCGTGCATGGAGCTTGACGTGAGACTTGCAATTAAGCCTCAGCAGGAGCCTCCTCTGCAGTTGCAGCCTCAGCAGCAGCGGCAGCAGCCTCCTCAGCAGCCTTAGCAGCGAGCTCAGCCTTCTTAGCAGCAACAGCCTCAGCCTTAGCGTTCTTAACTGCAACCTCAGCGTTAGCAGCCTCCTTAGCAGCCTTAGCAGCAGCCTCAGCGAGACCTGCAACCTTAGCAGCAATCTTAGCGTTCTTCGAAGCCTTCCAAGCGTCGAACTTAGCCTGAGCCTGCTCAGCGGTGAGTGCACCCTTCTTGATACCACCGTTGAGGTGCTTCATGAGGAGTACGCCCTCGTAAGAGAGGATCTTCTCTGCGGTGAGAGTTGGCTGTGCACCAGTCTCTACCCAGTAAAGAGCGCGGTTGAAATCGAGATTAATAGTAGCAGGGTTGGTGTTTGGATTGTAAGTACCGAGCTTCTCAATATACTTACCATCACGTGGCGCTCTGCTATCTGCAACTACGATGCTATATACAGCGTAGTCCTTGTGACCATGACGTGCGAGACGAATCTTAGTAGCCATTGTAGCAAATTGTGTTAATGAGTTAATACTAATGCAATCCTTGTCGGGAGTAGAGACACGTCTCTTTCCCCGGTTTTGCGAGCGCAAAGATAGCGTTTTCTTTAGAAAGCGCCAAACCTTTCTGGCACTTTTCTCGCCAAATTGCTCGTTTTTCTGCTGTTTTGGTCGATATTGCTCTTCACGCTTAGCGATTTTCACAAGAATTTTTCCGCAAGGTTCTCGCTAGCGCGGTGCTGAAATACGATAAATACTATAAATATTATAAATACGTTTTTATAGTTTTTATCTGTTTTCAGCGTGGTCGTAGGACCATATAGTTTTTCAGCATCGCGCTAGCGAAAGAATGTATTTATCGTATTTAGCATATTTATCGTATTTCAGCATCGCGCTAGCGAAAGAATGTATTTATCGTATTTAGCATATTTATCGTATTTCAGCACCACGCAGTGAAACTAGGAGCACGCGCCGCGATGGCCATTAGAGCGGCCCAGTCGATACTCATAAGCCGTGCAGCCGGTATATCGCTCCAGGAACCTCGACATCGTGCGATTGCCAGAGAAGCCACACACCTTGGCGACGTAGTCATACGAGTACGACGTCTCAGTGAGCATGTACTTGACGTGCAGCAACCGCCACTCGCGTAGCATCGTCACCAGGTTGACGCCGGTGAGGAGTTCGATGGCGTGGCTCAGATAGATCCTCTTCACCTCCAGCCGCTTCGCCAGGTCCTTGCCATTCAGGCCTGGCGAGCGCTTGAGGTAATACACGACATCCGCGAGGATCGGGATGCCAATGGGTTTGTCTCTCGCAAGAGCGTAGAGAGCGGAAACGGAAATAATTGGGTTCATAATAAAAAGGAAAAGGGATAAGGGAAAAGGGAAAAATTTGCTTGCGCTGGCGTTAATGACCGGGAATGAAACGGGAATTGGACGTAAATACTTTTTTATCTTTACACGAATTATCATAAATTGTCACAAATGGATCATAAATAATAATTAATGAAAAATTCGTGATAATTCATGATAATTCGTGTTTAAAATAGAATATTTACGTTCATTTACGTATTAATTCACGGCTATTTACGCTTTACTTCAGTAAATACTTATATTCTTGTATCGCGTCGAAACAAGGACACGCCTTGGCCACGCCTGGCAGATCACGGTGGCTGACGATTCTTGCCTTCGGGAACATCTCATGCAGCGTACACAGCAGGAAGTGCAGCGTGATCATCTGCTCCGGAGTTCGGTTGTCCTCGTACTTCGAGACAGGGAGATTTTTCATTTTTCCCTTTTCCTTTTCACCTCCGGAGAGAACGATTTCGTTCTCGCGGTGTCCGCCTTCGTAGCATACACCTATCGAGTGAGCGTTGTAGTTCTTGACGTGGCAACCGGGGATGCTGAGAGGACGACAGTAATACAAAGTACCATCTCTCGTGACGTAGAAGTGGTAGCCAGGGTACTTGCCGAAGCCTTCGCGCTTATGACTGGCGGCCAGCTTCTCTAGGGTAAAGTCCTGGCTCGGACGCGTGTCGGAGCAATGCAGTACGATCAGATTTATTTCGCGCATCTGGCTACTCCTCACTCCTAACTCCTCACTCCTCACTGCCGAAGCCTGCGAGGCCGAATGCAGCGAGGACAGCAGTTCCGACCTTGATAAAGGTCTGGAGGACGGTGGTCCAAAAGTTACGCTTGCACGTGCGCTTGCACTCCTCGCAGCACTCACCGTGTTCGTTACTGGGGCTTTCTGGGATAGTTTCTCTCTTGTTCATTGTTTTTGTTTTTGCACATGGAGTAAATGGAGAGAATGGAGTAAAAAATTCTATCGTAAAAAACTCCTTTAACTCCATTTACTCCATGTGAGTTAATAATTAATCCTTAGGATATGGGATAGGTGACACGTTGCCGTCGAGACCAGGCTCGTTGCCAGTTGACTCAGTTGACTCCTCCCCGTCATCGACAGTACTCTTGCCGAGTCGCATGTTGAGGTGCTGGCGAGCATCTCGCACGATCTCGTTGATCACCCCGATGAGCTTGGCGCAGAGTATCCCCTTGTCGCTCTCTGGCGCGCTATCGGCCGTATACTCCAGATAGAGCTTGATGCGAGCGTAGAGGTTCTCGCTCTGTTCGCGCAGGCGCTTGGTCTCCTCGGCGTTGCTGCCGGAGCGCTCCACGGCGCGCTGGTTGTACATCTCGGCGAATCGCTCATTGGCCGCCTTGAGGAGAAGGAGGTCGGTGGTGACGCCCATCGCCTCGAGGTCATCGTCAGAGAACTGAGCGTGCATGTCCATGTCGAAGCCTGAGAGGTGCGCGCTCTCCTCCTGGTATGCCAGCGAGGTGATGTCGGTGTTGTACTTGCCGAGGATGTACTTCTGGAGCGCGGTCTTGTAGGTCGCCAGCGCCGAATTCTCAGGATACATCGCCACCGCCATGAGCTTGTGGTGAATGAGGCCATAGAGCGCGTCACGCTCCTTGTCAGCCGCCTCCATATCAGCGGTATACATGCTGCCCTGAGCCTTGAGGACGATGTCCTGCTCCTGGTTAACAGCGTTCTTGAACTCGGTGAACTGAGCGGCGCTCAGTCCCAGAT
>JAZQQH010000061.1:0-41565 GCA_045628985.1 Bacteroidales bacterium | reverse complement strand
TCCGACTTATTTGGGAGTCAAGCGGCCCTCGGAAAAAAATCACCCCCGGGCACCTTGGGAATCCTCCCCGAAATCCATCTGCATCGTCTCATCGTTCACACTTCGGCTCACCTTGCGCTTGAAGGGTTGCTCTGCCATCTGCTTGCCCCACTCGCTGCGCTCGTTGTCACTGAACTCTGCATGTATCTCGTCGGTGTTGATGCCGTCCTCTGCCCTGACCATGAGCATAAGGATAGTCTCCAGCACGCTGGTGCTACCGATGGCAGAGCCGATGACGCGTAGTTGCTTGTACGTCTTGGGGTAGAGCAGACAGAAGGCACGCTCGATGATGGTTCGGTGGTTGTAGGTTATCTCCGACTGACCGAAGAATGGACGCTTGATGAGTGCAGCCACAACTCCAGGCTTTGTCTTCACCTTCGCTGCATCACTCATGATCTTGCTGCGGCTTGTTGCCTTCTTATCCTTTACCTTGTCGCAGAGGTAGAAGGTTGCCTCGATGCACTCGAAGTTCATGTCTGGGTCGCAGAGGTTCAACTCCTTGTTGGCTATCTCCATCCACTCGCGCTTCATGGCTTCTTCCTGCTCGCTGAGTCCGTGAGGATGGTCAAAGCAATGAATGACAAATGCTGCAATAGACTGCATGAAGTCATACACCGTCTTTCTCATTCTGCCACTAATGGCTGTTATCATGGCAAAGGCATTCATGCTCACCTTTGTTGCTATTGATTCGTAGTTTCCTTCGTCCTTCATCGTTTCTTCTTCAAGTCTAACTTTAGGTTCTCAATCAGGTTCTGTAGTAGTGGGTAGTTCTCCTTCATCCTCTCCAGCTTTGCCTCGTCCGTCTCGCCCATGCGCCGCAGAAGGATGTCGGCTATGTCTGCCCCCTTCGGGTCTTCGGCTGTCATGCCCTTCATCCACTTGGTCTCAACGGTGACGTTCGGCATGTCCTTGACTTGCTCCGTCCATCGCTCCACTCCGTTGGCATCGGGATAGACATACAGCTTGAACTTCTCGAAGGGTAGGAGCTTGCCGGGGTTGAGGTTGTAGAGTCCTCCGCATGCCATCCATAGGTTCGTGTCCATTGCCATAGGGTCAAACAGGCTCATCAGTACGGCGGTCTTCTCCGACTCCACGATGTGAATCTTCGTGGTCTTTGGGTCTTTGCCTTTCAGCAGGTGCTGCCCGAATAGGCACTGCATCATCTCGAACTTGTCCTTGGGGAAGAATCCCTGCCGCTGCATCATGCTGTGAATCCAGTTGAAGCCTATCGAGTTGCCTTCCTCGTCCTTCAGTCGGTGGCCGGTCTCGTCGTAGAGCATCTTCTTTCCCGTCCTGACCTTGCCCTCGTCGTCAATCTGCCAATAGATTACGCCACCATCCTTCGATGTTCCGAGCACGTACATGAAGACCACCATGTTCAGGCACTCGCGCTGTTCATCATCCCAGGGCAGAGAGTAGAGCCATCTGACGAAGCCGTTGCGCTCGTAGTCCTTCATCGTTGCGGCTACCCACTTGCGGTCTATCACGATCATGTCCCTTGGGGGCTTGGGCGAACTGGTGAGCAGTGGATCGTCTGGTCTGCCGTTAGCCTTGAAGAACTCCCGAGGCGTGAGGTGATACCCGCAGCTGGTCTCATGGTCGCACTTGCCGCAGGTGTGATTGGTGGAGTCAACGGGGTTGCCCTCATCGTCCACATACTCCTTGAAGCAGCCACGACCCTTTCCGCATCCGGGGCACCTGAGCGTCTTGTCCCTCTCATGCCATGTGGCAAGGTGGTACTTGTATTCGGTGTTGTTAGGCATGGCAGAGATTAGAGGTTTTTGAACTCTTCGGCAAGTAGCTCACGTTCGGTCACCAGGTCGTGACCTATCTGTCGCAGTGTGCCGATAATCTTGGCAGCGTTGATGTTGATGCCACGACCATCACCGTACACAATGCGCACCTCTTCGCGGAAGTCATTACTTTCGGCCTGGTCAATGAGGTACTGAAGTTCGCCCACGGCCTTCTCCATTGCCTTAATCTCTTTGTCCAGATTGTGAATCTGTGTGTTCAGCTTTACGCCTTTTTCTAATTGAAGTAAATCCATAGCTTTCTGCCGTTAAATTTTCTTTTTTGGTTCTTTTTTCTTTGCCGATTCCCAGTCCCATGTTAGCCTTCCCCAGTCCCCTACCCCCTATAAGGGGGTGGGGACGGGGACGAACGGGGACGGGCTCAGTAGGGTACATCTTCACTTGACTTCTCGAAGGGCAATTCTTCAGTCTTTGTCAGCGGTTTCTCAGTGAGCACCCACTTGTCGTTGATTGCCTTCTCAATCACTCCGGCCTTTGCTGCATCCTGTATCAGGTTCCACGCCTTAGTGCTTCCGATAGCCTCGCCGTTCTTGATCATGTCCCTCAGCTTGGTGGTCGATATGCTTCCGGGCTTGGGCACGTACTTTATCATGATCTCGCGCAGGCGGTCCTTCTCGCTTTCCTCCAGTGTCACCAGCTCCACGTCGCCAACCAGTGCCGGCATTCCGTATGGCTTGGTATCGTCAATGAAGAACGTCACCGAATGTATGTCCTTGTGTCCGCGAGCGTCCGTTTCCTCCATTCTGTAGGTCACGTTGTCCTCGTTGTTCGGGTCTTTCTTCTTTGTCATGTAGAGGATGTCCGCAACCTTGTTGCCAAGCTCCGTCCCCAGGTGTCCGCGCATCTTCTCGCTGTTAGGGTTGACGTGCAGGATGTCCCATATAACACAGCTCAATTCCGAGCTCAGTGTCATGTGTTCCTGTATCACGCTTGCCGACTCCTTCAGGTCGTTGAAGTCCGAGAGCAAGTCACGAATACCGTCAACTATCACGAAGTCGGGCTTCAGGTACTTGATGGCATCCCTCACGAACTTCCTGCGCTCATCGGCATTGATCTCGCGGAGGTGGAATATCCAGAAGCGGTCATTCTCAATCTCGAAGTCCCAGCCGCAGGCAAAGTGTACGCGCTTCTGAATGCGCTGGCCGTCGCCCTCGTCCTGCTCCGTATCGAAGTAGAGCACCTTAGCATCCTGGCAGCGAGAACGGAACCCGAGGAACTCACCCCTCAGCAGTGCCGCCGACATCGCCATGCAGAGCCAAGTCTTTCCGGCCTTCTTCTCAGCAGCCACCGCGCAGACGTTGCCACGAGGCGCGAAGCCAATGCCGTCACGCTCCAGCAGGTAGTCCTTCTCGGCATACTGAGCATCAGCCTTGATGCGGAATCGCTCAATCGCTTCCCTTATCTCCAGCTCATCATCCTCAGCCGTGTGTATTAAATCATTAGTTTCAACCATCTTTTCTGTTGTTTAGAGTAAAAAGGTGTGGGGTTCCTACGTTTCAGTTGACAACTGCAAGTTCCGACGCTATTTAATCATTAAACACCTTGCAGCGGTTTATGTTCATCGCACGCCCACTTCTTATCGTACCTTCACCTTTTCTTTTGCTATCGTTCCCAGCGTTTCATCGCTGGTCTATTAGAATGGCAGATCGTCACCCTGTGGAGCAGGAGCAGCAGCCTTCTGAGCATCCCTTGCAGCCTGGGCAGCCATAGCACGCTCCTTGGCATTGGCAGGACTTCCGTCTGCCTTCTTCAAGAGCTTTATGTTGCGAGTCACTACATTCGTGCGATGCCACTGACGGTCAACATAGTGACTCAGCTCAATCTCCACCACGTCATCAATGCCGAAGTTATGCTCGCGCGCTTCCTCGTGCCACAGGGTGTAATCGACCATTTCGGGGGTCTCTTCCTCTGCTCCTGTGTAACGGTTGAAGGTCTTGTCCACGCCTATCTGTATGGACATGTGCAAGAGGTGTGAGCCACCCTTTGTCTGCTCAAGCTGTCCGATCTCCTTAATTCTTCCTTTCTTGATTTCCATATCGTTTATAATTGAATGTTGAATAAATTCCTTGTGTTATCATTCCAAAGGTAAAGCCTTGCCCCTCGTGCCCCTATACGCTTCGCTGAGTCCGGCAGAATCTTGTCCTTATCCTTCACCCACTGATGCGACCTACCCATTTCCCGTCCGACCTCCGAGGCCGTCAGCCATCGGCTGGAGTCTCGCTCGACATCCGTCACCTGCCCCAGCGTCTTTCCCTTCGCCTTCATGATGACTGCCTCAAGCCTCAATGCCTCTTCGGGTCGGTTGGAAATGTAGTTTATCAGTTCATTGAACTCCCTCCTGTTCATCTTCGTGCTCGCTTTCGTTGTCAACTTCCTCATCGTTGGTATCATCGGCCACCTTGCGGATCACCTTGACCGCAATCTCGGTCATCTCCTCGCTCTGAGAATCCAGCCAGTCCTTCACCACGCAGGTAGCCTCGCAGAGCCTATAAGTCAGGAATACACTCAGCACGCCACACTGCCAGCCGATGTTGCACCAGAATATTACAGCAATAAACACGTAACCAAACAACAGGCAGATTAAACTCGCCAACAGCTCCATGTCATCATTGCAAGCCTTCATAATCTCTTTGATAGTTCTCATGATAATTTTCTATTTAGAAGTTATAAGTAAATTGGATAAATCCATTTTCAATACGCCCAAGATTGGTCGCGTCCAACTTTCAAGGCAAAAAAAATGCCTTACTCAGTCATTGCTGTGAGCTCCATTGGACACGTCCCATCCTCGCGGAACCTGGCAACACTCCCATATCTCACAATGCCTTCAGGATTGTTCAATCGCTTGTACTGAGCAGCCAAAGTTCTCACATTCTGCACCTCCCTTGCATCTGCGCACTCAATGACAACAGTCTGTCCGGGAAGCATCTCCTTGATCGCAGAGGTGTTGAATTCCTTCTTTGTGTACGTTTTCATACCTTATATTATATTTATATATATAATTATTTGGAATATTATATTTATATATATAATTATTTGGAAGGCCGGGAAAAATTGCTTACCTTTGCCGTTGCAATCACATAGTGGAGCGAAAAGGCGTTTTTGCTTCGTATGTCGGAAAGGTTCTGCAACCTGTCCCGGACTTCTTGTATCATTACGGGTGCAAAGATATATATATTTATTTATATATGCAAATAAAATTGGAAGAATCTTACATTTTAATTGGAAATTTCCAAAGTTATGTACATTGACACCATTAAATCACGCGTTCAAGCGTTCTTCAGACATCTCGACATCAGCCAGAAAGACTTCAATGCCTCCATCGGCGTGAAGGCAGGATTCATCAACACCGATAGCGAGCCCACCGGGCAGATACTGTCACAAATCATTCGTGCCTACCCACAACTCTCCCCCGACTGGCTCCTCACCGGCTCCGGTCCCATGCTCCGCCCACTCCGTGAGCACCCAAACGTAACCTCCATCACTGCCACAGTTCACGACGAGTCATCGTCGGCAGAATACGAAGCCGCCGAAGATTCACAGCATCCATCTGCCGAAGAACCCACACAGCCATACGCATCTGCCCCCCGTCGCCGTCGCCCACCAATCCAACTACCAGATGAAGACTACCTCATTACTATCCCCCGCTCCGTCCTCGATGCACTATCCAAGCAACTCGAAAACAAAGATGCCCAAATCGCCACATTACTCACTAAAATACCAGCAGAAGCATGAAAAAGTACATACTAATTGCCGTTTGTGTATTGCTCGCGTCGTGTGACGGTTCAATCACCGAATCGCAAGGCAAGAAAAACGCACGTCAATACGTGAAGGAACATATCTATTCATCCGTTACAATTAACTCCGAAGATGTAGAACGAATAGATGTTTCTGACCATGATACCATCCTCAGTGATAACTATCTTGTATATAGCGAAGGTCCATTGGCAGAGGCTAAACTGGAATTCTTGAAGCAAGAAATCACATTCGACAGCCTTTGCGCCTTAACTGACCGCGTTTCTCAATACATAACAGACTACGCAATGGCAGCAGAATTTGGAGCAGACAAAGAATTGCGTGAACGATACACCGACGACTACCGCCTGTCATATCCCGTCACCATACGCATGAAATCAGGTGACACAAAGACCGTCTCGGTTGTCATGCACAAAGATGGCACGACTCCATACAACTTCCTCCACGTCTTGTTAAAAGACCTGGATAAATACCAATCTGCCATCATGGACGCCCTGTCAACATACTGATTTGTGTTATCGTAGTAAATTAATAATTTCATAACTGTTTAATAACCAAATAATAATAATTTAGAAAAAAAGCCCCATCCGAATCACGAAAAGGGGTTATGCAAAACAGCGTAACCCCTTGATTATTAAGAATAAATTTCATGAATGAAAAGATATGTTAACGCATAGAAAGTGCAGTAAAGTGCAAGGAAGTGCAAGCAGGTGTTAACATTGTGGTGCGTTAACAGTGCGTTAACATTGCATAGGTGAAAGGATGGGGAGAGAAAAATGAATGATTATGAAAAAGAGAATTGAACCAAGGGTCGAAGTGGTGTATGATTGGAATCATCGTGCAGATGAGAAGGTCGGGAGGTGTGGCACTGTATACGTGCGCGTGTACTATGCGCGCACGTCACGCAAGTATATAAGTACAGGCGTGCACGTGTTGCCAAGCCATTGGAGTGACGAGTATTGGGTGGTGAGGAGAGAGGATGCTGCCCAGCTGAATACGTTGATACAGGAGCAAGTGGATGCCTGCAAGAAGAGGATAGGTGATGCACTCACCATGCAGAATGCGAGCGAGTTGTCTGGTGTAGTGATACCGGCAGATATGCCGACTACCGGGCAGATGAAGGTAGACAGGAGCGATGCGAGCTTCCTCGACTGGATGAGAGAGCAGATAGAGTCTGCACGTATAGCGATAGGAACGAAGAGGCATCACAAGACGGTGCTTGAGAATCTGGAGGCGTTCGGCAAGATAAGGAGATTTGAGGATGTTACACCGGCTAATATAAGGCAGTGGAAGAAGTTTGTGGAAGGCCGTAAGGTGGTGAAGATGGTGGATGGCAGAGAGACAGCTGTGCCGATCGAGACGGTGACGGTGTACGGGTACTGGAAGAGGCTGAAGCACTGGATAGGTGTGGCACAAAATGAGAGGCTTCTTCCATTGACTGCGATGCTTGGTGTGAAATTCGAGCGCGGCGAGAGTAAGGAGCGTGAGTTTCTGACTGAGGATGAAATCGAGAGGTGGAAGGTGGTGGAGCTGACGAATGTACACCTCTGCCAAGCTCGTGACCGCTTCATCGTACAGATGGGCACAGGGCTTGCCTATGTTGACCTCATGAAGGCCGACTTTACACAACGAATGGAGATTGACGGGCAGATGGTCATTACTAAACGAAGAGAGAAGAGCAAAAAGCAATACTTCGCCGTGATACTGCCGGATGCTCAGAGAGTGCTTGAGCGATGGGAATGGAAGGTACCAAGGATCAGCAACCAAAAGTACAACAAGTATCTCCAGGAGGTGGCTTCTGCGTGTGGTATAGATAAGAACGTGACGAGCCATATTGCGCGCCATACATACGCCACATGGTGCCTTAGTCATGGGATCCCGCTTGAGGTGGTGAGGGATACACTCGGGCATACGAGCATAAAGACTACGGAGATTTATGCGAAGATGATAAACAAGAAGGTGGTGGATGCCTTCAAGAACTTGAAGTAAAAAGAAAAGGCACTGCCCTCACGGGTGGTGCCTTTTTGTAAAACTTACAAAAACAAGATAATGTATAAACTGAAAGTATTATTCGAGTATGATGGTTGGCTTTCCGGCTCCTACGGCTGAGTAGGATATGCGGATGGTATCGCGCACGCCGGCTGAGATGCGCATGTTGGTGAATATGACATCACCAGTCAGGCTGATGGTGTGGCCTTCGCTTTCGCCTTGGAACTTCAATGTCGGCGTCTTGGATGAGCTTGTTATCCACTGCCAGAACTTAGCGAATGTAGACCGCGAGAATATGGCCTCGCCTGTCAATGACCATGACTTAATGGTGGGGCACACATTGGTGCATCGTGCTGCGGTGGCGCTTGCGCTTCGCAGTATTTCTGTGCTGATGGTGAGCGTGGTGTTGGTCTCGCCTCCTACCGCGTCGGCTCCTGATGCGCTCACACCGCACATCTTAAGTGTCTTTCCAAGTATGATCATGTGGCTTATGAGTTTAATGTTGGCAATCCGTTGGCTTCTGCCTTAATGGACATCTTTGCAAGGCCGTTGACCTCTGCGCCAATGGTGGCGCTTGTGATGGTGGCAGTGGATGAGAGGGCCACGTCGCCGATGGCAACTGAAGCCGATACTGTACTACCTATGAGCGCGAGGATCTGCGCTCCGCTGAATGAGAAGAATGAGTCGTTCTCGATGGAAGAGGTGTACTCTCCGCGTCGGTAGTGCTTCCATCCGGCTTCTTCGGCTGAGACAGAACCAGGGAGCGGGGTATACTCCACTGCCTCCTGGTGTATCTCTATGTCTCCGGCTGTGCTCATGGCTACCACTGAGCCGTTTATCTTGATTGCAATTGATGTGCCTGTCATATGTTACTGTTTATTGAGTCTATTGTAATTGTTGCAATATCGTCCCTGTAGTCCTTGCTGACGGACATCATGGCGTATGGTTCTCTGCCAACAGTGAAGTACTTCTTGTATGGGTCAGATATAGAGTTATCCACATCGATGGTGTATCTCTTCGTAATCGTACAAAACTGCCTCTTCATTCGCCTTGCGAGATATCTCTCTGGTCTCATGGGCACCGTTTCATCACTATACATGATGTTGTGAAGGTATCCTCCCTGGACATCTACCACGAGGCCATCTCCCATCTCGTTATTATTGTCCGATGCAAGGTTCAGACTTACGTCGTAGCTTTCCTTGAACGGCGAAGAGATGCTTTCTCTGTAAGAGTTGGTGGCGTTGGTATTCCTTTGAGCGTCTCTGCTTCTTATGAAGCTCACCTTCAGGTTGTCCAGCTTGTAGTACGAATATCTGTTGTCTTTGGCGCTGTATAGGGTTATCTCTACCTTGCCGCTCTGTGCGTCCCCTTGTCCGAATACGATTCCATAGCCTTCTGCACCATCGTATGGCTGCTCCAAAGTCTTTGTCGTAATGATGTACCCCTGGCCTTTGTAGTCATCTGCTGTCTGGTGTGGCTTGGTATCATCTCCTACAGGTATAAGCAGTATTGTCTCCGCTTCCTGCCATGCGCTTCCACTCCAATACTTGTCACCCACCTTGATGCTCATCCTCAGACCTGTCGCTCCCGGAGAATGTGCGTGCGCGTCGTACTCGAATGGGCCATACTCGCTATTGCCTGCGCTAACGTTTGCGCTTACGCAGAGCATGCCATCGGCGAATGTGAAGTTCTTGTGGCTTGTTATCCTCAGCTTGGATATGTTTTGAGTTGGCGTAGCAAAAGAGTTGATGGTAAAATGATCACTCCAGTTGTAATTATGCTTCACTGTGCCATCTTCCCACTCGTCCATACTGTGGAACAGGTGCTGGTCTATCTCTTCCGCTTCTCTCTCATTCCAGTATGTGGTCTTCTCGACATGAGCTTCGCTTGTATCGTAGCTGTATGCTCTCGACTCCTGAGTGTCCTTGTCTGACTCATGGCGCATTGCGTTGTATCTATGAGCCACACATATACGTTTTCCGTCTCTCGTGGCTGTCCATGTGCTAACACCTTGCCATTTCAGCTCGTCGAGCTTGAGCGACATGTAGTCTTTGTTGTTGCCAGCCTCTGCGGATATGTTCACACTGTTATACCCTTGCAGGATCTCCATCTTTCCTGATGTGCTTGCAGGCACCATGTTTTCCACATCTTCGCTCTCGATTTCTGCATAGGTCACTCTTCCCCAGTCTTCATAATCGAAAGACTGAAGGTCAAACCTTCTCATTGTCTCTCTATCGATATCAGGGGCAGTGAAGTACAGATTTCTCTTGTCGATATGGAGACTCCACCCGAAAAATCTGCATATGCTCTCCACGATGTCGTAGCACGATGCGGATGGGATATATGGTGGAGTCCCTATGTTTTCCTGTGGAACAAACTCATTGTTTTGCGACATCCAGTTAGACATAGACAGCTTGGCAGATAGGTCGTTTGCATACTCAGCGTCTTCCATATTGTCAGGGAAGAAAAGGTAATCTATAGACACCTTTGCTTTGTTAAGGCACTCCATCAGCACTCTTGCCACCGTATCCATACCGTCCGACTCGAGCTTGAATCCCTTCAATACTGTAAGAGGGCACACAACTGGAAACTGATATTCTTGCAGTACGTTCTTCAGCGGTGTGTTGTATGCTTGTGCAGACATATATCCGCACCATACCACCTGTCCACTCTTCCACAGCTCAACATAGTGGTGCATATCGTCATTTGGTATGAGCTGCTTCCATGTGTCCATATCACACACTACGCCGATGTATCCGCTCTGCGTGTGTACAGGCGAGAATATGTCAGCGCCTTTGTCTTCAGTGGTACGAAATGGTGATGTGCCAGGAGTGAGCTCAGTCGAGCTTCCTGTGTACCCTTCCTCATAGATGTTGAGTACATATGTGCTGTTTAGGCGCGACTTCCACTGCATGCGCCATTTTATCTGTCTTGCCATATTATCCAAACATTATTTCGCCCTTGCCGGTTCTTTTACCCCATGTGTTGATAATTGTGACCACGTCCTCTGCCCTGGTTATACTTTCGTACACGCCACCTGTCTGTCCGTTAGATTGCAGGTTAGATGCGAGAGTGCGCTGCTGACTTGCATTGAGCACCACCTCTCCAGGTGTGAGCATGGCTGGCACGGTGTCAGTGCCGCGTGGTATGAATGGGCCACTTCCTACCACACCACCTTGTGCATGGTACTCTGCTGTGGCAGACTTCAAAGATGCGATTGTGGCTACAAGCGTGCCTGTACCTGCTACAGTTCCTGCTATCCATGACCATATCTCTGCACCCTTTGGGATACTTGCGAACTGAGCCACAAGCTGAGCGATGGCACCTGCGATTGTGAAGCCTTTGGCTGCAATGGCAGCCTCCTCGCTCTCGCCTGCAAACTGGCCGAGAGCACCAGACGCGGCATTGAATGCGCTTGCTATGCCGTTCACGTTGTCCTTCAGCTCGCCTATATAATCGTATGTACTTCCGTCTGTGATCTTGAGAGGCTCTATCTGTCCGAGGCCTTCTTGTATTTTGGTCTTCATGCCTTCCACGAAGTCCTTCATAGCCTCTCCAGGCTCCACCATCTTTATGCCTTCTATGAGGCCGGAAGACACGGCCTCACTGATATCCATGCTGATGCCGTACGTTTTGTTTTGCGTCGGCGTCTTTATGCCATTTGCTATCACGCCATCCATGCGATCAGCACGAGCTCGCAAAGACTCAACACGACTCTCTGCCATAGTGTTGCCGTAGATATTGCTGAGCGCTTGACGGAATGCTGCACCTTTCTCTCCTGAGTCTCGCAGATTTTGGAACGTGTATGCACGCTTCAAACTTGGGTCGTTACGCAGTGCTTGCTGGTTGGCTTTCAACCTTGCATCTGCATCAGCATACATCTTCTTTGCAGTTTCACTCCACCCAAGATTAGAATTGAGGGTTTGTTGATCTCTTTGTATCTCGTTTTGGATTCGCTGAAACTCCTTTGCCTTCTGCTGAGCCTTATCCCAGTTCTTCGGGTCTGCATACCAAGCTATCTGTTGATCGGTGATGTCCACCTCTCCCATCTTGCCGCGTATTGTGGCATATCCAGCTGTGGTCTGCTTCTTACCGTACTCCCTTGTGGTCTGCTCCAACTTATTGATGAGATCTTTTGCTTCATTGTTGAGTCTTTCAGCCTTGGCATTGTCACCCTGAGCCTTGGCAGCGCGAGCTTGTTGCATCAAGGTCTGAATCTTTGCCTCCTGCGCTTGCTGAGCAGGATTGAATCGTGCTGCATAGCTTTCAAACTCATCGAGCGCATTGTATGCGTCGATGGCTTTATCTATCACGCCCTGAAGACCGCTTATAAAGTTTGAAAAATCTGCATTTGCAAGGTCTGTGAGGAACTGATTTGTGACAGCATCACACGCCTCCACTGTACGAGCATATACGTCGTGCGTGGCCTCATTGATCTCTATGGCACCTTTCATGGTATCGAGAGCGGCCTTGCCCAGTGCGAGCGCAGCACCGAACTCTGTCAGCTGCTTTGTGCTGAGCCCGAACTTTCCTGCAAGCTGGTCAAGGACGTTGCCGGTTATGTTTCCCTTGTCCGATGTTTCGTTCATCGACTGATTCAGCTGGTCCACCTGGCCTTTTGCTTCCTGCATGCGCTTGGTCAGCTTCGCCATTGCATCTTCTGCAAGTTTCTTCTGCTCTCCGTTGAGTTTGGTAGAGATTACTTGCAGACGCTCTATGGTACCCTTATACTCCTTCATCTGCTGGCTGGCAGTTGAGGCAGTGCTCTTAGTGTTGCCGAGTAGGTGGATGAACTTTGTCATCAGTTCCTTCTCTGCCGATGTTGCCTTTTCGAGTCCACCGATGGACTGCTCAAAGGCTCTCATGGAGCTTTGTGCCTTCTTCAGGCCGTCTTCCCATTTGCCGGAATCGACAGCAAGTTCAAGTTTTGACTTTGTAGACATTATATAGTGTATTGTATTACTTGTTAAACATCTTTGTGGCCTGTTCTATGATAAAGTCTGCGTATCGACGTACAAACTTCTCAAATATTGGCTCAGCCTTGCCTACTGCGTTCTTGGTGACGAGCGAACCGCGACGGCCGTATGTTCCTCCGCTTTTTCGTCCGTGGTAGTCGCTCCTACCTGTACGAACGTCAGTTCCACTGTTGATCATTCGTGCAATGAAATCACGATCTGTGCCATCGTAACTGCGTATCTTCAGCGTTCTGCCAGATATGCGACGACGAACACCTTTAGGACCGACGTTCCACCCGGCTGCACCACCTACCTGACTGAATGCCTTGTTTCGTCCTCGCTTAGTATTAAATAGGCTGACGCTTACTATCTCGCCCGTCTTGCTGTTGCTACGGAATACGGCAGAAATGGTTTGCTTTGGGTCGCTCTTCATCTGGAGGCCTTGCTGGATGGCACTACGAGTCGCTTCAAGGTTCTTGAAGATGAACTCGCTGCGCTCCTTGGCTTCGGGCGAGTTGGTATCCTTGAGCATGTTAGCCATCTGCTCCAGGCGTTCTGCTGTGGCCTTCATGCCGGCCATGTCCATGACGAATTGCATATTGGTGTATAGTCTTTCTACTATACCTGCAAAACGTGGTCTTGGGTTTGCCTTTTGCATAAAAAAAAAAGAGCGGCCATGTGGTCGCTCTCTGTCTTAGCATTTAGGGCAGGCACCTTGGAACACGGGTGTTCGGCTGCCCTGCATTAGAACTTTTCGATAGCTGAAGGTTGTTACTTCTTCTTTTGGTGGCTCTGCTGATTTTGTATTCTTTGCCATAGTCGGTCATGTAGTTTTTGAAGAATCAAAAATAACAATAGCAGATAGTTGCTGATGTATGACATGATGATGGCCAGCAAGGCGGCGAGTGGAAGGGATGTCCCGATTGATACGAGGACAGACAGTGTGAGCCAGAAGGTAGTGCATCGGTGGCACTGCGCTGCTTTGAGCACAGTACGGGCGATGGCTTCCGTCAGGCCGAGATGGACGGCAAGACATGCACCTACCATCGCCGCCATTGCTATGAGTAATGTCATCATGCGGTAACAGCAACAACGGTGAGAGGCGTATTGCTCACGAAGTCACGCGAGCACTCCTTGCAAGGATGCTTGGCGATGCCGTTCTTCGTGGCTCCGGCTGTGATGGTTGCGCCGGTCACGGCTGACGCTGAATACACGGGTATGGTGAAGTCGGCACTCAGCACCTGGCTCTTGGTCTGACAGCAACCGCATCCGCATGGCACGTAACTGATCGCACCTTCAACATGGATGTTGATGACGTACTGGTTCGTGCCTACGTTCTCGATGCTATTGACCGAGAATTTTGGAGCGAAGACGGGAACCTCGTCGGCACATGCTGGCATACAGAGTTGCTGCGAGATGTTCACATCGTAGAATGGTGCGGTGATGGATGAACCGATTGCCAGCGTTGCGTGTATGATTGCACTTGATGTTTTCATAATGGTATTTTTTAGTGGATAACTTGATAGCCTTCCGTATGCTCAACGGGGATGTTCTTCATGAGCAACTGGTCGAGCTCGGCAATGTCCTGCGGCTCGAAGGTTACAAGACCGTCCAGGATGCTGAACGTGCCTTGTTGCTTCATCTTGTCAACGAGCGAACGAGCCATCTGTGGGATGTTCTCATCGGGGATGGAAGAGATGTACTGCGTGAGCATCGGAGTGATGAGAGAGTTGACTATCGGTTGCATCATCGGTTCAAGGTCGTTGGCTATGTTGTAGCCTTCACCTACCATGCCGCTGCCCTGGATGGCTGTCTGAAGACTCTGGATGAATGGCAGACGCACGAGCCTACTGCTCGCGATCTGCGAAATGGCAGGTCGCGCCCATTCGGACACGACTGCTGCCAATTTCTGTGCATTACTGTACTCCATAGGATTCAGCCTTAGCGATTACAACTACATCCGCAACCGCAACCATTGTCACAGACGTTGGCCGCTGGGATATACAACTTGGTCACGCCGGTGAGTGCGCCAACCTGAGACTTCAGTACGTCGATGGCGGCATTGGCTGCGGCATTGAATGCGCCCTGCTGAGCGTTCACGCCCTGCTGCATGTCCTTGTTTGCATCAACCTTGTCCTCCAGTCGGCGGAGCTTGGTGTCGAGGTAAGTAGTCACCTCAACGAGTTTCTTGTCGGTGTAGTTCTCGCTCTTCTGGATGGCCAGCTCGCTCTTCAGCGTGCCGTTCTCCTGCATCAGGTTGGCTTCTGCCTTGGTGATGACACGACTGTCAGGATCGTTGGGGTTGTAGTAACCATTGCGACCGTAGCCGCCGTTGATCATACCGCCACCCCAGCCGCCGAGAAGCGAACCGCCTCCCATGAGTGTGCCAAGTGTGCCGACTGCTCCGAGTACAGTGTTGAGATTGCCCTGTCCCTGACCGGTGACATTGTGCTCTCCATGTTCTGTTTTGATCTGCATAATAGTGTAGATTTAGTTTTGTTGGTGAATTTAGTTTTATTCCTTCGCGCTTTGGAATTTATCGCAAAATTACTAAATAGTAAATACTATGCAGAAAAATGTTTTAGTTTTGTTTTTAACGAGCTATAAGGATAGATAATAAAGAAAAAGCACGCGGCCCTCACGGGTGGCGTGCCATACAAAATTATTAATTAACCGGTAAACAATGATGTTCTAAATGCGAGATCCTCCGTTGAGTCTTCGCTCCATGTCTTGGGCTTCCTGCATGAGCTGGCGTATCTCATCGTGCGATGGGCGCGACGTGTCGCGGTGCGTGCGTTCATGGTCCCACGGGAACTCGGGGAGCTTGTAATCCTTGGCGAACAGACCACCGATACAGCCGTGCAGCATGCGGGCTGACTCGTAGGTGGGGCGGTAGCGTCGCTGTAAGCCCTGGATGATGAGACGTGCCTCGCTGAAGGTGAGCTCACGCTTGAAGTACTGCGGAGAGATGCCTGCCTCTCCGACCAAAATGGCGAAAAGGTCGGAGAGGGTTAGGCGTTTTTTTGGTCGACGTCTTCTGCCGACGATGAATCGTCGGGAACGGTGGCTGGGATCAAACCTTCACGCTCTGCATAGGCCTCGTAGTACCACGTCATGGCTTCCTGGAACTCCTTGCCGGAGAAGGACATGATGAAGTGCAGGAAGTCTATCTTCTCTGCGGCCTTCTCGTGGCAGGTGTAGAAGATGGCATAGAGCAGCGCCATGAGCCACTTTGGGGTGGGTGCATGGTGAGACTCTTCGCCCGTCGATGAATCGCCGGGAACAGTGGTGTAGCGATCTGCCTCGTCGGGCACGAATGACTGTGCAAGGATGTGGATGCCTACGGTGCCGGTGAGGCGAAGGTCGTAGGCTTGGCCGTCGATGTGTAGGGTATGTGTTTTCATCTTTTCTGTGATTTATGCCATGCCATGTAAGGCATGGAACGTGAACAATAAGAAAAAGTGGCGCTCTGCTCTTTAGATAAAGGGTGAAAAATGCTTGTGAGAGTGAGCAGAGCGCCACACGGGCGACAGGAAAACGCCCGGAGGGAGGGGATATGTGGTTACTCTTCGCTGAGTGCAGCAGCGGTAGCGCTTACGGTGACTGCGCCCTTGTTGCTAAACTCGGCAGAGAAGGTGGCATCCTCCTTGTTGGCACCGTTGATGCTTACGTTGGTACAGGTGAAGATGCCAGTGAGAAGTACGGTGTCGCCCTCTGCATAGCCGGTGCCAGTGTCGGCTCCGTACTTGTGCACGTCAGATCCTATGCTGTCGGGGTAGTATCCGAACTCTACGGCGATGGCCTTGCCAGTGGTGACAAGCGAGTAGAGATCTGCGAGGCCTGCACCGTGAAGCGTGGCGGTGTTGGAGATGTCGTCGATGAGGTTGTCGGTGGTGAGGCTGACGCTGATTCCGGTGACTTCCTTATAGACGGCGCTGTCGTTGTAGTCCTTGTCGGTAATATCGGAGAGGCTGACGCTGATGTTCAGCTTGTGGCTGGTAGCGCATGCAATGGTCTTCCAGATGTGGCTCTGAGGCTGTGTGCTGGTGTCGATGGCCACCATGAGCGCCTTGCCCTTGATACGCTTCTTCAGCTCGGATACGGTGGTGCTCTCCACGAATGTGCCGTCAGAGAGTGTGCCGTTGCCCTCAAGGCTGAGGCTGATGGTAGCGAAGCTGCCGTTGGTGGCATCGATGGATATGTTGCTGATGAAGGCCTCTCCCTTCTTGGTGAGCACCTTCTTCTGTGATCCACCCTTGCCACCTACCTGGAACTGCACATCGAGCTTGCGATCCCCGCTGAGCACCTTGCTGAGCAGTGTGCCAAGATATGCCACGTCTACCACATAAGACTC
Source organism: Bacteroidales bacterium (assembly GCA_045628985.1). Classification (GTDB taxonomy): domain Bacteria; phylum Bacteroidota; class Bacteroidia; order Bacteroidales; family UBA3663; genus Liminaster. Next base: position 24,664 of record JAZQQH010000061.1, on the reverse strand, counting down.
ATTGGATGCACTCCAAGAATAGTTGACGAAGTCGGGGTTGTCAAACAGACCGTCTCCGGGGTCATCCTTGGCTGCTGCATCTTCCGTGTTGGCAGTGATGGTGAGGTCACATGATCTCGATGCTGCGATGGGTACGTATGAGCTGCCGACCTTGGTCAGCAAGTTCACGTTTTGTCCTTTGAGATGTGCCATGTTATTTTGTTGTTTCGATACGATATGTGATGTTTGTTGAGCGGTTGAGGGTGTAGTCGTTGTAGGCTATGCCGGTGTCGCTGTATGAGCTGTCCTGGAGCCACCAGCCGAGTGTCTCGAACTGGTCGGCATCGAAGGAGCGCATGGCAGTGGCTATGCAGTCGCGCACAAGCTGAGCTACACGGACAATCTGCTCGTCTTCATCGCCGCACACTACTATCTCTATGGTGGTGTTGTCCACGTTGCCGTCGTACTCGTTGTCATCCTTGCAGGTGGAGTCGTTCTGCGTGCCTCTGTTAGCCACTACAATGTAGGGCTTCGGGGGGTTCTTGTCAAGTTCCTCGTCGCAGGGGAAGATGAAGATGTTGCCGTGCGTCGCCTCCTGAATCTTGTCGGACTGGCTGAGTGCCTTGGTGAAGAAGTGGTGTGCGTTGATCATATCGCTGTTGTTGTTAATTCTTTACCTTCTCTGAAAGGAGGGACGGACGGCTTTCGTCTCGCCCGGAGCCCTCGGTCAGAAAAGATGTTGATGGTTTAGGCGGGCTGAACGACTGTGTAGCGGGCGAATGCCTTGGTGGTGGTGCCGCCCTTCTCGTTCAACTTCTTGCTCAGGTCGGTGAATGACCATGCGGTGTTCATCACTACGGCAGTGATGTTGCGCATTGCAACGTTCTCGCTGGTAGCGTCAACGACCAGACGGACGGTGCCGTGCTGCTGCAGAGCCTCGTAGTCGAAGTAGCCGATACCGATGCTCTTGTCGGTGGTGGGAACGAGGTCGTTCTTGTCGGTACCAGAACCGCCCTTCAGCTTGGTGTTGATGTAGTGGCTAACCACATAGTCGTAGCCGGCACACTTGCCGTTCTCGATGATGAAACCGCCCTGACCAGCTGCCTTGGGGGTTGCCTTCAACTCAGCCTCGGTGGTTGCGTCCATTACGAGGCATACCTTTGAAGAGTCGAAGCCCTTGTCGGTGAATGCTGCAACAGCCTTCAGGATATTCTTGTAGGCAGTGCCGTCGAGGGTAATGCTACCAGCTGCGGTGAGACCTGAGAAGGGACCCTTGTTGCCGGTGAAGGCAGCCTGAGAGTAGAGCTTCTCGGCGAGGTACTTCTTCAGTGCGAGAGTGATCTTGCCCTGGATGAAGCCCAGCAGGTCGAAGTCTGCGTTGTCGATAGCGGTGTTCGACACATTGATGCGGATGCCGCCACGGAAGGCAGTGGGCTGGATGTTGTCGAAGTTGAGGTCCTGAGCTGACAGGGTAGCGGTCTCGCCAACCTCCTCAATCTTGGCATCGTCAACGCTGACGGGCCACAGCTCGTTGCCGGTTACGCCGGTGACAATCTTGATACCTGCGGGCAGGCCGAGACCCTCGTTCAGGGTGGGGATGATGTCGTGGATGGTCAGTGCAACTGCACCGCTCTCCAAAATCTGACCCTTAGCGGTTGCGGTGCCAAGGGTAATCTCACGAGCCTGCTTTGACTCACGAACGCCCTTCAGTACCTCGCGGAGGTATGCGTTTACGTCGCGCTTCTCCTCACGCTTGTTTGCCTTCTCGATGGCCTCACGCTGCATCTCAGCGGTCTCGTCTGCGAACTCCTCGCGCAGTGCCTTGATCTGATTCTCGATTTCACGCAGAGACTCGCCCTCTGCATTGGCGGCCTGGGCCTTGAGGCCGTTCAGCTTCTCACGAAATTCTTTCTTCGTCATAACGGTAGAAATTGGTTTATAAATTGGTTAATTGATGTCGCTTTCTGCGAGTGCAGCTTCAATGCTACACAATACGCGTGAACGTGCGTTCTGGGTTTGCTTTTCGCGTTCGGCCTGCTTTGCTGCCTCTTCGCGTGCTGCCATTTCGGCGGCGTGGTCGTTCTCGCGCTTCTCGTACTGCTCACGCTCGTTGACTGATGTGCCCTGATAGGCAGGGTCGAGTGCGATGGTGAGGGCAGAGAGTGAGCGGAACTTGGTGTGGGTGATGGTCACCTCCTCGCGTCCGTCTGCCAGGGTTGTCACTGCCTCGGTGTACTCTTCGGGGTAGAACTCAAACGAGCATCCCGTGTACGTCTTATTGCGCACAAGTTCAAGAGCTCTGTCTCCGAGGTCGCACTTTGGCATCTCAGCCTCCCAATAGAGGCCATCTGCTCGGAGTTCAAACTTGAGGGTACCAACTCCCTTGTTGTTGCGTGCGATGCTTTCATTGCGGTTGTGCAAAAGGTCCAACTTCACATCCTGCTCACGGAGGAACTCCTCGGTGATGCAGCTGGGCGAGATGATTTCCTTCTCGACAAAGTACTTTCCATCCCAAAGGGTGGTGACTTCGTTGAAGCAAACCGCCTTGCCACGGAGGACACGGCTTTCGCCTTCGCCCTCTCTGACTTCTACGCCTGTGGCGATGAAGCGTTGTCTGATTTGTTGCTTGTCCATACTTATCTGGTGTAATGTGGTTTCGGGTTTACTTTTTTATCGTTACTTAACGGTTGCCCAATCGTTGCTTAACGGTTGCTTAATCGTTAAGTAACGACTAATTACTCGTTGCTTTGTGAGTGCTGCACTCGTAAGGTTACGAGAGCGGCTGTCGTTACTTTATGCCTGTTCGTACATAGTGAACTGCATCTCCCCTCGTTGCTCGTCTGCCTTGGGTGGGTCAATCTGGTAGGTCTTGCCCTTCCACTGGATGCGCGAATGATCGGTGATGCGAGGGTGATAGTCGCAGCGCACGAGGTAGGAAGAGAGGGCGTCGAGGCTTGCCTCCATCATGGCTTTCTTGCCTTTCAGGAAGGATACGTTCGCCCAGATGGGTGCGCCGTCCGGCTGATAGTCGGTGCCCTTCTTCGCTCCGTGCTCGGTGGTGACATCCTTGCGGTTCAGTACCTGGATGCGGTCTTTTAAGAATCCACGTTGGTATGCCATAACTATTTCATGTAAGCCATGCAGAGTGCGTCGAAGTTGCCATAAGGCACGAGGTACATCTGCTGGGTGGTGATGTTACTGCGTTGTTCATAACTCTGTGCCACGAGGAGGAGGGATGCCTGCACGAGCTTGGGGGGAATCTTGCCGTAGGTCTCGTAGAGGTCTTCCTCGGTTCGCTCTATCCAGTCGAGGACGGTGTCTTCTGCCGATTCGGCGTAGAGCTCCAGGTTCTCCTGTTCGAGGGCGTATTGGTCAGCATCTATGCGGAGGTGCTGCTGTATGCGTTCGGGGGTCAGCCATCTCATGATGCACCTCCTTTCTCACCTTCGCCGTTTGCATTTCCGTTTGCATTTCCGTTTGCAGCCGTTTGCGAATTTGCGCCCTCCTTCATCAGCATGTCGATGGTCTTGAGGTTGGCAGAGACGAGAATCTTGTCACCGTCCTTTACGGTGGGCTGGTCGTTCTCGGCACGCAGTTCATTGATGGTTGCCACGCCCGTTTCCAGGCGGTTCTTGTTCCACTGAGCCTGTGCTGCAAGGTCGAGACGGAAGAGGGGCTTCTCGCAGAGGTGGAATCGCTGCACGCCGTAGAGCTCGGGACCAAGTACCTTGCCGTTCCACTCCATCTCCTCCTCGTGGATGAGGGGGGCGAGGGTGCGGTAAAGTTCGAGGGTGATGAACTCGGCAGTCTTGTAGTTCGAGTTGGTGATGTCGCCCAGGAGCTGGGGATTGAGACCAAGGAAGCGACCGATTTCAGCCACGCCGAAACGACGGCTTTCGAGAATCTGCATGTCGGCTGCGCTCATGCTGTACTGCTGCACCTCGGTACCGAATGGGATCACGCCCACATCGCCCTTGTAGAGGTCTTCCTGCAACTGACGCTTTCTGTCCTCCATCTGCTTTTGGTTCATCTTGCCACCGATGGCCTGGAAGCGTTCCTTTGCCTGAGTCAGCAACAGCTTGAGGCGACCGCCCTTGCCAGCCACTTCGAGGGCTTGCTTGTCGTTGGTGGCATTGATATTCAGGGCACGGGCAGCGTAGGTCAGCGTCGAGATGCCGGACATGCCGTCCTCGGTGGTGAAGGTGTTGCGTAGGTGGATGATGTCGCCACTCTGCACAATCTTGTTGATACTCTTGGGCGAGTAGGTAATGGTGTAGGTGTCGTTCAGCGGATTGTAGCTTCCGCTGGTGCAGAGGTGCAGTGCCTTGATGTCGTCGTAGCTGTCGCGCTCGATGTAGATGTAGGCATTGCCCTTCATGATGCGCAGGATTTCCTTGCGTCTGGCCATCTGTGCCGCGTTCTCGTAGTCATTGGGTCGGACTTGCAGGAGGTAGTTGAGACGATTGGCGATTCCACGATCGTACTGGATGAAGTTGCCGCCTACCTTGTCCCGCTGCTGGAACTCCATGCGCAACTGTGCCATTGCGTTGGCTCTCAGTTCAACGCCACGATACCAGGCCGAAACGGTGGGGCTTGTGTTGAAACCGCTTGCATGCTCAATCTTCGCCTCAAACGAGCCGCCTGACACGGATGGCTCTGCGGTGGCCTTCTCAGCCGTGCCGCCTACGCCTTCGCGCTTCTGGATGTCATAATTGAAGAATTTCATGCTTTGTTATTATTTGGGTTTATTCGTTGTTTGAATCTTTCGAGGGCTTCCGCTGCCCGTTGCCGGTGTGCCTGCTTGCTATGGCTGCGCTTCGCCTTGTGAATTGCATTGTGGCACTCAAAACAGAGAGCCCGGAGGTTCGCCCTGTTGTAGGCGATGCGCTCCATTTCCGCGTCCGTCCGACCGCTCTCCACCTCAACGATGTGATGCACGCATTGGCTTGCCTTTCGTCCGCACTCCTGGCAGACGGGTTGCTCGCTCAACACATCGTTGCGAAGGTCGCGCCACTCGCGTCGGTTCATCAGTCGTATATAAGTCGGGCTGTGCATGGTTTGAGGTTTACATCAGCCTTCGCCAATCGCGCACGATGCGCCAGATAAATGAGCCTGCAATGATGGCGATGAGTGCCAAGGCGATGCCACCCGTCCAAAGGAGCAGACGCATGAAGAAGTTGAGCTTCTTCTCCACCTCCACCTTCTCGACGACGGTGTATGGCACTGGTACGGTGTCGTGCTTTGCCACGTAGGCGGTGTCATGGACCAGGCGGTCTCGGTATGCCGTGTGCCATCGCTCCTGGTACTCGACTACGGTGTCGCCCTTGGTCTGTACAGCGTAGTAGATGGAGTCGTGGAGGTAGATGCTGTCGCGCTGAAGGCGAGACTGGTAGATGGTATCGGTGGAATGGGTGTGGACGGGCACGTATTCCACCGTCTTGCACGAAAAAAGCAGGAAGATGCAGATAAAGGTGGCGATGATCAGTGCCAATGTGCGGAAGGCACTACGTAGCTGTCGGCGTATAGCGTGCCAGTCTTCCTCTGGGTCTCGATTACTTGGGTAGTGTTGGATAAACATATGCTTAGTGTGTGATACCTGCCGTCAACGGCAGGGAAGGGTGAATCAGATGCCTTTGTACTCCTTGCGTGCATCGAAGGAGGGGCAGGCCTTGGCGGCAAAGTTGCGATGGCCGTATATCTCTGCTCCTGGATAGAGTGTCACGAGTTCACGAAGGAGCGTGAAGAGTGCCGCCTTCTGCTTGTCTGTGCGGGTATCCTTTGCGAACTTGTTTTGTGCGTCCGTGCCGCCTATGTAGCACACGCCGATGGAGCCTGTGTTGTACCCGGTGCAATGAGCGCCGACGCGGTTGATGTCGCGCCCTTCGTGGACGGTGCCGTCACGATAGATGACGTAGTGGTATCCGATGCAGTCAAAGCCCCTCTGCCGGTGCCAGCGGTCGATGTCTGCCACTGTGAAGTCCTTGCCTTCCGGCGTGGCAGAGCAATGCACGATGATGCGGTTGATCTTGCGAGTTGCTTTCTTTAGTGCCATAGCTGTAATCATTTTCCGGCTTCTTCTGCGCTGACCATCGCTGAGCCACGCTTGCAGAATTGTCCCTTACTGTTTCGCTTTGCTTTCATACTGTCAAGCTCCTTCTCCAGCGCCGCCACCTTGTCCTCCAGTTCCTTGATGCGCTCATCTTTCTGCTTTAGGAGCTTGTTGTAGCGCTCTTCCATCTCGGCAAGCTCGCGCTTCATGCGTTCGAGGTGGGCTACAAGGTCGTCCATTACTTTTCGGTCGTTGTCTATCTTAACCGTCCTTCGGTTCTCTCTGGCCATGTAGATACCCACAAGGCCGGCGCTTGTCAGCAGCTCGAATGCATGCTCAAGCAAGAATGAAAAGATAAAATCCATATAGTACTATGTAGAATGTTGTTTCTACCATTCAAGAAAAACAGCGTCGGAGGTTTACCTTTAAGAAAAATGTTGTACCTTTGCGCCGTACTTGCAACCAATTTTATAAAAACAAGATGAAAAGAATGCTACTTATGGCCCTGCTCAGCATGGGCATGCTCACAGCGTGTGAGCACATTGAGATGGAGGATGTGCCCGTCGCAGAAGACGGTAAGCACGAGGCTGTGAAGAAGTTCACCTTCACCATTAAAGGCGATTTTGAGAACCCCGAGTTTAGGGATGGACAGACCAGGGCCAACTCGTACATGACGGCCGACGGGTCAGAGATGACGGACCTGTGGGTCATCGACTACTGCGATGGGAAGATAAAGCAGGAGAAGCACCAAGTGAGCACCGACGAAGACTGGGGTAAGCCAACCATGAGCCTGAGCCTCGGCGAGCATCATGTGCTGTTCCTTGCATCTCGCGGCACAGAGCCGACGTATAAGGACGGCAAGGTAACTTGGACCAAACCGCTCGATACGTTCTACACAGACTATGAGGTGACGGTGGTTAAGACAAGCAATGGCAACAGGGCTGTGACGCTCGATCGTGTGGCCACGAAGCTGGTGATGACTATGGATGACGCCATACCAGTAGGCACCAATGCGCTCACACTCTCGCCCGCATCTTGGTATACAGGCTGGGACATGATCACAGGCGAGCCCATCGACACGGACAGCTACACACAGACATTCAACATCCCGGACTCGTGGGGAGGAAGGACGGGCGGTAGCTTCACGTCATGGAGCCTATCTACCAAGGGAGAGTGGACCACTGCCCTGCGGTATGAGTCGTATGCCGGCAGTGAGAAGAACGGGGCAATCCTCATCACTGATGCACCATTCAAGGCAAGTCGCACGACGGCATATCACGGCAAGTTCTACACCAACGCCACCGAAAGCAATGTATCACTCAACTCTGCATGGCTACCTCAGTATGAAGGAGAATACTAATAAAACGTACATACAACCTCGCTGTCGCATTGTGGAGGTTCGCACAGAGTGGCTGATGGTCGGAAGCCAGGAGCCACCGGCAGAAGAAGAGGAAGAGGTGGACTTTACATTCTCTACCAGCACGCCCTCTATATGGGGAGATGGAGAGGACCGCAATATGGAGTGAGCGATGATAGACGATGCATATCTGATAGGTGAGCGGTACTGCAACTACTGCTCACACTACGACCATAAGCATGAAGAGTGCGAGGTGTGGCATAGGCATATGCACCCGCGCTTCCGCATGACTCCAGAGCACAACTGCCCTTACTACGACGACCCGTTCGATCAGGTGGATAGAATATAGTAAGGTTTAGCTTGTAAAATGAGTCTGGTATCGAAAATCGCCGGACGAAGAAGATAGAATACAGTAAGAGAGCGATACCCATTGCGGATGTCGCTCTCTTCCTTTCTGTACGAGAAACTCACCTAATTATGCAAGTTTTTCGGTGAGTTCTAATTTATATGCCATATCTGCGTAGCGCGCCACTCGCCGCTATAATCAAGTCCATCAGCCGACTCCATGCCGTAGTAAATCTTATTGTATGGATTATTGTTGGTTCTAATCATAAAACCGCCATTGGTAAGATTGCTATCCTCAATAGTCAGTTTGAAACTATATCCACACTCTCCTAATGCCAAGAGAGATTTACATTCCTTATCAAGATTAAACAAATCCTTATCATACCATCCGTCTTCAATGTTAAAAATCTGGGATGGTTTATTACACTTTACCGCACGACTTGTGAGATATGGTTTTGTGGCATCTCCCATCCAATGACGATATACTCCAAGCATACCGAAAAAAATGTTGTAGAATTTCGTAGATGTGAGCATTTTGATAGAGGTAGATACAACCATCTTACTATCTTCAAACACCCAATTCTTTGACACCTCAGCAAAAGGAGAAGCGGTAGAAGAACAAGGATAAAGGTAAGTATGCTGATAGACTTCCACACGATTACTTGACTTCAACGAAATCATTTCGCTTTCGGAAACGTGCTTTCCGTCCACGATAATAACAATCTCCCTATTGCTTCCGTCACCGCCAGCTTGTATACTTCCAGCAATGTTCTCAAATCCGTGCATCTGACCTCCGACATAGTTCTTAGTTCCATCACTGAGACCTATATACATCGCAAGTTCGGCTTCCGATGTATATAGCAAGTTCTCACCCCTATTCATCTTTCCGTTAGCATACTGAGCCACAAACACCTGTCTCGTTGCCCAGTAATCGTAGAACATACCGCTTGCCGACATTTTGATAAGAGGATAGCCAATATATGTTCCGTCAGCCTTCCTAAAGTATATATTCATCTGCGTTGCAGACTTTTCAACATACATACCAGCAGTAATCGCATCAATCTTTTTCTTCTCTTCCTCTGTCAAAAAAGAAGAGTCTTGATGCTTTTCTACAACTATCGTAGAGTCAGTAGAATTATCCTCTATTACATAATCTTCGCCATTGACCTTCAAGTCCTTGATAGAGCCATTCCACCATCTTGCAGCTACAGAATCATAACCTATTACAGATATTGTCAAGTCCTTTTGACCAGACATAGTATATACGACATTACCATTGCTTCGTAAAATGACATTTCCGTTTTCGTATGATATACTTATATTAGAGATGTTGCATTTTATTGTATTAGAAGAGTTGAACCAAGAGCCATCGGCAAATCTAATGCGAACACCATCTTTGTCAACACCAATGCCTCGCCATTGATTAGATGCGTTCTTATGAGCGAACAAGCCGTATCCGTTCCCAAATCCAGAGATGTCGGTTTCCGCGCCAAATTCAATAGAATCTCCATCCTTTGTAAGCGTAATAGGTGTATTGAGTGACGCTTTGGTTGATACTCCATCAAAATTATATGACTTCTCAACCTTCCAATCAAGTTTCTCAACCGCGGAGATTATAGGTTTAGTATTTTTGTCTAACTCACCTACTTTTCGGGACAATTCGGTAAGTTTTGTGTCCTGCGTCTGGCCTTTCTGCTCCACGGCTGAAAGTCTGCTCTCATAGGTGGCGTCCTTAAGATCAATTGACTTTGACTGCCCGTTGCGATTGGTGACAGTGACTACGGAACCGTCAAGTTCTGCGTTTACCTTTTCGGCTTTTGCGCTGATCTGCGAAGATGTAAATACAGCCGTAGATATCTGGTCATTCCACTCCTCGCTCTTTGCAATCCACTCTCTGTCTACACGCTGAGCCGTGGTATTTGCAGCCGTAGTTGCCTGCTGTGCCGTTTGTGCAGCATTGTTTGCGCTCGTTGCAGCTGAATTGGCAAGGTTCGCCTTTGTATCGGCAAGCTGTGCTTTCTCATCTGCGAGTTTCGCCTTGATATCAGCGAGGTCAGCCTTTGCACCAGCCTTCTCCGCAAATGCGTTTGCCTTATCACCACTTGCGCTTGCCTTGTCTGCCATCTGCTTGGCATAGTCTCCGTTGGCCTTGGCTTCATCACCAATGGCCTTGATGGCAACACCAGTCTTCTGCACAAGCTCAATGGCATCGCGGACATTCTTGCCCTCAATGGCGAGGAAGTCGCGGACATCACTCTTCACGTCTTCGGCAGTGTCGTCGGCATTGGTGGCGGCGGCGTTGGCGTCGCGAGTGGCATCGAGGAGAGCCTGATGCTCTTCGGGAGTTAGGCCGGCCTGATAGTAGGCGGGGAGGGTGCCGATGGTGGTAAAGGTGCTCGCCCCATTCAGAGAGAGTGCCACCTGATACTCCACATCGTTGCCATCCTCGTCCTTCTTCACAAATGTTGGCACGAAAGGCTTGACGAACTGATTGCAGACGTGGTCGCGGAAGGCGTCGTTGTCAAGGTAGAACTCAGGAGCGAGCATGAGCTTACCTATGCCCATGAGCGACTGCACATTGCCGTCCTTCTGATTGATGCCTATCTCAAGGCGACCGTCCGTGAGGAGTCGGCAGTTGTGATAATTCTCTCCATCAAAGCACGCTACGAACGAGCGTGACGGAGATGCGGTGTAGAACGACAGCCTGAATGGACAGCCGCCCCACTGTGCTTCACTGGCAAGGATTACCGTGAAGTCTGATTTGAAATAGATTTCTTGAATGTTCATAGCGTTTTTTCGGACGGGGATTTTTACCGCCCTACACTATACGCACGAAAAAGCGCAGGGGTTTACCTTGCGCTTTCTTGTGGTTTTCTTTTCGAGAAATCGAATTGTCAAGGAATCGGTGAAATCAATCCTTATCCTCATTATAGCTCTGCACATAGTCATCGTACATCTTCAGGGCAGAGAGGAGGCATTGCACGTTGTCAATCTTCGCGCCGGTCGAGGTGGCACGGATGGGCTTCATGTTCTCGTACTTGTCCATGTCGATGGCGATGCCGCTGAACTCCCAAGGCCAAAGGGGATTCATGGAGAACTCGATGAGCGGGGGATTGTTGCGCACCATGTACTCCAATTCCTGCACGGGGCTGTTGTAGGTGGCGTAGGTCTGACTGACGGGGCGCATCATGTCGCTGGGGTTGACCTCGAAGCGAGCCTGGAGCCATGCACCGATGGCGTTGACGAAGCGCATGGCATCGTAGGAGTCATAGCCCCACTGCACAATGGGCAGTCGTTCGGCAATCTCGATGTTGCGGGCGACAATGAGGTTTTCGTCGATGGTCTTGCCGGGCGAGGTGTGAAGGTGTCCTTTTTCGATCATGGTGCGGTAGAAGGCAGCATTGGGGTGGCTCTCCAGCATCTCCTCGGCTATCCATGCGTCCATGTCGGCGAAAAACTCCATGCCGCCGTCTTCCTTCTCGCGGACACAAAGGTAGGACTGACCGCACAGGTCGTTGCCCTTCGAAAAGTCTTGCCCCACGAACACCTGCCAACCTTCTTCGGGTTCCAACTCGTCGATGGTGCGACGGCCTTGCAGCTTGCGCACCTCTTCGGGGGTCAGCCACTTGATAAGTCTCTCGCTCTGCCAAATATTGAAGTCCTTGGTCAGTACCTCCTTGCGCTCGTCTTCGGTGCCGGAGAGGGCTTTCTGGATGCGCTCCTTGTACCAGGTGGGCTGGACGGTGATGCCGATGGCTCGGTTGACGCGGCGGAAGAGGTGGCGGTGGTTGAGGTCTTCCACGTTGCCGGTCCAGTCCCAGGGGTCGAGACGGAGGAGGAGGGCGTTGTTGTAGTCGTAGGGGAGGGGCTGTGCCGTGCCGAGGGGTATCTGCATTTCGTCGAGCAGCTGCGTCTCGAGTCGCTCGATGTGGTCTTTGTATGGTCCCGTCACGACCTTGCCGGCTGTGGTGGTATTGAGGCGCATTCGTTCGCGGCGCACACCAGCCGAGCCGACAAGTTCCTGCACGGTGCTCTCCATGTCGTTGTGGTCGTTGACGTACTTGCCCTGTCCCGGCTCGTCGTTGTGTACCCAGCCGGAGTTCCATCCGTCCTTTGGCTTACCACCTGCGGCAAAGGCTTCGAGGGATGCGGTGCGAGGGCAGCCATCGACGAAGCGCATCTCCTTGGCTCCTACCTTCAGCAGTTTGCCGCCCAGCTTGTTCTTAGCCGAGGGGTCAATCTGCAGGGCGTAGGCTTTGACTGCCTTGAATGCAATCTTTATGGCTTGGTTAGCGTCGTTGGCTACGATGCTGACTTGCTCGTTGGCATCACCCATGCACATGAATTGTGCGTTGTCCATGCTGGCACCGAGCTCCGTCTTGCCGCTCTTTCGGGTTTGGAACAAGTCGGCTTCGGTGCAGAGGCGACGGCGGTCGAATACTTTTTTCATAATGTGATGTTGAATTGTTGCTCAATGAATGCCTTGAAATCTGCCTTTTCTTGAAAAAGACCGCCCGAAACGATAGTGTCCCAATCTTTGCGACCATTGAAGAAAACATCATGAGCAAAGCAATCGTAGGCATTTTCGTGATGAGTAGCGGCATAAGAATCGGGGTGCGTGTCGAGATATTTCTGCAAGTTCCGAATGTAGAACTTGACCATGCCCGGATGAGCCTTGAACTCTGCAATGCGATTTTCCTTCGATGCAAGAGGGCAGCACATACAGCCGAGACGCTTTTTCGGGTTAATCGTTCCGTCTTCCTTATAGTAAAGGTGATGCACCTTGATGTTTCGCTCAGTCAGAAACTCAACGACATCTTCATCCGTCCATTCAAGAATAGGATAGATGGCTTCTACATGGTTTTTCTTTGAGCCATAGAAACGGCACTGGGTAGGCTCGTTGTATCGTTCCATTCTTGCACGGCTCTCAGCCTTGCGCACTCCCATGATGCACTTGTCGAGCACCTTGTATTCTTTCAGTTCCGAACAACAAAATCTGCGAAACCTTGAAGGCAGACCTTTGCGAAGAATCAACTCACGGAAGGTATATTTGCGAGGCTGCAATATCTCGCATCCCATTTCCTTTGCGTGAGCAATCGTGCCAGGAGGGTCTATTGTCGTGTTGCGATAAATGGCTCGGTATCGAATGCCACTCTCCTTAGCGAGTTGCAGAATGACATCGCTGTCCTTTCCACCGCTATAAGCCACCTCAATCTCGCCATCGTAGCCATTGGCGACCGATTGCAAGAGCTTCACGGCTCGGTCTATCTTCTTTTGCAGTTGTTCAGAAACCATCTTTTCCTTATCATTTCAAATTAAAAAACTGAATGGCTGGCAAGGGAATCCTCCTGTGAGAACTGTAATGCGGTCGCGCCACTCTGAGAAGTCTGTCCTGGTAATGTCTTCATACGATTTTGCTTTTTTCATTCTGGGTTGAGTGTTTTTTCTATTTCATCTATGCAACGGAATATCTCGTACATGACTTGTGGGACGATGGCGTTGCCGTAGGCTTTCAGGCTTTCTCGCTTCCATTCGCTGAAAGGAATGGTAAGGTGGTCCACAGGAAAGGGAAGCCCATCATTTCCTCGGTAAACAGGGGAGACAGACGGAAAGGTTCGCCATCGGTTTTCGGGATAGAGTTCGCTACAACTTCCGCAACCCCAGCTTGGTGTGTCTCGATTCTCGATGCCGTTGCCTCGTTCATCAAGTCTTGCTTGAAGTCCCTCGCATTTGGTGTCGGTAACATTCCGCTCCCTGCCATTGCCGAAAGGCTCTGCCCCATCTGCGAGTTTGGATTGTACTTGTTCGTAAATTTCTCGCCTTCGCTGGCTTGGGGTGTAGGAAGTATGCCCTTGAAGCGCAGATAGTCCATCAGTCCGTTGGGGCGAATCTCCCCGTTGGCTCGCGAGTGAAAGTCGGTCGCGCCACTCGCTAATAAGTCGGTCACTCTCTGCTTGTGCTCCACTTCCGTCGCCAATGGTGTCGGCAACAATTCGGTGCGCAACGATAAAGACCCTGTCCCTACGATGCGGGGCATTGACGGCACAAGCTGGAATAACGAATGGCTGGACGGAGTAGCCGACTCCCACAAGACTTTCGATGATTTCTGAAAGGACGAGCTGTTGTCGTAGTTCGTATATCGTCTTGTTATCTCCGAATAGATCGGCTTCCTCTCCCACCGCAGTAGGACTGTTGGGGAACTCCATCGTGGTGATTCCAGCAACATTCTCGCCAACAAACCAACGGGGTCTGACCTGTTCAATGCAGCGCAGCATGAACGGCCAGAGGTAGCGGTCATCCTCCGAGCCTCTTCTCCGTCCGGCATAACTGAATGGCTGGCAAGGGAATCCTCCTGTGAGAACTGTAATGCGGTCGCGCCACTCTGAGAAGTCTGTCCTGGTAATGTCTTCATACGATTTTGCTTTTGGGAAATAATAGTCCAGCACCCGGCGCCCGAATGGGTTAATCTCGCAGTGGAAGACATTCTCCCACCCGAGCATCTCTGCGGCCACCTCGGGCGCACCGATGCCAGAGAAGGTTGAAGCGTGGGTGATCATACTGGGTTAGAATAGTGGAGGGGAATTGCACCCCTCCGTTATATATTAGTCTTCATCAACCAATACAGGCATGATGATTCCCGTGATGTTCTCGGCAGAGTCGAGGTTCTGAGCAGCACGCACAAGAATGGCTCCGTTTCCGTTGAAGTCAAAGCGGAACAATGTCTCTCCCATTGCCTTCGATAGTTTGTTGAGCAATGTCACATTCAAGCCAGTAGTGTTCACGCTGTCAGCCGATGCCAACTTTGCCTTTGTCTGCTCCACGATGTTCTCTGCATCGGGGAACTTGAACTCTTGCTGACGATTGAAACCGAAGAACAGCGGTGTGCGCTCCGAGTTGACACGGAAGCCATGCTCTTCCACTCGCACATCTTCGTATTCGAGCAGAGCCTTGAACTCCTTCATGCCGATGCTCTTGTTCTCAAGCATGTCAAGTTCCTCACCCTTGAATGTGCTGATGTACTCAATCTTGGCACGCACAGCCACCTTGCTGTTGCTGGCATACGCATAGCCGTTCTCAAAATGAATGAATGAGAGTGCATCCAGTGAACTGTCGGCGCACTCGTGCAACTTGTACTGAGGGTAGAAGTTGTTAATTGTTTCTCTTGCCATCTTTTCTTTGTTTTTATGAGTTAATAAAAAATCTTTTCCTTATCATTTCAAATTAAAAAAAATCACAGCGGGAGAGGATCGTCCACCACCTCGCGGACGAACTCCGAGGGCAGCAGCACGTCGCCATCGTGGTATTACTTTTTCGGTTCAAGCGTATGTCCGTCCATATATTCAATTCGCAGTTTGAAATACTCAGCATACATCGAGTCCTTACGCTCAATCATGTTCCACTGCTCGTTGATGTGGCGGTCATACATCTCTGACCACTTGTCGCACTCGCTCTTCATTGAGTTTATACCGGAAACAAGACCGATTAAAAAGCCGAGAAACAATGCAAGCGTGACGCTGAATGAAAATGTTCTGTCGTTTTTCTTTTCCATCTTTTCTTAGTTTAATTCTTCTTCTACTTCTTTTACGAACTCCGAGGGCAGCAGCACGTCGCCATCGTGCCACTCGCGCTCCATATCCACCTCCGTCTGGAAGAGCATCGTGGTCACCACGAACCACACCTGGAAAGGCATCAGCCGCACGTGGCGAGCCCCCTGCGGAGTGTCGAACTTCACGCCGCCCGATACGTGCTGCCACGCACCGTCCTCGCCCTGCCGCCACACACCCTCAATGGCACGCAGCCAGCGCAGCGCATAGTCGGTGTCGAGCGTGTACGTCCGCCACTTGCGGAGGTTCTTGCGAATGCACAGCAGCTCATGCAGCGATGCGATGCAGTCCTCCACCTCCGCGCCCTCGTCCTCCTGAGCGGAGTCAGAGGGAGGAAGCGGCAGGACGTAATGCTCCAGCGGACTGGTGGCATCGGTGACGTACTGCCACAGACGCGCATCAATCGCTTCGAGCTCGTCCCGAACGTCGGGGCGGCGCAGATATGTCCTCAAGTCACAAATGAGTAGTGCCTTGATGTGGAGGAGTTGGGTGTTGTCCATTTTATCTACGATTCTTTCTGCGAGAATCACGCTGAGACTTGCGCCTTGCCTTGCGATTCTGCTTTTGTTTTTTGGTCAAAGGAATACGATCGTGGCAAATGTGACCGCCAGCGCATCCCGATATATTAGGGCGGATGCCGTAGTCATGCCACAGCTGTTGTTGCATCTTCTGCACCTCAGTACCAGTGAGCGCAACAAGTTCCTCCGCTATTGCTTTAATGTCTGCCATAGGTGATAATCTTCTATGAATTTCGCCAAGTGTCGGAATCATCATTATAAGCCAAGCCAATCATCTACAGGAATAACCTCGCCCGTCTTCAACGTCAGCGAATCATCATCCTCGTGTGTGTGACATGCTGGGCAGATATGGCGACCATCTTCAAGTTGCTTCCAGCCCTCTGCGCTCTCTTTGACAAACTGAATATCACCTTGCCAAGTATCTTCATCAACAAGTGCACCGCAGATGTCGCACTTGATGTTATAAAACTTTTCTGAAATTTCCATCTTTTCTTTCCTTATCTTTTCTTAAA
The DNA here is from genome assembly GCA_045628985.1 of Bacteroidales bacterium. GTDB lineage: Bacteria > Bacteroidota > Bacteroidia > Bacteroidales > UBA3663 > Liminaster. The sequence continues at coordinate 8,300 of JAZQQH010000061.1, read as the reverse complement.
AAACCGAGGGGCACAGGCTGGGTTATACGGTAGCCAAAGCCGTAAGGTTCTGTTCGTGCCCCTCAGGAGACCCTCTCCCCTTACCCTCTCCCGTAGAGGGCGAGGGAGTAGTTAGTCTTGTGGGGTGAATATTACTACCATTGAAGGGAATGGCGCACCTTGTGGCGCATCGTTGAAATGAAGCCGACCGCGCACAAACTCCAATTCCGCTTTGTGGTAGATGTAATCGTGAAAATACGAGGTGTCCGTTCTTGCCGGAATCAACATCACAACCAATGCGCCCTTCTGCCATTCATCGTGACACTTCTTCACCCAATGCTTAATCGCAGATCCGTAAGGCGGATTGCAGAACACTCGCTCACCTTGCCAATCCTTTGTCAGTCCGTTCTCCTCTTTCGTGTAGAACTTCTGGCACTTGTGATTGTCAATCGTAGCGCACGGATCCAAAGTGAAGTGAAATCGCTCATCCAACTGCTTGAAGAAGTCAGTCGGTGTAGCCCATAGGTCGGTGTTGCTTGAAAATACACCCTTATTCAGTTTGCCCATCTTTTCTTCTTGTTTTTCAGTTTAAGCGAAGAGCGAACTATTCACTATTCACTCTTCACTTTTCACTTCGCGAGAGCGACCTACTCCATACTCATCGGAGGCTGCTCACCGCCCCCCTGCTCAGAGCCAGGGTTCTCGTTCTCGTTCTCGTTATCGTCCGACGCCTTCGCCCACGACAAGCTCGCGCCCTGGATAGCCGCCTTGATGTCCTCCGAAGGCACATAGTTCACATGCGTCTTCACCGCATCCATCGTCAGCTCCTCAGCCTTCTCGAACCAACCGCTCGTGCACGAAGGCTGCAGCTTGCCCAGAGGACCGAGGTCAACAATCATACCCTTCTTAATCTGTGCCACCGCCGCCTGAACGAACAGCTTCGCACAAGCCTCCACCTCGGCAGGGTTCATCGAAGTGTTGTGTCCCGCTTCCTCAGCCAGATCAGCAAACGAAGCCGTGCCGTTGCTGATGGCGCGAGCAGAAATACCATACATCTTCTTCGCCGGATTGAAGCTCTTTGCTTTTGAAATCTTCAGTTTCATACGCTTTCAGTTTTTATTAAAAGATTAAACATTACTTAACGGCAACCGCATCGTTGCCTTAACGATAGGCTAACCGTTACTTAACGGTCGATAAATCGTTATGGGTTTACTTTTCCTTTTCATCATCCCCGATTTTGACATTTTGAGGTGTCAAAAAATAGGGAAATCCCTATTTGTTACCTTATTTGATAACTTTTTTGTTATTTTATTTGGTAATTTGAAAAAAAAGTCGTACCTTTGCACTATAGAAATAAAGATAGTAACAAACCTCTTAAATCTGGTGGCAACAGTAATTCAGCAACAAGAAAATGAAGTACATCAACGATTTCTCAAAGGACATGAGCAAGGTTTTCTCACTCGTTAGCGGTGAATGTGGCGGCGACAGCATCCAGTCAGCACTCTTCGGATGGTTCAACGGTGACATCGACGTTTCAGCAGACAACGAAGAAGACTGGGTTGAGTCTTACGAGTACAGCGACAAGGGAATGGTCAACGTCCTCTACAGCGTAGCCAACTACGACCTCATTTCCCTCTACGGTAAGAAGGTCAACGTCGAGAACAGCAATCATCCTGAGATAGCAGAGATCTTCAAGAAGTGGGCAAAGCCTGAAGCAATCAAGAAGGTTTACGAAGCAATCTACGAATAATCAACCGGGGAGGGCAACCTCCCCACCCAATCCCAAAATAATAAATCACTCTTAAAACCCTGGTGGCAACAGTAATTCAGCATCACAATTATGAAGACTTTCAACGGTAACACAATCTCAAAGAAGAACATCAAGTCAGTACTCCGCACAATGGACGCAACCAAGATCTTCCGTCTCGTTCACATCATCTACGGCGGTAAGGTAGAGCGCAAGCAGGTGTTCGACTTCATCAAGGAGTACGCACCATCTGACAAGGTAGCACGCGAGGCCTACAAGATTGCCTACATGGGCAACAAGTATCAGGCAGAGCCTATGGCAATGGTTCGCGCTTCCATCCGCTTCCAGAAGGACAACGAGAAGCACTACGCTATCCAGTGCCTCAAGGAGAACATCGCTCGCGGTCTCGACTCCTACACCAAGCGTCCTATCATGGGTCACACCCACCTCTACTTCGCATCCCCTGTCTATCAGCACAGCGACTACAACAAGTGGCGCAGCCTTGAGATCAAGGGCAACGAACGCTTCTGTGAGGTTATCTGCCGACTCGCTGACAAGTATTTCCCAATCGCTAAGTAATTATGACAAACCAGAGATTCATCCTACAGCCATCCCAGGAGCAAGGCTTCTGGGTGGCTACCGACAAAACGAACGGCATCGTGGTAAAGTTCCGCGAGCATCAGTTCAACGAAACACAGCAAGTCACTCTCCTCAACGGCGACACCTTCAAGTCTGCCGAGGAAGCCATGAAGGTGGCAACCTACCTCCGCGAGCTTGCCGACTGGCTCCACGACAACCACTACAACAAAGCAATGCCAGCAGTCAGCATCCGTGTCCTCATCGGTGCCCGCATCCGCGACCTCCGCACCCAGCAACATCTGTCACAGCAGCAGCTTGCCGACCTTGCCGGAGTGACGAAAGCCAACATCTGCAACATCGAGCGAGGCGCATACTCCGTAGGTCTTGACGTTCTGAACAAGATAGCCACAGCCCTACACGCAGAGATACAACTAATTTCTCAAATCAACCAATAAGTCAAAGAACGCATTATGATACATACCATCAAATACCGCAACATCCCTGAGAACGCTCGCATTGACGTTCGTGTAGAACAGCTCATGGACGATTGGCACTATCGTGTCTCAATCTATGAAGAGTATGACGCTCACATCATCGAACTCACCGACATCAACATCTGTCACTCTGATGATCGCCGTTGGCTTGAGAACTACGTCGAGTCATTCAAGACCAAGAGCATTTGGTTTGGTGGCATGGTACTCGGTCACTTCTACAGCCTTGAGAGATACAAGGACTTCGTTTACAATGACCACATCAAGAGAGCACTTAACGACTTACACTTTGCCGCATGAACCATCAGGATTTCCTCCGTCAGCTCCCCACCGAGTGCCAAGGGCTCACCATCGAGCCCCGGCACAAGGTAGCACTACAGCCCTACTTCATGAGGGATGGCGTGTGGGTCGTACTCCTCACCGATCAGCCCGAACAGGCAGACAAGGCATGGCAACTCACCTGGCCACAGTGGCGGGAGATAGAACCGAAGCACGAGACAAAGGTTCGCTACGTCCGCGAGCGTCTGGAGCCCACATTCGTCGGTACTCCCAACCCACCAAAGCGACGCCTACCCATCCAACTGTTACTTTTTTAGCACCAAGGCATACTTCTCAGCCAGCATGTCAATCTTCATCAATTCGGCGGTGGTACCTCCAGCGAGGGAACATCGCCGTTTGCATTCCTCAGCCGAGCATTTCACCAGGTGAAACTCCGTCCGAGCCTTGCACATCTGAGCCACACCAAGGAACAGCGAGAACGATGGCCCGTACAGGTTCAGCTCGTCCAGAATCACCGTCTTGCCCTCCTTCAGCGCACGCTCCATCAGTCGGAGTGCGGTATATACTGCGGTGTGAGTGATTTGTCGGTCATATTCCTTCGCGCTCATCATCGAGCGAATCTCCGTCCATGACACACGCACCACATCACGCTTCCGTCCGCACTGCTCACGCGCCCAGGTCGTCTTCCCCGAATAGGGTAAGCCCTTCGTCAAGATTAGTTTGCCTTGTTTCATTGTTCAGCCTTTCCTCGTTAATTTCCTTCACTTCCTCACGCACAACAGCGCGAGCCTGGTCTTCGTCGAACATATCATGCAGATACGTCCAATAGAAATCGAACAGCTTGTCCGAGATAGTCACACACGACTGCTCCACACGCGGATTCATGTTGCAGTTGGCACTCGACTCAATCACCAGCTTCGTGCCATCCTGAGCCTCCATCAGCAGCAGCTTCGAGTGGATCGTGCTTTTGAACACCGCATTCACGATGCCCCTCTGCTCCAGTTCCGTCAACTTCTCCCACTCCATCTTGTACTTCGAAGGGAAGATGTCGCCCACCAGAACCTCCACCGTCTCAAACTTACCCTCGCCGTGCATCTTCTCCAGCAATAGGATGTCAGCACCCGAGATAGCCCAAGCCGAAATGAACAGCCGCTTCATCCTCCAATGCAGCATCAGCCACTGAGCATGAGCCAGCAAATCAACCGCTCCACCCGTCAGAATGTGGTACGACTTTCCCACCTGGGGCTTCTCCATCATCTGCTGACACAGCTGATACACACCATACGCCCTGCGGTACTCGTCAACGGTGTCTATCTCCGTCAGAGCTGTCACGCGCCTCTGCTTCGTCTTCCGTATTCCGTTATAGCCTTCTGTTGCCATAGTCTTTTATTTATTTGTTTTATTCAACGATTAAGCCTTGATGTCCCCCTGCAGAGCCTGGTTGACGAGATTGCCCTGTCGGGCTTCTTCCTCCTTGCAAGGCATAGGGTGAGCGAGCTCCCCCTCTGCTCTTGCTTCGTTCGTCAGTTCATAGCGATGCCCTCCTCCTTGGTCACGGGCTGTCCCTCGTCATTCACCACCGTAGAGCCATCCTTCAGCTTCAGCGGCTTCGCCAGCTGCTCACAGATGTAATCTTCAATCGTTGCCATAGTCTTTTACTGTTCATTAAGTGATTTAATCATCGTGCCCTCGGTGCGCAACCTCTCGATACACATAAACGTATTCGCCAGCAACCGCGTCACTCGGAGCAGCGTCTCCTCATCAAACGCATTCGGGTCCAGTCCTTCGGGGTTCTCTGGGTCGTCATTGAACGAGAAGCCCAGCGTCCTCTCATCCTCATCATTTATCTGGATGAAGAGTTTCTCGGGATGTGCAACCTTTCTCATCTTCCCGTACTTCCGTAGCCTCCTTCGCCACGATCAGAGTCCGACAATTCATCTGCCCAGGTAGTCTCAACGTCGGGGATGGGCATAACGATGAGCTGACAGGCACGCTCGCCGATGCTGTATGCGTCGCAGTGAAAGCGGTCGTAGCTGGCGAACACCGCCTTGATCTCCCCACGATAGCCGCTGTCAATCACTCCCACGCAGTTGGTGAGCTGGAGCCCCGTCTTATACACCGACGAGCGAGGGAAGATCAGACCGACGTGCCCTGCCGGTATCTCCACAGCCAGGCCGAAGCCGTACTGTATGGTGTTCGCCTTGTGGTCCATGCTGAATGATGTAACGGTCAGGTCGAGCCCTGCATCCGTAGCGTGCGCCTTCCGTGGAAGTTCTGCACGCGAATTGAGTCGCTTAAATTTCAGTTCCATTGTTGTTTGTTTTTAGTCGTTTAATCGTTTACACGTTTAGAGTATTTTGCTTTTATGTCTTCTATCCACTGCTCAGCCAGTGCCCGCGTCGGGCGGTCGGTGCTGAATCTGCGCTTGTTGATATTGATTGTCGCCCGGTAAACGGTGCGGCCCTTCACGGTATGGATGCAGATGCCGCCATTGCCCTTCGGCTTCTTCCTGGGGTTAGGTGCTTGCCACCCTGTCCCGTTAGGTTCGGGACCGAGGGCAAGTGTTCCGTAATCAGAGTCTATTGCTCGTTGCAGGTTGTTCATGCTTTCTTCAGTATGTTTTCGCGTTTAATCTTCTCTATCTCCTCGGCAATCTCATGCTTTATCTTGTTCGTGGATTTCCTGGCCTCCTTGTGCTGCTTCTTGTTGTCGAAGATGTCCTCGGCGTAGGCATCCATCGCGCTGTTGGCATTGTCGAAGTAGATGGTGGGGTCTGTCCACATTTCCGAAATAACGGACATCGCAGCCTTGAAGTCATCCTTCTCCAGGTCGGTCAGCGGTGTGCGGCTGGCGGTGAGCAGGTTCGTGGCTCGGTGCCATGCCTGAGAGACGCGACGCAGTGAAAGCACGTCGAAGATGATCTCCAGCCCAGGCTTCACTGGCGATGATAGGTGCTGCGTGCAGTTCTTGCAAACCGAGTCGTAGGTCTCTACGCTGAGGGCAAGCAGATTGTCCGTCACCACTGCCCACGCCATTGCCTTCGTGCCTTTGGTGTGACCGATGCGCTCGAAGTGTCGTTGGAACTTCCATGCGAGGCTCTTCATGAATGGGATGGTCTTGGCGTAGAGCTCGCCGCCCGTGCTCTGCCAGAACTCCAGGTACTCCTCATCGGTCATGTCCTTCTTGTATTGGTGGCGGTCGGCTGGTGAAAAGTCGTCCATGTGGAACATGCGAATCTGACCGGGTGCTGGGTGGAGCAGTCCCCACTTGTATCGGTTCAGCTCTCGGATGGCCTTCTGGAACTCGCCCTTGATGGTGGTTCGGTACTGTGGGCACTCGCTTTGCAGCAAGTCCATGGCGTACTCCAGCGTCAGGATGGCGGCATTGTTCTGACCGCCCAGGAACATTTTCAACTCACCCGCTGCGGCACTCAGCTGAGCATTCAGCAGCCGTCCGTTCGTGTTCGGGATGAGAGGTGTGATTTTTCGTGTCATGTCGTTTTCTTTATTTGGTGTGGTTTGGAATAGTGATTTCTTGCGTCTCGACCTCAGCAACTTCTTCGGCAGTTGCTCCGGCTCGTATCGGTTGAAGATGTCCTGCACCTCATAGCCCCAATGGGTGATGTGATACTGGTGGCAGTATTGGCAGAGATAGACGCTTCCGGCTTCGCTATGGCTTACCTTGTTCAGCCGTGCCATTGCCTTTTCGGCGGGGGCCCTTGTCAGGAACATCTGCTTGCCCGTCTTGTAGCACTTTCTCATAGCTTGCCGATGTGTCCGTGATTCATGGCCTGAAGGCGTGACTTCGAGATGTCCTTGCTTGCCTCTCGTTCCTTCCTTATTGCTTTCCTTTTCTCTCGCCAATACTGAATCAGCTTCGCTTTGTCCTTGCCAACTCCCCTTCTGTTCTCCATAGCGAAGAGGTTGCTCAACTCATATTTCTCATGATCCACGCCAGGCTTCTCAATCACCATCTTGCCAACGATGTGCAGTTGCTCCAGGATGTCCGGCATGAAGTTGATGTTTTGCACGCAGTAGTAGGCAAATCGCAGGGCCTTGTAGTATTTCTTGTCAAGCAACTCGCCAACCGTATTCTCTGCGTAAAATCCATAACCCAGCTTGCTCTTTCTGGTCAGTGTTCTCAATCTAACTAAATCCATATCCTTATCCGTTTATCGAGTTGAAGTATGCCATTGTCGGGTCATCCTCATCCGTGCCGGAGTTCTCTGCCTTCTTGTTCGTCGGCTTCTTGTACCCGTCGTAGTTCAGACCGAGTGCGGCAAGCTGTCCCTGGTATAGTTTCTGGAACTTGTTCAGTGTATCCAGCAGAGGGTTCGCCACCTTCTTTGTGTCCACGCCTGCGGTCTTCAGTTCATCGCTCACAAGGTCGTTGCCAATCTTCTTGCGAATCTTCTTGATCATGTCCAGCGTCCATGCCGTTGACTCTATCTGCGCCTCGTATCGTGGGTCATAGGTTCCGGCATCAGTCATGAGGCGAACGAGGTAGTCGTATGATTTTTCAGTCTTTGCCATAGTGTTTATTCCTGTTCGCCTAAATTATAATGAGCGATATTTTTCTCTGTCCCATTGTCAACATCTACTTCTAACACGTCATATACATTTAACCGTTCAGAGCAATATTCAAACGCGAGTTCTTTTGTCTTGAATGTCTGTATGTACATGCCTCCGAAGTAGTCTTCAAATTCTTTCGTTACTACATATACCTTCATGATTATTGTTTTTTAGTTTGGTGGAAAAATTATAGTTTGTTGTTGTATCTTGTATCTCTCCATGCGATGCGGTGAAATCTCAAACTCGCCCTGGAAGCGGTCGTAGAACTTTCGCCATTGACGTGGGCTGCATCGGTGCCTGCCTCTGATGTCCTCCTTGTTGATGCCGTTCGAATTCAGCACCCGGTTGAACGTGGCCAGACAGCGGTAGGAGCGTTTCGGGTCTTCGTTCACCATCTCGTTCGGCGGTCGCTTGCCACAGAGGGGACACTGCTTGCACGTCCTGGGACGGTAGATTGGAATTGTTATTTTCATAGGGCAAAAAGTTACGATTTGTAAGTGGCAGTAAATTGGCCTTGTTTTTTCTACTTTCTTGACATTTTCTTGGTAAAGCACCTTTACAACCCGAAAACGGGCAAATTGGCTTTTCTAACTGAAAAAACGCCTTTTCAGATTTTGCTATATCCACGCGAGGGAAGTCGGAGGCCAAGCGGTC
>JAZQQH010000060.1:0-7277 GCA_045628985.1 Bacteroidales bacterium | reverse complement strand
TCCGACCTATCCAAATTTTATCCGAATAAATTCATTCAACTCTTTTGGTTTTTCTTCAAATTAGTTGAAGCCGGAAGATTTGGCTGGAAGCCAATACAGCCTCAAAGAGGCTTAGTAACCGGGGACGAAGTCTCCGGATATCACCAACAAGAGTCCCCTCTACCTGGCTGGAAGCCAGTACCTCTCACTCATCCTGTATTGGTACTGGCTTCCAGCCAGATCTATGAGGTGGTGGCTCTTTTTCCGGGGACTTCGTCCCCGGTTACTATCGCTTCGCTCAGTACAGCCTTCCAGGCTGGACATCTTTCAACTAATTTGAAGAAGAACCACTCTTTTGGGAGTGGTCCTGGCAATAAACCCTCTTTTGTTGATAACTTGTGCACAAAAAATAGGAGTTATCAACATTTATCGGTTGATAACTCCCTATTTTTAAGTTATCAAGTGCCAATTGTTGATAAGTCGATGAGGATATCAACAGGTGCCCACTATAATTTCAACTGTAGCACTGTGGCAACTGTAGCAAAAACAGCCACACATTTTTGGTCAATTAGGAAAAAAGTAGTATCTTTGCACCCTGAAAAACATTAGAAGTTTTTATTAGTCAGTCGATCTATTAGTCCTTATGAATATTTCAAGTCGTTTCCTTATAGGCGCTATTGCCTTAATTGGGGGAGCTGCAGTGTTAGATTCATGCCGAGATTATTTCCCCGACACCTCTTATCTCTACAACTATTCCCAGTACGAAAATTTCCGTTCCATCACTGTCAGCAATCCCAGTGATGACCATTATCTGTCTATTTATTACGACCAGCCATTCTCCGAAGAAGGTGGTGTGCGCGCCAAGGCTTATCTGGGCGGAAAGGGTCCGTTCTCGATGAAGCTCAATGTGCCATCGCATGTCAAGCAACTATATGTGGTGGATAATGGTGTGCTGACGGTGCAGCCGGTGGGTGATCTGGAAGTGGGGGCGAAGACGAGGGGATTGGAATACACTCAAGGAGAGCTGGATGCACTCTATGCTCATGTCACGTCGGAGTATTTGCCTACAGCTCTCTATAATGTTACGGGCGATGACCTCTTCAAGTGTACGGATATTCGATTGGAGCGTGAAGGCGCAGATCTAAATCGTGATATCACATCATTCAACATCAGTTTGATTGACTTGATGAAGAATGGAGAGAAAAAAAACTTCGTCGGCAGTCTTTTTGCCTATGTATATCCCAAGGAAGCTCAGCATCACCTGAAAATCGACAATCCAGACCTACATTTCTTTGCTGCGAAACTTGATGGCACAGAAACGTTTGCAAAACATATTGAGAAGGTTAATAATGGCTTTGGCCGAGCTGAGGATGATAGGGTTTACTGCGAGCTGCAAGAGATACCATACACAACATTAGTTGATATGGGAACCAGAGTAAGTGATAAAACCTATAGCGGAGGCATACGTGAAAATCAAATTAAGTCGAACTATGGCGTTTGGCCTCTTTTATATTCATGGCAATATGGCAATGCTCATATCATTATTCAGATTCCAGCCGAATATGAGCATTACAATCTGGGTTTTGTCTATCTCGGTGGCCAGAACCTGCGTTTTACGACTCCTGCATTGAATATCGGATTCCCTGGACCTGCAGATCAGCAATATGGTAATTATCCAGGAGAAGGTTCTGGCAACTATCTCGGCTTCACACTGCAATATGATGTTGCGAAAATGAACAATCAGAATCCTGGTTATTCTGGCAATTTCGTTCTTGACCGCCATGTAGCCAACGGCTTTATCTGGCACTTCACGTTCAATGACAAACAATATGATGTGCTTGGCATGGATAACCAATATCCTTTTAACAAACAGAATTTCTACGACGCTGACTATGCAGATTATAAGGTCCTTATTTCTACCGATCCTGAGTATCTGAAGCCTGTAGAAGAGCTCCTAAAGCCTATCCATACCCCATTTGTGCTTGAAGAAGGATATCTTCTCTTTGAGGATACCTATCCAGATGAAGGTGATTATGACTACAATGATGTCATTGTGCAGTATGAGTGGCGCCACTATCCAGAAGAAAATAAGAGTGAAGGCGGTCTTAACCGCGTGAACTGCACACTCGAAGGCTATGCTTGCGCCTATACCAATACCTTCGGGTTCATCAATACCCATGAGGGCGCGGCACAAACGCATCATCCTCTTTTTACGGGTATTCATGGCATGATGAATGTGACGAGAACGCCATCTTACATAGACCTTGAAGATGACAACACGATTGACATTGAGTATGAGTTTGTGGGAAATAAGGACTACATCTACCCCTACCTACATAATGGGCGAGGCGATGTATATGAGCAACAGGGGGGTAATTATGAAAAACCTTTTGTCCTGAAGGTTCCCGAAGTCCTTGATACAGACGAACATGAGTTCCGTTGGACGATAGAAGGTGCTCGTTTGGAAGATGCGTATAACACAATCACCGGTGATAGCTGGTATCTGCCAACGAATATTAAGGATGAGAGCAAGCTTATGAAGCGTCACGAATTTAGCGAATGATCACACCAAAGGCGCTTCGGTAACATAGTAACTGTTACCGAAAACAGAGAGGGGGTAAGGCGTCGTAATGTACTATTATTATATTATAATAATAGACCTTTAGGACATGGGGGATAGTCACACATTTGGGTAACAGATATTATGTTACTTGGACGAGACCCCTGACTTAGATAGTTCCCCTCCAGACTTGGACGAAACCTTCACCCGGTTCCAGTTTGTGGCTTCGTGCAAGACGGAATGGACGTCCTGCATGCACGGCGTCCGTTCCGTCATCACGGCATCCTTCACCGGGTACGCTGTGGAGGATCCCGTCATCGTGGCATCCTTCATCGGGTACGCTATGGAGGATCCCGTCATCACGGCATCCCTTCCACGGTACCGTGGAAGATATGCCACGGTCACGGAAGGGATGTCAGGGATTCCCGCCAACCCTTTCACGGCCGTGAAACGCTTGTCCGGAGTTCCGGCGAGCTTTCCTGCATGAAAAAAGCCAACACCGTGATGGGGTGCTGGCTTTCTTATGATTATGTCGTGATTTCTTACGGCTGCTCTCTGACTACAACTTCTTGTTGTGGGTTCTTGACATTTGTTTCGAACCAGGTTTGGTATACACTCTGATTTTCTGGCATGCATTCTACACTTGGGTCTACTGCAATCATGAGTGGCATGTCGCCTGTTTCTGGGAAGTCGTAGGTCAAACTTGTTTCGCCATTCTCTACGGTCACCTTGATGTCGTTGTCGTAAATGGTGCGATTGTTCTGAATCACTACACCATTCTCAGAAGCTAACTCTCCATAACCATCCTGAGAGTAAGGAACGTAATTAACCCTACCTTCCATTTGACCAAATGATTGACCACCAATAGTCAAAGTGAATGGAATAGTGCCACACAGATAAACTAACTTGGCGCGGGTATACTCTTCAATAGTACTGAAATCGGCCATGTCAACGTCCTTGTAGTAACGCACTACGACAACTATATCATTAAAGTCGAAGTCAGCGGTGCTACCTCTATCTTCAATCATATATTTCTTGCTGATATCTGTGATGATATGGAGTGTAGGAGGATCCTCCGGCTCTGGATCCTCCGGCTCTGGATCATCAGGTTCTGGATCATCTGGATCTGGATCTGGAACAACTGGTGGTGGGACAATCTGGTTTTGTGGAACCACAATTAAGATTCCCATATCTTTATAATCCTTACCCCCTACACCGCACTCACATCCTAAGACGACAGTTGGATTGCCTGCAATAACAAGAGATTTTTTTTCAGATGCACCTGGGAATAAAGCTAAGTTTTCATCCTTCGTACTTCCATATTTGATATAGAAATAGAAATTGCCTTGAATATAATCCGGTTTGATAACGATAGGACCATTAATCTTTGAGTTATCGGATATAGTATAGTCAAAACCGTTGCCCATATCCACAAGGTGAAGTTCCCAAGTCCCGATGGCATCATTGCCTGTTTTATCGTTGAATGGAATTACGGTGAAGTTATTTGTAGGCTTCTGGAACACTACCTGATCTCCACTTCCGGCTGGTTGCTCTCCCAACCAGGTGTCAAGATCTTTGTATTGGTAAGACATTTTATTGCCAGAGTAGCCACCTATACCATCAGCAGAATTAGCTCCATTTTCACCCTTGGTCGCATTCTGTGCGAAACCTGGCATCTGGTCGTGATTCGGATAAAATACAATATAATCAAGAGGATATGGCTCATCCACACCTGGTGTGGCACGCGTCATAGCCGCATACGACGGACCTCCCACAAGACCGAGCTTGCGGAGGTTATGTGATGAGAAGTCCCAGGTCTGATCTGGCTTGATCTTGCCATATTGTTTCTCGAAATTGGTCTTGTAGGCAATTTCAAAAGAGGTATAGCCGAAATCTTCCTCGTGACAGCTGGTGGCCATCAGGGAGGTGACGAGGAGGGTTATGAGGAATAAATACTTCTTCATAGCTCTAAATTTTTTTTTGTTATTGTTGTAATACCTTAAATCAATTTGTAGTAGAAAAAGGTAATGTACCAAATAAAGTATAGAATTATTGTTTCGCGCTGCAAAGTTACGGATATTTTTCGGAATGACAATAAATCTTGATAATAAAATGGCGTTTTTTAAATAAAAACCGGAAATTTTTAAATATAATGTGTTGTAAAACATAAAAAATGAGAGGTTGAGTGAGCAAAAATGGAGAGGGGCGAGAGAAAACCGAAGAAAGAGTATAATTTACAATAAGTTATGCTTTATTTCTTATAAGTGATAAATAAAAGCCAGGTACTCTCCGTAAAATACATATTGTATATTGTACGGATAAGTACCTGGCGTTTCTGTGGGGATTTGCTCCCTGAAATCTGGGGTTCGCGCTGGGGTTGAAGGCTTACAGCTTCATCACCTCCTCCTCGAAATTCTCCTTGTCGCTGAGCGCGTTATTTCGCACGCGCGAGCGATAATTATAAATGGTGGTGAGGGAGTAGTTGAGGAACTTGGCGATCTGCGCGGAGTCGGTTTCGCCGAGTCGGATGAGCGCGAAGATGCGGAGCTCGGTAGTGAGGAGCTCGCCTTTCTTCGGGATGATCTGCGCGTCGGGACGGAGTAGGGCGTTGAAGCGTTCGATAAAGTTGGGGTAGAGCTTGAGGAAGGCTTCGTCGAAGTCGTGATAGAAGAGGTTCTGCTCGTCGCTGATGACCTGGGTCGATTTGAGCTGACGGGCGAGTTCTTCGAGCTGGCGGGCCTGCATGAGCTTGTACATCTGGCGCTGATAGCTCTCGAACGAGCCGAGGTAGCGACGGCAGCGGCTGAGATACTTCATGATGTATTCCTCCTTGACCTTATCGGCCATGAGGAGGTCAGAGTTGTAGCCCTTGAGCTGCAGGTTGCTGACTTTGAGGTCGTTGTTGGCCTTGGCGAGGGCCTGGCGCGTCTTGTTGAGCTTGATATCCTGGCGGCGCAGGAAATAGAGCACCACGAACATCAGTCCTATCAGCAGCGAGAGGATGACGATGGTCCAGGTCTTGAACTGGCTCTGTCGCTCCTCTTCGGCCTTCATGGCGCGCTCGATGATGGGGAAGATATGTGTCGACTCGATGGTGCGGAGGCTGGCCTTGCAGCGGTTGGCGTCTTCGAGCGAGCAAATGAGGTACTGGTAGGCACGCGAGGTCTGACCCAGTTCGAAGGTGCGCTGGGCGAGGATCGGGAGTGCCATGTACTCGGTGTTGCCCTGCTTGATGTCGTTGATGGCGGTGAGGGTGAGGTAGCGTAGCTCCTCGTCACGGGCGCCGAGCTTGCCGTATGCCTGCGCAAGTCCGGAGTAGAGGAAGGTGCGCATATCAGACGGAACTTCCTCGATGACCTGCAGCAGCGTATCGATACAGTCCTGATATCGGCCATCGAGCAGATAGCTGTTGCTGCGGATGATGCGGCGATTGAGGGCGTCGGGCTCCAGTGCATAGAGCGAGTCGTTGATAGGTTTCATCTCCGAAAAGATGTACTTGGTCTGCTCGGGAGAGTACTTCTGCTCGAAGTCGGCCAGCCAGCCCATCACGGCGTAGCGCACGTTGTGATATTGCAGGCGGTTCTCGGTGTTGTAGTGTGTAGGGTCGATGCTGTTGAGCTTCTCGAACGCCATGGAGTAGAGGCCCTTGATGCCGTAGGCGCGAGCTTCGGAGAGGAAGACGTAACGCTGCAGGGTCGTGTCGGTGGCGTATTCGGGGGTCTGCTTGATCAGGTCGAGCGCCAGGAAGATCGAGTCGGCATGATAGTTCTCGTAGTTGTAGTGCAGCCTACGGAGCAGATTGATACGCTCCTGTCCCTGAGCCTGTTGGGCGGCATGGAGGAGGCTGTCGGCGATATGCTGACGCTGTTGCTGGTACTGGTCTTTATGGGCAATGGCCACGTCGAGTTCCTCCAGGAGCTGGTCGATGGGACGCGTACGTTCATCGGCCAGTGTCAGGAGTATGGAAGTGACCGACAGACAGCTACATAGAAGGGAGATTAATAACCACTTCATCGCTTATTTTGCTTTGATGGTCCAGACGGCCAGGCCGCCTGCGATGAGCAATGCACCAGCTACAGCCAGCATGCCTACCTGCGAGCCGACAAGGCCGAGGATCGAACCGCCGAGGACGGCTGCTACGATCTGTGGCAAGCAGATGGTGCAGTTGAAGAGACCCAGGTAGGTACCCATCTTAGGGTTGCCCTGCAGTGCATTGGTAAAGAAGATGAATGGGAAGGCCAACATGGCTGCCCAGCCGCATCCGACGAGGAGGTAAGCTGCCCAGAGGAGGTATTGGTCGTGAATCCAGAGCATAGAGATGAAGCCGAGACCGCCCAGTACGAGGCTGAGGGTATAGCACATCTTATTGGAATGCAACGCCTTAGAGATGAATGGGATGCATGCTGCCCAGATGACGCTGCCGATGGCCTGGAGGGCGTAGCAGACACCATTCCAGTTGCCTGCCTCCTGATAGCCGGCCGAGTGGGTGTCGGTGGTGTTCCAGCACATCTCGGCAATGGCGCCGGCGGAGTAGGACCACATGTACATGAAGCCTGCCCAGCAGAAGAATTGCACGAGGCCAATGCTCAGGAAGGTGTAGACGATACTTGGGGAATTAGGAGTGAGGAGTGAGGAGTGAGGAGTATTTGCTGCTCCTGATTCCTGACCCTTAACTCCTAACTCCTCACTCCTCACTCCTACCTGTTCAGGCATGGCTGCGAGCTGCTCAGGTGAGTAC
>JAZQQH010000059.1:0-2282 GCA_045628985.1 Bacteroidales bacterium | reverse complement strand
CAGCGCTAAGCTATAGTAAAGGTTCACGGGGTCTTTTCGTCCCGTTGCGGGTAGGCGGCATCTTCACCGCCACTACAATTTCACCGAGCTCATGGCTGAGACAGTGTCCAGATCGTTACACCATTCGTGCAGGTCGGAACTTACCCGACAAGGAATTTCGCTACCTTAGGACCGTTATAGTTACGGCCGCCGTTTACCGGGGCTTCGATTCAACGCTTCATCTAATGAATTAAACTGACGTCCCCTCTTAACCTTCCGGCACCGGGCAGGTGTCAGGCCTTATACGTGTTCTTTCGAATTTGCAAAGCCATGTGTTTTTGGTAAACAGTCGCCTGAGCCATTTCTCTGCGCCCTCCCGGGGGAGGGACCCCTTCTCCCGAAGTTACGGGGTCAATTTGCCGAGTTCCTTAGCCATGATTCACTCGAGCACCTGAGGATTCTCTCCTCACCCACCTGTGTCGGTTTACGGTACGGGCTGCATGAAACTAGCTGTCAGGAGCTTTTCTTGGGAGTCTACTTACCGCGGCTGTCGCCTCGTCCGCGGGCGCGCCGTACTGTCAGGCCTCGCCACAAGCCAGCTGTTGACCGGCCCGTATAGCTACACCCTTCAACCTGCTATTCCGTCAGCAGGCGCGCGTGCCATTCCTCCGTCCCTCCTTCCAAATTTCATACAGGTAATGGAATATTAACCATTTGTCCATCGGATTCCCCTCTCGGGTATTCCTTAGGCCCCGACTGACCCTGATCCGTTTAGCGTTGTTCAGGAAACCTTGGGTTTTCGGTGTGCATGTTTCTACATGCATTGTCGTTACTTATGCCTACATCTTCTTTTCCGGACGCTCCAGCAGGCCTTACAGCCCACCTTCTACGCCGACCGGAATGCTCCCCTACCACTCCCTAAGGAGTCCATAGCTTCGGCAGTGACCTTGATTCCCGTTTATCATCCACGCAGCGCCGCTCGACTAGTGAGCTGTTACGCACTCTTTAAATGAATAGCTGCTTCCAAGCTAACATCCTAGCTGTCTCTGCGGCACCACCTCGTTCTGAAAACTTAGGTCACGTTTAAGGGCCTTAACTGTTGGTCTGGGCTATTTCCCTCTCGCCACCGGACATTAGCACCCGGCGACTCACTCCCGGCGAACACTTCACGGCATTCGGAGTTTGTCAGGAATTGATAGGCGATGAAGCCCTCGCATCCTATCAGTCGCTCTACCTCCATGAAGCTATGCACCGAGGCTGCCCCTAAAGGCATTTCGGGGAGTACGAGCTATCTCCCAGTTTGATTAGCCTTTCACCCCTACCCTCAGCTCATCCAAGCCCTTTTCAACGGAAACTGGTTCGGACCTCCATCACCTGTTACGGTAACTTCATCCTGGCCAAGGGTAGATCACTAGGTTTCGCGTCTGCCCACACTGACTAAAACGCCCTTGTCAGACTCGCTTTCGCTGCGGCTCCTGTCCCTGAAGGACTTAACCTCGCCAATGTGGAGCAACTCGTAGGCTCATTATGCAAAAGGCACGCAGTCGCAGGTCTCCCTGCTCCTACAGCTTGTAAACGAACGGTTTCAGGTACTATTTCACTCCCCTGTTCGGGGTTCTTTTCACCTTTCCCTCACGGTACTGGTTCACTATCGGTCTTCGGATCGTATTTAGCCTTGCGGGATGGTCCCCGCGGATTCAGACAGGATTCCTCGTGTCCCGCCCTACTCAGGTGGCCGCTATGTCCCATGATCCTTGCCCGTACCAGACTGTCACTGTCTACGGTGCGACTTTCCAGACGCTTCCGGTTCGGTCATGTTCCAACGGCGCGGCTCCTACAACCCCCGCGATGCCTCAACAACGCGGGTTTGGGCTCTTTCCGGTTCGCTCGCCACTACTTCGGAAATCGATACTTTCTTTCTCTTCCTGCAGGTACTAAGATGTTTCAGTTCCCTGCGTTGGCCCATCTATGATGTGTGCAGCCTTCAACTGCACGGGTTGCCCCATTCGGAAACCTGCGGATCGAAGCCTGTTTGCAGCTCCCCGCAGCTTATCGCAGCTTACCACGTCCTTCTTCGCCGTCCGAAGCCAAAGGCATCCGCCGTTCGCTCTTGTTTGCTTCGTTGTATCTCGTACTCAATAAATTTCAAAACTTATCAGCACTACGTTGTGTTCTTTAAGTAACTTTATCGTGAATCATTCAGACAACATTGTCTGCATGATCGCCTTTGAAATTGCAGTCCCGTAATGTTTCTCGAGGTCGAAAAAACCTATCAAAACTATTACAGACTTTTCTTTCTTTCT
>JAZQQH010000058.1:0-51499 GCA_045628985.1 Bacteroidales bacterium | reverse complement strand
GTAGGGGAAGCTGAGCTGGGGATAGAGGTTGCAGTAGTTCTGGAAGAGCAGTTCGGCAGCCTCGTTGGCCTTCACCTCCAGGGGGAAGCTGTACATATCGAAGAGGTCTATCTGCTCGCCATAACGCTCATACACAAACATATAGTAGAACTCGAAGCGGGGGTCGCACGTGTAGCTGTGGGGCATGAACTGCGGGATGAGGTACATGTAGGCGGGCTTCATCTCCACCTCCCCCTTGGGCAGATAGAGCGTAGCCCGGCCATTGCGTACATAGTAGAGACGCGCAAACGGGGACGGTAGGTCTCTACCGCCCCACGTATGCTTCGTACTGGCATGTCCGATGTTCAGTACGCTGATGTTTACCGACTCCAGTTCTGTCTTCATCGGGGAGTTACTCCTCCTCGGCCTCGGGTGCTGCATCAATCAGATCGAGGAACTGATCGAGCTGAGGCGTGATGATGATCTGCGTGCGACGGTTCATGGAACGACCCTCGGGAGTCTCGTTGTCTGCGATGGGATTGTACTCGCCACGTCCACCGGCGGTCAGACGCTTGGGGCTCACACCGTACTTGTTCTGTAACTCCTGCACCACGCTGCTTGCGCGCAGGGCCGAGAGGTCCCAGTTGTTGCGGATGTTGGTCTGGTGGATGGGCACGTCATCGGTGTTGCCCTCCACCAGTACCTCGTACTCCTTGTAGTCGGTGATGATCTTGGCAATCTTGCCCAGGGTCTCTGCCGCAGCGGGGCTGATCTCGTAGCTGCCGCTCTTGTAGAGCATGTTGTCGTTGAGCGAGATGTAAACTACGCCCTTGAGGACCTGTACGTCAACGTCGGCAAGCTCGCTCTTGCTGAGGCTGCGGGTCAGCTTGTTGGTGAGGGCGAGGTTGAGAGAGTCGCTCTTTGACTTGGCATCGACGAGCTGCTTGATGTACTTATTGCTGGCATTGATCTCATCGACGAGCTTGTTGATGTTGGTGCCCGACTGGTAGATGCTCTTGTCGAGCGACTTCTGGATGGCCTTATATGCCTTCATGAGCTCCTCGTTGTTAGCCTTAGCCTCTGCCAGGCGGTCATCGAGGCTCTTGCTGCTTGATACACAGGTAGCAAGCTCAACACGCGCATCGGTGAGGTCCTTCTGCAGGTTGGCATAATCACTCTGAAGCTTTGCATATTCCTTTTTGGTGACGCAACTGCTGAGCAGTGCGGTGGCAGCGATGGCTGCAATCATAAGAATCTTCTTCATAGTTAATGTATTTGTTGATTTGAAAATGATTTTGTTCTTTAGACAATGTATGAGGCTAATGGTTTAAACGATTGCTCACTCGATGGCTTTGGTCTCGACGTCTTTGAGCAACATGCCCTTGCCGGCTTCGAAGGCGGAGTGGCGCATGGCCTCCATGGCTTCCCATTCCTTGTGGTAGATCTGGCTGTATTTGTATTTGAAGTCGGTGATACCGAACGTATCAAGCTCGTCTTGTAGGGAGGCGATGGAGTAGGTTGAGATGTCGCGGCCAGGGATCCAGGTGTGCTGGTCGTTCTTGCGCTTCATGTCGACGGTTTCGCGTATGATGCCACGCTCGGAGAGATTGGCTATGATGCTACCTACCAGCTTGGAAGGCAGCTGCAGCGAATGGCAGACCTCTTCGGTGGTAGGTGCCGGTTGCTGGGTGCTGAAACTGCGGTAGATAGAGGAGGCGACGAGCATGGAGAGGAAGTCGTTGTACTGGCGCGAGATGTTCTGCATGTCTTCCTCGAAATTGAAGTTCTGCACATTCTGCGAGGCGTACGACAGCTCGGCGCCATAGAGGCAGATGACCCATGCCATCTGAATCCAGAGCAAGAGCAGAGGCAAGGCTGCAAACGAACCATAGATGGCGTTATATTTGCTGACCCAGATCTGGCCGGAGATGAAGAGACCCTGGAACAGCATGAAGGCCGAACCTGCGATGGTGGCAGCCACCAGGGCGTTGACAAAGCGTACCTTGGTGTTGGGGATGACTATATATATAAAGGTAAGAGCCACGATGGTCAGGCCGTAAGGGGCCCATCGGAGAACGCGGATCAGGGTCTGGCTGAACTCATAATCGTAAAGGTCGGTCTTGATGTAGGTCTGCAAGAGGATCTGCGAACCCGAGGTGATGACCAGGAAGAGTGGCACGAGGAGCATGATGCTCAGATAGTCGGTGATGCGGCGGAGGGTGGTTCGGCCCTTTTTCTGCTGCCAGATCTGATTGAAGACCGTCTCGACATTGCCTATCAGGCTATAGATGACGTAGATGAGCATGACGACACCAATGCCCATGACCAAACCGGTCTTGGTGTGCTCGAGATAGTTGGCCGCAAAGGTGATGATGTAGTCAGAGACTTCTTTCTGTCCCGGCATGAGGCTGTGCAGCGCCCCCGAGATATAGCTCTGGAGGCCGAACCCATTGGCTATGCCGATGATCAGCGCCACCACGGGGACGATGGCCAGCAGTGTGTAGTAGGTGAGGGCAGAGGCCTTCTCGATGATACGGTCGGAGATGAAGAAACGGATGCTGAGAAACAGAGACTTAAAGACATTCATCAGCCAACGATAAATGCCACGCACATCGTCGTTGGTGTAACTCCAGATGTCGTGAGTCAGGAATCTCCAGGTCCATTGAATGATCTTGACCGGATTATTCTTGCTGCTGTTAGCCGTCATTTATTTCAGGGTGATGCTGCCACGGCCGATGAGGTTGCCATCAGCGAAGATCTCAGCACGATAGGTGCCTGGGTCGATGTTCTCTACGCGCTTATAGTAGATGGTGACAGGGGTTTCCTCGCCACCATATTCGATGGTCTTCTTGGCCGAGAAGTCGATGTTGGTATTCTCGTACTTGAACTTGCCGCTTGAACCGTTGGTGAGCACCTCTTCGTTAGGACGGAGGATGCGGAGATAGATATCCTTCTCGCCCGTCTCAGCGGTGACGTTAGCCGCGATGGTGAAGGTAACCTGGAACTTGGCCAACTTATTGGCTTTGACCTTGTTATCGACCTTGTCCTTAGAGTTCAGAGAAGCCACATGCACGTTGGTAGCGGTGAGCTGTGCAGCCACCGTCACCTTGTGAGTCAGGGCCTTGTTCTGCTCACGTACCTGCTGGTTCTGAGCCTGTACGGCCTGCATCTGACCCTTGATCTGGGTGTTCTCGCTGACGAGCGCCTCGTTGACGCGGTTGAGCGAATCGACCTGAGCCACATAGTAGCGGAGCACGCCACGGACGGTCTCGAGTTCCTTCTTCAGCGCGTTGATCTTCTTGGCATCCTGCGCCTTGGTCTGCTTGAGCTCCTCGACGAGACGCTGCATCTTGATGCGCTGATCTTCGAGCTTCTGCTCAAGAGAATCGTTGTTGACCTGCAACTTGTAGCCTTCATACTCGATGACGGTCTGGTTGTATTGATCCTCGAGTTCCTCCTTTTCGAGCTGGAAGACCTCGGTCATTTCCTTAATCTGCTCCTGCTGTTTCTTGATGTAGTATGCAGCACCTCCTAAAACAGCCAAAACGATGACTGTGGCTGCGATAATAATGATTTTTTTATTCATCTTTCAAACTATTTTGGCTGCAAAGTTACTCTTTTTTTCTTAAAGAAGCAGCATTTTAACCTATCTTTTTCAAAAACTAACGTTTTTTTATCCTTTTGTTTGTTTTTGTATGCTAAAATTGTTATCTTTGCAGCGTTATTATAATAGAAAATGCAAACAAAAGAAAAGAATACAAAAGGTCCATTGGGCCATTTCCTGAAGGTCTTCGGCCTCAATCTCGGGTTGCTGGTCGTGGTTGTCATTGCTCTGGTATGGGCACTCAGCGCATGGCTCGACGTCTATACTCGTCATGATGAGCGCATCGACGTGCCAGACCTCACAGGCATTGAGTCGGACGAAGCTACCCTTTATCTTGAGAAGATGGGATTGAAGGCCTCTGTGATTGATTCTGTCTATACGGATGCACGTCCGGGTTCGGTTATCGAGCAGCTTCCTGCTGCCGGTATCCCTGTCAAGAGCGGACGTATGATCTATCTGACCATCAATGCCAAGAGCGCACGTATGATCAAGATGGTAGACGTGAGGGAGTGGAGTAGCCGCCAGGCACAGACCCGCCTCCGTGAGCTGGGCTTTGTGATTGATTCGGTCAAGCAGGTGGCCAGTGAGTTCGACGATCTGGTGCTCTCGGTAACCGCTAAGGGCTCGGAGGTGGTGCCAGGGAGGGAATATCCTTATCATACTCGCCTGGTGATGCGTGTGGGTAGCACACACCTCGAGCTGGAGGCCAATAATGATTCGATAGAGAATGAGTGGTTCTAAAGCAACGAATATGGCAGATCAGAACACTCAGGAGGAACTCTTTGAGCACTTCCGCTTTGTAGCCGACAAGGGGCAGAAGCCGCTGCGCGTTGATAAGTTCATCACCGACAGAATCGTTGGCACCAGTCGTAACCGCGTGCAGAAGGCTGCGGATGAGGGCTATATCTTTGTGAACGGAAAGTCGGAAAAGAGCAACTATAAGGTCCGTCCGAACGACGTGGTGCAGGTGATGATGGATCGCCCCCGCCACTCTACGGAAATCGTGCCAGAGGACATCCCACTCGATATCGTCTATGAGGATGATGACCTGCTGGTGGTCAATAAACCGGCTGGCATGGTGGTGCATCCGGGGCATGGCAACTATACGGGGACGCTGGTCAATGCGCTGGCACATCATTTTAAGACCCTCCCCCAACCCCTCCCAGGTGAGGGGAGTGATTACTCGGCTACACCTCTCTCTTGGGAAGGACAGGAGGAGGAATCGGAAGAGGCTTTTGATTACCAGACACGCATGGGCCTGGTGCATCGCATCGACAAAGAGACCTCTGGCCTGCTGGTCATTGCCAAAACGGAGGATGCTGGTACGGATCTGAGCCGTCAGTTCTTCTATAAGACCACGCGCAGACTCTATACTGCCCTGGTTTGGGGACACGTCGATCAGGACGAAGGAGTCATCGTGGGTAATATCGGACGTAATCACCGTGATCGCACCATGATGGACTTCTTCCCGGAAGGAAGCGAGGAAGGAAAGCCTGCGGTGACACACTATAAGGTGCTGGAGCGATTGGGCTATGTGACGCTGGTTGAGTGCCGTTTGGAGACGGGTCGCACACATCAGATCAGGGTGCACATGAAGCATCTGGGGCATACGCTCTTCAATGACAAGACCTATGGCGGCGACCAGATCCTGAAAGGTACGACCTTCGCTAAGTATTCGCAGTTCGTACGCAACTGTTTCGATACTTGTCCGCGTCAGGCGCTCCATGCCAGGACGTTAGGATTCCGTCATCCGAGGACGGGCGAGGAGATGGCCTTTGAGGCTCCGTTGCCAGCCGATATGACGCAGCTGGTGGAGCGTTGGAGAGACTATATTAAAAATAGAGAATGAAAAAGAAAATAGCCATTGTCGCTGGTGGCGATAGCAGCGAATATGTGGTCAGCCTCCGCAGTGCACAGGGCATCTGGAGCTTCCTGAACCACGACAAATATGAGGTTTCGATCATCGTGATCAAAGGAACCGACTGGAAATATGTGCCTTACGATGGTGAGGAATATGACTGGGAGCACACGCTGCCGGTGAGCAGAGAGGACTTTACGGTTGCTGAGAGTGAATCTGATTGTAAATCGTTAAATGGTGAATCGTCAATTCGTAAATCCTTTGACTTCGCCTATATCATCATCCACGGCACTCCGGGCGAGAACGGAATCCTGCAGGGTTACTTCGACATGATCAAGATGCCATATAGCTGCTGTGGCGTACTGGCAGCTTCGTTGACCTGCTCTAAGTTCGTCTGCAACCGCTATCTATCGGCCTTCGGTATTCCTGTGGCCAAGAGCCTGTTGCTCCGTCCGGGAGAGGAAGTCGGAACTGAGGAGTGCATCGCACAGCTGGGTCTGCCAGTCTTTGTGAAGCCTAACGGAGGAGGTTCGAGCTATGCTACCTTCAAGGTCAAGACCGCAGAGGAGCTCCAGACAGCCATCGCAGCAGCCATGCAGGAGGCTACGGGAGAGGTCATCATCGAGTCGTTCATGCAGGGTACAGAGATTACCTGTGGCTGCTATACCAGCCGTGACGGACTCCGTGCATTGCCTATCACCGAGGTGGTCTCGAAGAAGGAATTCTTCGACCTGGATGCTAAATATAATGGCGCAGTAGAGGAGATTACCCCGGCTCGTCTGTCGGAGGAAATGACCGCTAAGGTGCAGGAACTGACCAAGAAGATCTATGGCTATGTGGGTGCCAAGGGCATCATCCGTGTAGATTATATCATCATCGGAGACACGCCACACCTCCTCGAGGTGAATACCACTCCAGGCATGACAGCTACCTCGTTCATCCCGCAGGAGGTTCGCGCTGCAGGCCTTGATATTGCTGATGTCATGGACGATGTGATTGGCGCATCCTTGACTAATTCGTAATTTGTAATTCGTAATTTGTAATTGAATTATGGCAAATAATTTTGATGAAATTCGTTGCTACTACGACGAAGACGTCCCTTCAAAGCTCTGGCCTTTGGCTGATCGCCCTGAAATTGAAGGCTTTTTGAAAGGAGCATTCCCACAGGTAGACATGGATCAGATCCGTCAAGTGATCCGTTCGTGCCAGACAATCAAGGATTTTCAGACCAAGATCATTCTGTATTTCCTCGATTTGTTGAGCAAAGCCAGTTGCGATAGCGTACAAAGCCAGAATGTGGAGAATATAGACTTCAGTCGTGGCCATGTGTTTGTAACTAATCATCGCGATATTGTGCTCGATAGCGCCTATCTCAACATGATGCTGTATAGAGCAGGTAAGGAAACCAGCGAGATCGCTATTGGTAACAACCTCTTTGCTGCTCCATGGATTGAGGACCTGGTGCGTATCAATAAGTCGTTTGTCGTTCGTCGTGACCTGACTGGCCGCCAGATGCTCGAATCATCAAAGGTCCTTTCGTCATTCATCCGTCAGGAGGTGTTCGAGAAGAACTTGACCGTCTGGATTGCTCAGCGAGAGGGTAGAAGCAAGGATAACTCTGACAAGACCCAGTCATCGGTCATCAAGATGCTGGCTATGGGTGGACCAAGCCGTGACCTGATGCAGAATATCCGTGACCTTCATGTCGTGCCAGTGGCTATCAGCTATGAGTTCGATCCTTGTGATTATCTGAAGGCTGCTGAGTTCCAGCTGAAGCGTGACAATCCGGAGTGGAAGAAGACCAAGGCTGACGATGTGAAGAGCATGGTGACGGGTATGCGTGGCTATAAGGGTCGCGTGAACTACACCTTCACCCGTGAGCTGAATCCTATCTTCGACAACTATCCTTGGATCAACGACAAGACCGCGCAGGTCAACTGTGTGTGCGAGACCATCGACCGTGAGCTGCATGACGCCATGGTGCTCTACCCAATCAACTATCTGGCATACAACCTCAAGTACGACACTGATAAGTATGCCAAGATGTATACTGATGAGGAGCGCAACAAGGCTGCAGAGTACCTCAACGGGCAGCTGGCCAAGATCGATATCCCTAACAAAGACGAGGAATTCCTCTGGCAGATGCTCCTGACTATGTATAGCAACCCTGTGGCTAATAAGGAGGCGCTGGTGCGTGAACAGAAAGAAGGGACACCATTAACTTAGCCCCTACCCCCTTACCCCTCCCCCTGAAGCGGGGAGGGGAGTGGTTAGAATTATCAAACAATTATAATATACCGCGATACCCCTGCGGCTCGCAATACATAATACTCCCTTCCCCGCTTCAGGGGGAAGGGCCGGGGATGGGGGCTTTTATGGACGAGAAGATTGTAAACGAACTTATCGAAGAGCTTATCAAGCTCAGTTTCGCTGAAGATATTGGTGACGGTGATCATACCACCCTTTGCTGTATTCCTGCTGATGCTATTGGCAAACAGCGACTTATCGTTAAGGAGGAGGGTATCCTCGCAGGTGTGGAGATTGCCAAGAAGGTGTTCGCAGCTTTCGACCCTGAGTTGCAGATGGAGGTCTTCATTGAGGATGGCGCACATGTCAAGCCAGGCGATGTGGCATTCGTCGTAACCGGCAAGGAGCAGTCGTTGCTTCAGACCGAGCGCCTGATGCTCAACATCATGCAGCGAATGAGTGGCATTGCAACGATGACCGCTAAGTACGTCAAGGCTTTGGAGGGAACTGGCACTCGCGTGCTTGATACCCGTAAGACTACTCCAGGTATGCGAATCCTTGAGAAGCAGGCTGTTAAGATTGGTGGTGGCTGCAATCACCGCATTGGTCTCTTCGATATGATCCTGCTCAAGGACAACCATGTCGACTTCGCTGGTGGTATCCACAATGCCGTTACCCGAGCTAAGACCTATTGCTGCCAGAAGGGCAAGAACCTTCGCATTGAGGTCGAGGTTCGTAACTTCGACGAGCTCAACCAGGCTTTGGCAGAGGGCGTTGACCGTATTATGTTCGACAACTTTACTCCAGCAGATACAGCTAAGGCCGTCAAGGTCGTAGCTGACTATGCAGCAGAGCGTGGCATCCGTCGACCAGAGACAGAGTCTTCGGGCGGTATTACTTTC
Source organism: Bacteroidales bacterium (assembly GCA_045628985.1). GTDB lineage: Bacteria > Bacteroidota > Bacteroidia > Bacteroidales > UBA3663 > Liminaster. The sequence goes on along the minus strand of JAZQQH010000058.1, from coordinate 42,909 downwards.
GATACGATGCTTCCTTACGCTCAGGCAGGCGTTGACTTCATCAGCTTCGGCGCATTGACACATTCGGTTAAGGGACTCGATATGTCGTTCAAAGCAGTGAAATGAAAAGTAAATATACGCTTTTCATAAAGTTTTGATAAAAAAAGGGCAAAAAAATGATTTTTTTGCTCTTTTTTTGTTTCGTGTATTAATATTTTGTATACCTTTGCAAGACATTTCGCGTTATTACTTTAGTAAAATATATAGAAACTGCTTATTTTATTAATAAGGTTCGCGAAGGAAATAAGGTATAAACAAATAGAATAATCCACTTATATGAAGATTCAGCTCAGAAGCGCTCAGACCACCGAGGGTCGTCGCATGGCAGGTGCTCGCGCCCTGTGGGTAGCTAACGGAATGAAGCGCGAACAGTTCGGCAAGCCAATCATTGCCATTGTCAACTCATTCACCCAGTTTGTTCCAGGTCATACACACCTTCACGAGATCGGCCAGATTGTCAAGGCTGAGATCGAGAAGATGGGATGCTATGCTGCTGAGTTTAATACCATCGCCGTTGATGATGGTATTGCCATGGGTCATGACGGTATGCTTTACTCTTTGCCTTCACGCGATGTGATTGCTGACTCGGTAGAGTATATGGTCAATGCACACAAGGCTGACGCTATGATCTGTATCTCAAACTGCGATAAGGTGACCCCGGGTATGCTCATGGCTTCGATGCGCCTGAACATCCCTACCGTTTTCGTGTCGGGTGGCCCTATGGAGGCTGGTAAGTATAAAGGCGAGAACGCTGACCTGATTACTGCTATGATCAAGGGCGGCGATCCAACCGTTAGCGATGAGGAACTCGCAGAGGTTGAGAACTGCGCTTGTCCTGGTTGTGGTGCTTGCTCGGGTATGTTTACCGCTAACTCTATGAACTCGCTGACCGAGGCTCTGGGTATGTCACTGCCAGGCAACGGATCGATCCTCGCTACTCATGTGAACCGCATCCAGCTCTTCAAGGATGCGGCTGCACAGATCGTCAAGAATGCATTCAAGTATTATGAGGAGGGTGACGACAGCGTATTGCCACGCAGCATCGCTACCCGTCAGGCTTTCCTCAACGCTATGACGCTTGATATAGCCATGGGTGCTTCTACTAATACTGTCCTCCACTTGCTCGCAGTAGCGCAGGAGGCTGAGGTCGATTTCAAGATGACCGATATCGATGCACTTTCGCGCAAGGTTCCATTCCTCTGTAAGCTGGCACCAAACTGGCAGAAGTATTCTATTCAGGAGGAGAATCGCGCAGGTGGTATCCTCGGTATCATGGGTGAGTTGGCTAAGGGTGATCTCCTTGACCTCACTTGCAAGCGTGTCAATGGTACTACTCTTGGTGAGGACATCAAGAAGTATAGCATCACTGGCGAGACCATTGATCCTGAGGCCTCGCGCATCTATCACTCAGCACCAGCTGGTAAGTTCTCTACCAAGATGGGTTCACAGGACACCCAGTGGGAGAGTCTTGATACCGACCGTGAGAATGGCTGTATCCGCGACATCGAGCATGCTTACACCAAGGATGGTGGCATGGCAGTTCTCTTCGGCAACATTGCACAGGATGGTTGCGTAGTCAAGACCGCAGGTGTTGCTCCTGAGCTCTGGCACTTCGAGGGTCCTGCTGTGGTCTTCGATTCACAGGAAGATGCTTGTGAGGGTATCCTCGGCGGTAAGGTCAAGAAGGGCGATTGCGTAGTCATCACTCACGAGGGCCCTAAGGGTGGTCCTGGTATGCAGGAGATGCTTTACCCTACCTCATATATTAAGTCAATGCACATGGGCAAGGAGTGTGCACTCATCACCGATGGCCGCTTCTCAGGTGGTACATCTGGTTTGAGCATCGGACATATCTCTCCTGAGGCTGCATCGGGTGGCAACATCGGCAAGATCAAGGACGGCGACATCATCGTCATCGACATTCCTTCACGTTCAATCAATGTGAAGTTGACCGATGAGGAGCTCGCAGCTCGTCCTCAGCAGCCATTGAAGCGTAATCGCGTTGTCTCAAAGGCTCTCCGCGCTTATGCACAATCAGTTTCATCAGCCGACAAGGGAGGCGTAAGAATCATCGACTAATGGCTGCAATCACAGGTTCTGAAATATTGATGGAGTCGCTCAAGGCTCAGGGCATTGAGACTATCTTCGGTTATCCTGGAGGTAGTATCATGCCAGTCTATGACGCGCTCTATGACTATACACGAGGCGAAAAGAAAGCGTTTGATCACATCTTGGTTCGTCACGAGCAAGGTGCTGTGCATGCTGCACAGGGTTATGCTCGTGTCAGTGGCAAGGTGGGTACGGTTATTGTGACCAGTGGCCCTGGTGTGGCTAATACACTCACCGGCATTGCTGATGCCATGATCGACTCGACTCCTGTAGTCGTTATTGCCGGTCAGGTCGGTGTGGGTGTACTGGGTACGGATGCTTTCCAGGAGCTCGACTTGATTACCGTGGCTCAGCCTATCTGTAAGTGGGTATATCAGATTCGTCGACCAGAGGATATTGCATGGGCGGTAAGTAAGGCTTACTACCTGGCTCAGTCGGGTCGCCCAGGTCCTGTAGTCCTCGATTTCCCAAAGAATGCACAGGTAACTAAGTGTGAATATGTACCTGAGACAGTAAACTTTGTACGTTCGTATATCCCAAGTCCACGTCCAAAGCAGGAGAAGCTTGAAGCTGCTGCGGCATTGATCAATGGTGCTAAGAAGCCATTGGCACTCGTAGGTCAGGGTGTAGAGCTCGCTGGCGCTCATGAAGAGTTGAAGGCTTTCCTTGAGAAGGCTAACATTCCTGCTGGTCGCACCATGTTGGGCCTTTCGGCACTTGCTTCGAACCATCCATTGAACATGGGTATGCTCGGAATGCACGGCAACTATGCGCCTAACATCAAGCAGCAGGAGGCTGACGTAGTGATTGCCATCGGTATGCGATTCTCTGATCGTGTGACCGGTAATCTGGCTACTTATCTGAAGCAGGCTAAGGTGATTCATCTTGACATTGACCATGCTGAGATCAACAAGAACGTCCAGGTAGATGTGGCTATCGTAGCTGACTGTAAGGAGTCTTTGCCAATGTTGACCGCAATGGTCAACGAGGCTGATCATACCGAATGGATTGAGAGCTTCCAGCCACTCCGCGAGAAGGAGCAGGAGAAGGTGGTCAAGAAGGCTTTGCATCCAACCGAAGGCCCATTGCTGATGGGAGAGGTGGCGAATGCTGTGGCTGAGGCAACTCAAGGCATGGGCGTGACGGTAACTGACGTAGGTCAGAATCAGTTGTTCTCGACCCGTTATTCGAAGTACAACACTCCTCGTTCGATCATCACCAGCGGTGGTCTCGGCACTATGGGCTTCGGCCTGCCAGCCGCTATCGGTGCTACCTTCGGAGAGAAGCAGCGTCCGGTCTTCGCATTCATGGGCGATGGTGGTCTGCAGATGACCATTCAGGAGTTGGGTACCATCATGGAGTATCATTGCCCAGTGAAGATTGTCCTGATGAACAATAACTTCCTCGGTAACGTGCGCCAGTGGCAGAATATGTTCTTCCAGAAGCGTTATGCATTCACCCACATGCTCAATCCGAATTATGAGGAGATCTGTTCAGCTTATAAGATCCCATACCTCAAGGTGAAGGATCGTAAGGACTTGCCAGCAGCAATCCTGCAAGCGTTGAACACCGACGGACCATTCTTCCTCGAGACCATCATCATGGAGGAGGACGATGTGATGCCAATGACCGCACCAGGTGCTTCGGTCGATGATATGATGTTAGAGAAGGAGGCGAACTAATGGAGAAGAAACTTTATACAATACTTATCTATTCAGAGAACGTAGTCGGTGTCCTGAACCTCGTTACTGCGGTATTCACTCGTAATCAGGTCAACATCGAGAGTCTCAACGTGTCTCCTTCGGGCATCCCTAACGTCCACAAGTACACGGTTACAGTCATTACCGACGAGGCTCAGGCCAAGAAACTCGTCAAGCAGATCGAGCGTAAGGTGGATGTCATCAAGGCTAATTTCTATGTCGAGGAGGAGATCTTTGTGAGTGAAGTGGCTATCTTCAAGGTATCTACCCCTATTGTGATGGCGAACCCAGAGATCTCACGTTTCGTCCGTCACTCAGGCGCTAAGATCCTTGAGATCAACGAAACCTACACCACCATGCAGCTCTGCGTGAAGCCTGCAGCCGTTGATGATCTTTACAAGAAGCTTGCACGATTCAAGTGTGTGCTGCAGTACACCCGAAGCGGTGTAGTTGCAATTACTCGCGACAAGGTGGAGCGTGTCTCTGAGTTCCTCAAGGAGCAGGAGAACGCTCAGTTCAGCTTCCTCGAAGAAGGTATTAATGACGAGGAATGCTAATCTTTTGTTTTTGCAAACAATTATTCATTTTTAATTATACATTATTAATTATTATTATGGCACAGTTAAACTTTGGTGGCGTTATTGAGAACGTCGTAATGCGTGAGGAGTTCCCACTTGAGAAGGCTCGTGAGATCCTCAAGGATGAGACCATCGCAGTTATCGGTTATGGTGTACAGGGCCCTGGTCAGTCATTGAACCTTCGTGACAATGGTTTCAACGTAATCGTTGGCCAGCGTGCAGGTAAGACCTACGAGAAGGCAGTTTCTGACGGTTGGATTCCAGGTCAGACCCTTTTCTCTATCGAGGAGGCAGCTCAGAAGGCTACCATCATCATGTGCTTGCTCTCTGACGCAGCAGTAATGAGCGTATGGCCAACCTTGAAGCAGTACCTCACCCCAGGTAAGGCTCTCTACTTCTCGCACGGCTTCGCTATCACCTGGAACGATCGCACTGGCGTTGTTCCTGGCAAGGATTATGATGTAATCATGGTTGCTCCTAAGGGTTCTGGTACCTCACTCCGTACCATGTTCCTCGAGGGTCGTGGCCTCAACTCTTCATACGCTGTTTACCAGGATGCTACTGGTAAGGCAATGGATCGTACCCTCGCTCTCGGCATCGGTATCGGTTCAGGTTACATGTTCGAGACTACCTTCCAGCGCGAGGCTACTTCTGACCTCACCGGCGAGCGTGGCTCACTCATGGGCGCTATTCAGGGTCTTCTCCTCGCTCAGTACGAGGTACTTCGTGAGAATGGTCACTCTCCATCAGAGGCATTCAACGAGACCGTTGAGGAGCTCACTCAGTCGCTCATGCCACTCTTCGCAAAGAACGGTATGGACTGGATGTATGCTAACTGCTCAACCACCGCACAGCGTGGTGCACTCGACTGGATGGGCCCATTCCATGACGCTTGCAAGCCAGTTGTTGAGAAGCTCTACAACTCTGTAAAGACCGGTAACGAGGCTCAGATCTCTATCGACGCTAACTCTAAGCCAGACTACCGTCAGGGTCTCGAGGCAGAGCTCAAGGCTCTCCGCGAGTCAGAGATGTGGCAGACTGCTGTCACCGTTCGCAAGCTCCGTCCTGAGAACAACTAATTGACCTTCCTTACAGTCTCTCAAGGCTTGTCTAGTTTTGACTAGTGAGACCCTAAGAGGTAGTAATGAGCGTCCTAAAATATGTTTCCAGCTGTCATTTTAATAAATGATGGCTGGATTTTTTTTGTTTTTTTTATAAAATATCCTTTTGATTTGGTTTTTTGTGGAGAAATCCTTATATTTGCACCGATATTATATTTAAATGAATTCGGAGCGGACGTGGATAATTCCTAACTCCTAACTCCTAACTCCTAACTGAATTATGTGCGGCATTGTTGGCTACATTGGCACCCGTCAGGCTTATCCTATCCTGATCAAGGGACTTCACCGACTTGAATATCGTGGTTACGATAGCGCAGGTTGTGCACTTATCTCTCCAGACAATAATACACTCAACATTTATAAGGCCAAAGGCAAGGTTTTGGACTTGGAAAAAGTCGTTGCCAACGCTTTGGGTAAAGATGTGACTCCTGGTGCTCAGCTGGGTATCGCTCATACCCGTTGGGCTACTCATGGTGCTCCTTCTGAGATTAATGCACATCCACATCTCTCACAGAGTGGCAATATCACTTTGGTACATAATGGCATCATAGAGAACTATTCTTCCCTTCGCAAGCAGTTGGAGAAGCGTGGCTATAAGTTCCAGTCAGAGACCGATACCGAAGTCCTGGTGCAGCTCATCGAGTATACCATGGAGCTTCGTAAGACCGATCTGCTGGAATCTGTCCGTCACGCGCTTCGAATGGTCATCGGCGCTTATGCCATTGCAGTTATCGACAAGCGTTGTCCAGATACTTTGGTTTGTGCACGTAAGAGTAGTCCGTTGGCCATTGGCATAGGAGAGGAGCAGAGCGAGTATTTCATCGCCTCAGATGCCAGTCCTATCGCCGAGTATACTAAGAGCATCATCTACCTTAACGATGAGGAGGTGGCAGAAGTGAAATGTGGTCAGGAAGTCAAGGTGTTAACTCTCAAGGGAGAGGTTTCGGAGCACGCTGTTACCGAAGTTGATCTTGACCTCAGCATGCTCGATCATGAGGGTTATCCTCACTTCATGCTTAAGGAAATTTTCGATCAGCCAAACGTTCTGAAAGACTGTATGCGAGGCCGCATCGTTGAGTCGCCATACGGTCAGGGACCGCAGGTAGTTCTCTCGGCAGTTACAAACAACCGCCGTCAGTTGCTCCGTGCTCGTCGCATCGTCATCGTCTCTTGTGGAACTTCATGGCACGCCGGACTTATCGGAAAGCAATTGCTCGAGCATTTCTGTCGCATCCCAGTAGAGGTCGCCTATGCCAGCGAGTTCCGTTATTCTGAGCCAGTCATTGAACCGGATGACGTCATCATTCCAATCTCTCAGTCAGGTGAAACCGCCGATACCTTAGCAGCCATCCAGATTGCCAAGGAACAGGGCGCGCTCGTCTTCGGTATTGTCAATGGCGTAGGTAGCTCTATCGCGCGCGAGTCGCATACGGGTACCTATATTCATGTAGGTCCTGAGATCGGTGTGGCTTCTACCAAGGCCTTCACAGGTCAGGTTGTTGTCCTTACACTCATCGCTCTGGCTCTTGGTATGGCCAAGGGTACTGTCACACAGGACGAATATGAAGAGACCATCCAGGAGCTTCAGCGCATCCCAGAGAAGATCGAAGTCGTACTGAAGCAGAACGATAAGATCCAGAAGATCGCACAGACGCTCACTTACGCTCGTAACATCCTTTATCTGGGTCGTGGATACAATTATCCAGTCGCCCTTGAAGGTGCGCTCAAACTCAAGGAAATCAGCTATATTCATGCCGAAGGCTATCCTGCTGCAGAGATGAAGCATGGTCCTATCGCTCTGATCGACGACCAGATGCCAGTCGTCTTCCTGACCAACCATCACCGTCGTTATCAGAAGGTAATCTCTAACTTGCAGGAGGTCATTTCGCGCAAGGGTCGCATCCTCGCCATTATCAACGAGGGCGATGAGACCGTCAAGCAGATGGTCGATGAATACGTTGAGGTCCCAGAGACCCTCTCTTGCCTCACCCCATTACTCTCCGTCATCCCTCTCCAGCTGCTTTCTTATCACGTAGCAGTGAGCAAGGGACTCAATGTCGATCAGCCACGAAATCTGGCTAAGTCGGTGACTGTTGAGTAAGTCCTTCCACACAATATTAACCTTATGTACTCACGAATCTCACAATGGTATTTGTCGAGTGCGGCTCTTCCTTATTGGTCTGTGCTGCTCTTCGACTGCCTAATCCTTATTGGTGCTGGAGTATTGTCTGTTTATCTTACAGACAATGCCATCCTTTTGGTCACCAATTTCTGGCCTATTTTCTACACAATGATCAGCATGATGCCGTTCTTCTTGATCGGCATGCGCTGTTTTCATACGTATAGTGGCATTATCCGCTTTGTTTCCTTTTCTGATCTTTTGCGCATCAGTGCTGCTCTTGTGATGGGAGCCGTTCTTACATTGGCAGTTAGCTGGACTACAGAGCAATATCAGAATCCTGTTTTTTTCTATCATATCACAATGGAGCAGCGTGCCATCATGGTTATTATTGCTATGTTGGCTCAGTGGGCATTTCGCATCCTTATTCGTTATATCTTTGACTTCGCCTATCGTAATCAGAACTTGACTAAGGTCTTCATTTATGGTGTCAGAGAGGGAGGTGTCTCGCTCTTTTTGTCTATGCGCAATGCTCATCCGCAACAGTATCTGGTCAAAGGCTTTGTGACCGATGACCCCAGTTTTGCAGAGCATTATTTGATGGGAGCTCCTGTCTATCGAGCCCAAACAGGCTTGGTAGAGCGGATGCAGGCACTTGAGGCCAATGTACTTTTTGTCAGTCCTCTCCGTGTCGATAGTTTCCGAGAGAATCAGGAACTGGTTGAGGAACTGACTCGTGCAGGCGTCAAGATTATGATGATGCCTGAGGCTGAGAAGTGGGATGGTAAGTCGACTCTTTCGCATGAGTTGCTTCAGGAAGTTGATATCGAGGATCTCTTGCCTCGCGACAAGATTCAGGTAGATCTGAATGCTATTGGCGAGATGCTCCGGGAGAAAGTCATTCTCATCACTGGCGCTGCTGGCAGCATTGGCTCTGAGATGGTTCGGCAGATTGCTCCTTTTCATCCTGCGCGTCTCGTCCTTATTGATCAGGCTGAGACTCCGATGCACGATATTCGTCTTTTCATGTCACGCAGCTATCCGTTCATCCCGTGTGAGACTATTGTTAGCAGCATTTGCAATGCAACTCACATGGAGCAGATTTTCTCACAGTATAAGCCCGAGTACGTCTTCCATGCCGCAGCTTACAAGCATGTGCCAATGATGGAGGACAATCCTGCCATGGCTATTCAGAACAACGTGTATGGCACGCGTGTCATCGCAGATCTGGCAGTCAAGTATGGTACACGTAAATTCGTAATGATTAGCACCGACAAGGCTGTTAATCCTACCAATGTCATGGGCTGTTCCAAGCGTATTTGTGAAATTTATTGCCAGAGTCTGAATCAGTATTTAGCTAATAAGGATGCCGGTGCAACGCAGTTTATCACTACTCGCTTTGGTAATGTACTTGGCAGCAATGGATCCGTGATCCCGATCTTTAAGGAGCAGATCAAACAAGGTGGACCTGTTACCGTTACTCATCCCGATATTATTCGCTTCTTCATGCTTATCCCAGAGGCCTGTCAGCTTGTGCTCGAGGCAGGTACTATGGGTCATGGTGGAGAGATTTTTGTCTTTGATATGGGTAAACCTGTCCGCATTGCAGACTTGGCGCAGCGTATGATTGATCTTTCAGGTGCTAAGAATGTAGAGATTCAATATACGGGATTGCGTGACGGAGAAAAGCTCTTTGAGGAAGTTCTGAACGATGCTGAGCAGACCATTCCTACCGTTCATCCTAAGATCAAGGTTGCCTCAGTTCGTGAGTATTCATACGAACAGGCTTTGCAGAATGAGAAAGAACTCTATGAACTCTCTTTCACCTACGATGACATGGCAATCGTTGGCAAGATGAAAGAGATTGTGCCGGAGTATAAGAGTCAGCATAGCAAATACGAGGCGCTCGACAAAGATAAGTAGGCCTTGCGATAAACTTTCTTCTCATGGTCGTTATGCATTCGGATACCATAACGACCATGACCAAGTTTTTTATTATTCTAGTATATCATTTACTCATTTTAGTGACCCGTTTTTGACTGCAATAGAAAACAAAAATGACAAAAAAAGCACATTCTTTCTATTTTTTAGGGCATTTTTTCGCCAATATAGTGCTAATGTAAAAATAAATTTTTATATTTGTCGCGCATAATTATCTATATGCGGTTTTTAGTGCAACCTTCCGTGTGGCGGGCTGTAGCGTAGCTGTGCCTTTTGCACCAACCTCGCCGAGTACCTTGAGAAGGCTTCGTAAAATAAAAATATTAACACTACGTCCGCAGTGTTAGAATAATGCTGCAATAGGTTTAACACCACGTCCGCGGTGTTAAAATCCGAGATCGCGAAATTTAACACTAGGGATGTAGTGTTAAAATCCGGCAAGCAGGAAATCAACACCGCGTCCGTAGTGTTAAACCCAACAGTCAAAAATACCAACACCACGTCCCTGGTGTTAAAATCAATATGAAAGAATCTAAACCTTTTCTTCCAGTTGCTACTCTCGAGCAGGTTTTGGGTTATGTCCCCGACCAGCCGGAGACTTATACTGCGTCGCCACTCATCAATGCGGTGGCAGATGCGCTTTACTGCACCAAGTGCATCGAGAGCAAGGAACTGGCCGAGTATCTCGCCGTAGATGCTCGCAAACTGGCCTATGCCGTCCAGCTCGAACTCGGCATGCGATTGATTGATGCGATTCATAGCTACCGCATCCATCAGATTGAGTCGTATCGCAAGGCTCATCCTAATGCCAAACTCGACGATGTTGCCAAGGCCTGCGGATATGCTTGTGACAGTACCCTCTGGCGCTTCTTCCAGCGCAAGCTCGGCAAGACGGTGACGGGCAAGAAGAGCGAGGCCGGACCTGAGAGTTGGCTGCAATTGCGTGCAAGACATCAGAAGAAGTGGTAATCCTGAACTACATCAAGTTACTCATTATAGTTAGAATGTATGGAAGTAATTAAAACAGCTATTGAAGGCGTAGTAATCATAGAACCAAAGGTATTTAAAGATACTCGTGGCTATTTTTTTGAGTCATTTTCACAAAGAGAGTTTGAGGAAAAGGTCCGCAAGATCAATTTTGTTCAGGATAATGAATCTATGTCTTCTTATGGCGTGATGCGAGGCCTTCATTTCCAGCGTCCACCATTTGCACAGAGCAAGTTAGTCCGCTGTGTCAAGGGTGCTGTTCTTGATGTTGCAGTAGATATCCGTAAGGGATCTCCTACATACGGTCAGCACGTGGCTGTAGAGCTGACAGAGGATAATCATAGGCAGTTCTTTGTTCCCCGAGGATTTGCTCATGGCTTCGCAGTCCTGAGCGAAACTGCAATCTTTCAGTATAAGTGTGACAATTTTTATGCTCCTCAGGCAGACGGAGGCATCTCTATATTAGATGATTCACTCGGTATCGATTGGAAGATTCCTACTGACAAAGCTATCCTTAGCGAGAAGGATACCAAGCATGAACTTCTCAAGGATTTTGACTCTCCATTTGACTTCAATGTTAATCTCTACGTCAATGATTAACTAGAAAGGTCAACATCTTCCTAGACATTAGTATTGATTTTATAATTATTCTAAAATATGGAAAAAACTCCAAAAATTGATTATTCTGATATTCATTTCCAGAATAATGGTAAACTGAAACTCATCATCGTCGTAGGTACACGCCCAGAGATTATTCGTCTGGCTGCAGTGATCAATAAGTGCCGACAGTACTTTGATGTTATTTTGGCGCATACAGGTCAGAACTATGATTACAATTTGAATGGAGTTTTCTTTAGAGACCTAAAACTTGCAGATCCTGAGGTTTATATGGATGCTGTAGGAGATGATCTTGGCGCTACATGTGGTAATATTATAAATTGTTCTTATAAACTTTTTGCTGCTACGAAACCTGATGCAGTTTTGGTTCTTGGTGATACGAATAGTTGTCTTTCAGTCATTGGAGCAAAACGCCTTCATATTCCAATTTTTCACATGGAAGCAGGTAATCGATGCAAGGATGAGTGTCTTCCTGAGGAAACAAATCGTCGCATCGTTGACATCATTTCAGATGTCAATATGGCATATTCTGAGCATGCTCGTCGTTATCTGGCAGATTGTGGCCTTCCTAAAGAACGTACTTATGTGACGGGTTCTCCGATGGCAGAGGTTCTGCATAACAATCTGGCAGAAATAGAGGCTAGTGATGTGCATCAGCGTCTTGGTCTGGAGAAGGGAAAGTATATTTTGCTCTCTGCACATAGAGAAGAGAACATTGATACCGAGAAGAATTTCCTGTCATTGTTTAACGCAATCAACAAGATGGCAGAAAAGTATGACATGCCAATCCTTTATAGCTGTCATCCTCGTTCCCGTAATCGTCTTGCAGCTTCTGGTTTTAAGCTTGATGCGCGTGTCAACCAGCAGGAACCGCTAGGTTTCCATGATTACAATTGTTTGCAGATGAATGCATTTGCAGTTGTTTCCGATTCAGGTACTCTACCAGAAGAGTCATCTTTCTTTACCAGTGTTGGTCACCCATTCCCTGCTATCTGCATTCGTACTTCAACCGAACGACCTGAGGCGATTGACAAAGCCGACTTCATCATTGCTGGCATTGATGAGCATAGTCTTTTGCAGGCTGTAGATACTGCAGTTGCTCTCTGTAAGGACGGTCATCATGGTATTCCAGTGCCGGATTATGTAGAGGAGAATGTATCAACAAAAGTTGTCAAGATCATTCAGTCATACGTCGGTATTGTCAACAAGATGGTCTGGCGCAAATTTTAATAAAGCATGAAGATATTAGTTACAGGTGCTAAAGGTTTTGTCGGAAAGAATCTTTGTGTACAGCTTAAGAATATTAAGGACGGAAAAGCAAAGTGCTACGGAGACCTGGTCATTGAGGAGGTAATGGAATATGATATTGACTCTAAGCCAGAAGATCTTGATGAATACTGCCAGAGGGCAGGCTTCGTTTTCAATCTTGCAGGTGTCAATCGTCCTCAAAACTCCGAGGAGTTTATGACTGGTAATTTCGGATTTGCAAGCACATTGCTTGAGTCGCTTAAGAAAAATAAGAATACATGCCCTGTAATGCTTTCTTCTTCTGCACAGGCATCTCTGACAGGCCGTTTTGGAAACAGTGAATATGGACGCAGCAAGAAAGCCGGAGAGGATCTTTTCTTGGCCTATGGTCAGGAGGTGGGTGCCAGGATGCTTGTATATAGATTCCCAAATCTTTATGGCAAGTGGTGTCGACCGAACTACAATAGTGCAGTTGCTACCTTCTGTAATAATATTGCCAATGATTTGCCTATAACGGTCAACGATCCTTCTGTAGAACTAGAACTGCTTTATATTGACGATCTTGTAGAGGAGATGATTCTTGCACTTAAGGGACAGGAACATCATTGTGAATTTGAAGGACTAGAGGTAATACCAAAGACAGACGGTCGTTATTGTTATTGCCCTGTAACGCATAAGGCTACGCTAGGAGAGATTGTCGATTTGCTTCATAAGTTTGAAGAGATGCCGCGTACGCTTATGATTCCGGAGATTCCAGCTGATTCTTTTGCGAAGCGGCTCTATAGTACCTTCCTATCCTATTTGCCTAAAGAGAAAGCCATCTTTGATTTGAAAATGAATGTCGATGCACGCGGCTCCTTCACAGAATTAGTTCATACATTGAAGTGTGGTCAAGTCAGTATCAACATTTCGAAGCCTGGCATCACCAAGGGCCAGCATTGGCACCATACCAAGTGGGAACAGTTTATTGTTGTCTCAGGTCATGGGCTCATTCAACTACGCAAGGAAGGAACAGATGAAGTCTTGGATTATGAAGTCACAGGAGATAAGATTCAGTCTGTAATAATGCTCCCAGGCTATACACATAATATAATTAACTTGTCAGACACCCAGGATCTAGTTACAGTGATGTATTGTAACGAAATCTTTGATCCTGCCCATCCTGACACCTTTTTTGACCCTGTAGTTAATAATTAATAATTCCTTATAAAATGTCAATCTTCAAAGACAAAGTCCTGATGATTACCGGTGGAACCGGTTCATTTGGAAATGCAGTTCTCAATCGTTTTCTCCGTACTGATATAGGAGAGATTCGCATCTTTTCTCGTGACGAAAAGAAGCAGGATGATATGCGTCATGAGTATCAGGTTAAATGCCCTGATGTAGCTCACAAAATCAAGTTCTTCATCGGAGATGTGCGTGATCTTCAGTCTTGCCGCAATGCCATGCCAGGTGTTGATTATATCTTCCATGCTGCAGCTCTCAAGCAAGTTCCATCATGTGAGTTTTTCCCAATGGAGGCTGTAAAGACTAATGTGATTGGAACGGACAATGTCCTTACTGCGGCTATAGAGGCTAAAGTCGGAGCAGTTATTTGCCTTTCTACTGATAAGGCTGCCTATCCTATCAATGCGATGGGTATCACTAAGGCTATCGAAGAGAAGATTGCCGTTGCTAAGTCCCGTTATTCCGGAAGTACCAAAATCTGTTGTACTCGCTACGGAAATGTGATGTGTTCTCGAGGTTCTGTTATCCCTCTGTGGATTGACCAGATTCGCAAAGGTAATCCTATCACGCTTACAGAACCAAAGATGACCCGATTCATCATGTCTTTGGATGAAGCTGTAGATCTTGTCCTTTTTGCTTTTGAGCATGGTCAGAATGGCGATATCCTGGTTCAGAAAGCTCCAGCATGTACCATTCAGACCCAAGCAGAAGCCGTTTGTGAATTGTTCGGTGGAAAGAAAGAGGATATCAAGGTTATCGGAATTCGTCATGGAGAGAAGATGTATGAGACACTTCTCACAAACGAAGAATGTTCGAAGGCCGAAGATTTGGGCAACTTCTACCGTGTGCCTGCAGACAATCGTACACTTAATTATGACAAATACTTTGTAGAAGGCGACTCAAAGCGATGCGAGCTGACTGAATTTAATTCGGACAATACACGCCGTCTGAATCTCGAAGAAACCAAGGAAAAGATAGCAAGTCTCGTGTACATTCAGAACGAATTGAATGGAATTGTGAATATCGCCAAGTAATCTTAGGAATAGTATCAATAAGTTTATGGTTAAGGTAATGCTTGTGTTTGGAACCCGACCAGAGGCAATTAAAATGTGCCCATTGGTAAAGGAGCTCCAGAAGCGTAACGATGAATTTGAGACCATCGTGTGTGTGACAGGTCAGCATCGCGAAATGCTCGATCAGGTTCTTAAAATCTTTGAGGTCTCACCAGATTATGATTTGAATATCATGAAGCAGGGCCAGGACCTTACAGATGTGACTGCTCGTGTTCTCACGGGTATGCGTGACGTTTTTAAGGTATGTCGTCCTGATGTCGTATTGGTGCATGGCGATACCACTACTTCTACGGCTGCTGCACTAGCTGCATTCTATGCTCAGATTCCTGTCGGACATGTTGAGGCGGGTCTCCGTACTCATAATATCTATAGCCCATGGCCTGAAGAAATGAACCGTCAGGTTACAGGTCGTATTGCAACTTATAATTTCTCACCGACACCTCTTTCTGAGCGTAATCTGCAGTCTGAGAATGCTTTGGGTAATATCTATGTTACTGGTAATACGGTTATAGATGCCCTTCATATGGTTGTTGCAAAGCTGCAGAAAGATTCAGAACTTGTTGCCGAGCAGGATAAGATTCTTGCCGAGGCTGGCTATGATGTAACACGTCTTTCAAATGGGAAGAAATTGGTACTGATTACGGGTCACCGTCGTGAGAACTTTGGCGATGGTTTTATCCGTATGGTTACTGCGATGAAAGATTTGTCAGAGAAATATACCGATGTGGATTTCGTTTATCCGATGCATCTTAATCCGAACGTTCGTAAGCCTATTCATGAGGTCTTTGGCGAGGATTTGACTCGTCCAAACTTCTTCTTTATCGAACCATTGCAGTATCTGGAGTTTGTTTACCTGATGAATAAGGCAAATATCGTTTTAACAGACTCGGGAGGTATTCAGGAAGAGGCTCCTGGTCTTGGAAAACCAGTCCTTGTAATGCGAGATACAACAGAGCGTCCAGAAGCACTCAGTTCTGGTACAGTACATTTGGTAGGAACAGATTATGATAAGATCGTAAGTGAGGTCTCTACACTTCTTGATGATCCTGAAGCTTATGCCAAGATGTCTCATGCAGTCAATCCTTATGGTGATGGTCAGGCATGTCGTAGAATTGGTGATGTATTGGCCGGTAAGCAGACTGATCGTTATGAAGTATAAATAGTAAAAAAGTAAAAACCGAAAATATCAAATTTAATTATGATTAATGTAATTGGCTTAGGCTATATTGGACTTCCTACAGCTTTGATGATGGCCTCACATGGAGTAGAAGTCGTAGGTACAGATTATAATAAGAAACTTGTTGAAACACTCAACGCTGGACATACTACTTTCAAGGAAGCTGGTCTTGACGAACTATTCCAGGATGCAGTTAAGGCTGGCATCAAGTTTACGACTGAGTATCAGAAGACTGATATGTATATTGTATCTGTTCCTACTCCATACGACAAATTTTCAAAGAAGGTTGATGCATGCTATGTCGTTGCTGCCATCAAGGAAGTCATGAAAGTTTGTCCAAAGGGAGCAACTGTAGTTGTTGAGTCAACAGTCAGCCCTGGCACTATGGATAACTTTGTTCGACCTGTTGTTGAGGCAAATGGATTTAAGATCGGAGAGGATATCAATCTGGTACATGCCCCAGAACGTATCATCCCAGGCAATATGGTCTATGAACTTCTCCACAATAATCGCACTATCGGTGCCGACAGCAAGGTGATAGGTGAGAAGGTAAAGCAGTATTATGCTAGCTTCTGTCAGGGTGAAATTGTAGTTACCGATATTCGTTCGGCCGAGATGACCAAGGTTGTTGAGAATACCTTCCGTGCCGTCAACATAGCCTTTGCTAATGAGCTTTCACGTATCTGCCGTCACGACAACATGGATGTCTATGAGATTATTCGTATCTGTAATATGCATCCACGTGTCAATATCCTGCAGCCAGGACCTGGTGTAGGCGGTCATTGCATCTCTGTTGATCCTTGGTTCCTCGTTGGTGACTACCCACGCCTTGCCAAGGTTATTGATGAATCTATGAAGACCAATGATTCACAGCCAGAGTTCGTCCTCAATCGCATACATGAGATTATGAAGGAGAATGGCATCAGTGATAATCGGAAGGTAGGCCTCTATGGTCTTACATATAAGGAGAATGTTGATGACTATCGAGAGTCGCCAACTCTTCAGATGCTTGAACTTCAGGAACGTCATCTGGCACGTCCTCTGAAGTGTTATGATCCATTCCTTGAGAATAACAAGATAGCAGAGAATCAGTTTGAGAACTTCGATGAGTTCCTTTCTGGTATTGACATGGTAGTCATCATGGTAAAGCATGATCATATCAAGCAGAACTGGGACAAACTGAAGGGTAAGGTAATCCTCGACTGCTTCAATATTTGCCCACTTGAAGGTGTATACCATATCTAATCAAGGTAACACAAAATAGTTCAGAAATAGAACAATGATTTCATTCAAAGAACTGAAGAATAAGATTACCCAAGGCAATAATAGATCGGTCACGGTGAAAAAGAATGTGATTGCATCTATCGCACTAAAAGGTATCGGTATTTTGGTATCATTCCTTTTGGTCCCATTGACCATAGGATATGTATCGCCCGAACTCTATGGTGTATGGTTAACCTTGTCTTCAGTTCTTACATGGTTGAACTTTATGGATATCGGTTTTTCTCAGGGCCTGAAGAACCGATTGACAGAAGCAATAGCACACAATGATTGGGACAGGGGCAAGGCTCTAGTCTCAACTACCTATGGTATGATGATATTTATCATGTTGCCAGTGTGCTTGCTAATAGAGTTCGCTATACCTTTTATCGATTGGCCATCACTATTGAATATTGATCCTATATATTCAAAAGAGGTGGTCAATGCCATGTATGTATGCGTCGCATTTGCATGCTTACAAATGGTAGTGAATGTTTTCGTATCTGTTGTTGCTGCGTTTCAGAAGGTCGCACTATCCGGATCATTTACGGTAATAGGTAATATCATCTCTTTGTTTCTGATATATATACTTACAAAGACTTGCCCTCCGTCACTTGTCGTTCTTGCTTGCACATTGGCGGCTATGCCAATAGTTGTTACTATTGTGGCTTCGCTGATTTTGTTTAGGGGCAAGTTTAAGTTGGTCGCGCCCAGTATCTTTTGTTTTACACCTTCTTATATAAAAGATTTATTTGGATTAGGATACAAGTTCTTTATCATACAGGTGCAGGTACTTGTATTATATAATAGTACTAATATTCTAATTTCATATCTATCGTCTCCATTAGAAGTTACCACTTACAATATTGCCTATAAGCTACTCAACTGTGCCATGATGGTATATTCTATGATTACAGCACCCTTGTGGCCTGCTTATACAGATGCTTACACCCGTGGAGATTATGATTGGATGAAAGGTATGCGAAGAAAAATGGAGCGTATCCTGCTTTTATCTATCTGTGGCTGTATTATAGTAACGCTATTGTCTCCATTAATTTATAAAGTTTGGATAGGCGATCGTGTCGAGATTCCATTTACGATGTCTGCCTCCGTTTGTTTGTACGTTATTGCCTATTGCTGGATGACACTTAACGGAACATTCATTGTAGGTATGGGAAAACTGAAACTCGAAACATGTATCGTTGTAGTGGGTATGATTGTTCATATTCCATTATCATTTCTGTTAGGGAAATATATTGGTGCTTATGGCGTTGTGGCTTCAATGTTTGCAATCAACTTATTTTATGCAATAGTAATGTATATTCAGGTAAATAAGTTGTTCAATCGCACTGCAGTTGGTATTTGGAACGAATAAAAGAACTGAGTTTTTTTGCAGTATGTTTATATTTCCAATAGTCAAGAAAGTCTTAAATCCTATTATTCCATTTTATAAAAGATGGAAACATAATAGGTTAGCAAAACAATACGGTTCTCTTGGGAATAATGTTATTGTTGCAAAGAACTCAAAGTTAGTAACCAAAAACCTATATCTTGATGACTTTGTCATTATCCAAAGTCATAATAATTTCATATCTCATAAAGGTCGGCTCTTTGTCAAAAAATATTCGGTGATTTCATCGGGTTGTATTATTATTCCAGGCAGTCATCAATTGAAGGTTGGAGTTCCGTTCTGGTTGGCAACCCGAGAGCATATTGGTGATGCCGAAAACGATATACACATAGGCGAAGATTGTTGGATTGGGGCCGGAAGTATTCTATTGCCAGGTGTTAACATCGGGCGTGGCTGCGTGATTGGTGCAGGTAGTGTTGTTACAAAAGACATTCCTGATTATGCCGTTGCCGTAGGATCTCCGGCAAGAATCATTGCTACGAAGTTCTCATTTGAGGATGTAGTTAAACACGAAAGATCCCTTTATCCGGTGGAAGAAAGAAGAAGTCAGGAATATCTGCGTAATTTATATGAGCACTATTTCATGGATAAATCTGTTATCGGAGATAGTGAATTAGTTCAAAAAGATAAAGAAACCCTAGTGAAGTATAAATCAAGATATCATATACCCGATTATTCTGAGTAATATACTTTTTTCTCGATATTTGTATTCTATTCCAATGACATTCGAAACACTATTTAGAAGCCCTCTGGATTACGCTAGGCGACTTTTGCTATGGCCTTATTTGAAACTTTCATTCAAAAGTTATCATCTGAGCGATAGAATAATGTCAATGAAAATGATTCGAGCACGAAGCATCATGCTTGGCCAGAATGTGTATATTGGTCCTTATTGCAGAATTGAGGGTGTAGAGCATTATGCAGGAATACATTATTCTCCTCAAATCAAGATTGAAGATAGAGTCACAATTCAGCAAGGATTACATTTAACGTGTGCAAATCTTGTAGAGATTGGTAGGAATACATCAATATCAGCATATGTAACAATTACAGATATCCATCATTCTTATGAAGATATTTGTATCCCGATTGAGAAACAACCATTAGAGGTAAAGAAGGTTTCAATTGGTACTGATTGTAAAATATACAATGGGGTTGTGATTCTGCCAGGTTGTCACATTGGGAACCATGTTACTATTGGTGCAAATTCAGTAGTGAATTGTGATCTTCCTGATTATTGCGTTGCTGCAGGTGCTCCTTGTAGAATCCTTAAAAGATATAATCCCGAGACAAAAATCTGGGAAAAAACAGACAAAAAAGGAATTTTTTTGAATTAATTATATGAATAATATACTCATAACAGGTGGAGCTGGTTTTATTGGTTCAAATGTCGCTTTGAAACTAATTGCTAAAGGTTATAATGTTACTGTGCTAGATTCGCTCTCAACGCAGATACATGGTGAGAATCCCGAGAAGACATCTCCGCTTTATCGGTCAATCAAAGATAAGGTTAATTTCATTGCAGGAAGTGTGACCTCGCGAGAAGACTGGATGAAGGCTATAGAGGGACAGGATGCAATTATTCATCTCGCAGCTGAAACCGGTACTGGTCAGTCGATGTATGAAATTGAGAAATATGTAGGTGTTAATATTGGCGGAACGGCAATAATGCTTGATATATTGGCCAACACAAAACATTCTGTAAAGCGTGTGATCGTGGCAGAGAGTCGAGCCATCTATGGTGAGGGAAAATATCATTGTCAGAAGTGTGGAGATGTCTATCCTTTGGAACGTAGGGATGAAGATATGTCCCAAGGAGACTTTGAGTGCAAGTGCCCTAAATGTGGTGGTCGCGTAGAGCTTGTTGCTACGACAGAAGATAGTGCTATTCATCCATCTTCTGTTTATGGCATTGGAAAACAAGTGCAGGGTCAGTTGGTACATATGGTTTGCAAGAGTCTTGGTATTGATTCCGTCTCTTATCGCTATCAGAATGTGTACGGACCAGGCCAGTCTTTGAGCAACCCATATACAGGAATTCTCAGCATCTTCTCTACTCGTATCAAGAATGGTAATGGAATCAATATTTTTGAGGATGGTAAGGAGACTCGAGATTTTGTTTATATTGAAGACGTTGTAGACGCAACCATTCTAGGATTGGAGGTTCCTGAAGCTAATGGACATGTATTTAACGTAGGAACTGGTGTGGCTACGGATGTGCTGTCTGTGGCTAATACGCTTTGTGAGAAATATGGTGTAGAAGTGCCAATAACGGTGAGCGGGAATTATCGCCTTGGTGACATTCGTCATAACTATGCGGATATTACGCTCGCCCGTCAGATTCTTGGATTTGAACCCAAGTGGAGTTTCTCAGATGGTATAGAGCAGTTTACAAAATGGGTGAACAAGCAGGAGGTGCAGGAGGATAAGTATGAGGCCTCAATTGAGGAAATGAAAATGAAAGGACTTTATAAGTAAATAATGTATGAAAGTTCTGGTAACAGGAGCTAATGGCTATATTGGTCGTCATGTTGTTAAGACTCTTCTAGATAAGGGCGCTGAAGTTATAGCGTGTGATCTTGTTTGTGCGGACGTAGATGACCGTGCAGAATGTAAATCGCTAAATCTGTTTGATATGCCTGATGGAAATGTATATGAACTATTAGGTTCACCGGATGTATGCTTGCACATGGCATGGCGTAATGGTTTTGTGCATAATGCACCTACTCAGATGGGCGACTTGTCTGCTCATTATCGATTCCTGACAGCTATGATCGATGGCGGGTTGAAGCAACTTGCAGTAATGGGAACAATGCATGAAGTGGGTTATTGGGAAGGTGCCATTGATGAAAATACCCCATGTAATCCTATTTCTATGTATGGTATTGCCAAAGATGCACTTCGTCGCTCTATGATACAGTACTGTAAGCAGAAAGAATGTATATTGCAATGGCTTCGATGTTACTATATTCTTGGTGATGATAAGAAGAACAACTCTATTTTCTGTAAACTCCTCAATGCGGCTGAAGATGGAAAGAAGACGTTCCCATTCACAACAGGTAAGAACAAGTATGACTTCATTAACGTAGATGAACTGGCACAGCTGATTTCTTCGTGTGTAATGCAGAGCGAGATTAATGGCATAATCAACTGCTGTAAAGGTGAGCCTATCAGCCTGGCAGAGCGGGTAGAAAGTTTTATCAAGGAGCATAATCTGGATATCAAGCTCGAATATGGAGCTTTCCCTGATCGTCCATATGATTCTCCTTGTGAATATGGAAATCCAGATAAAATTAATAAGATAATTGGCAAGTAAAGCATGAACGTTCTTTTGGTCGCTCCTTCTTATATGGATATCTATAAGGATATTCTTGTTTGTCTGGAAAACGATGGTCATAGTGTTACATTTATTCCTGACCAGAAATTCAAGCATAATCCTTTTAACCATTTTGTTCAGGAACTGAAGTATCCTAAAGGCTACTTCTTAAAAAAACTCGACCAATATTGGGACTCCTTATTTGATACTGATTATAAAACTGCTGTATTTGATAGGGTAATAGTTGTAGATGGACTTTCTGTCAGTTCTCGGTTTTTTGAGATATTAAGATTTCGGAACTCGAAGGTGAAGATTGTGAACTATATCTATGATAAAATAGAGAATTGTTACGACTTCAGTCACAACTTCAAATTCTATGACCGGGTATTTTCTTTTGATAGGGCAGATGTAGAAAAATATGGATTAGAATTGTTGCCGATATTCTGGGTGCCTAATTCTGAGGTCTATTCGAACAAGTATAAGTTTTTCGGGATGGGAGCATTCGAATCGAACAGACATGCGATGTATAAAGAATTTGACAAACTGTCGAGGGAATGTGGTTGGAACTCTTACATCAAAATCTATCATAGCAAGGTCAATAATCCACTTGTATATAATATAAAACAATTCATCAAACGTTTAGAGAGGAAGGATGTTCTGCCATTAACAGAATTAAAGACCGATTTGTTTACTGATCAGACTATCAGTAGTGATGATTTCAGGCGGATAATTGGAGAATCGGAAATCATTCTTGATACTAATCGACCTATTCAGGACGGTCTTACGGCACGTTTTATGTGGGCATTAGGTTGCGGAAAGAAAATCATCACTAATAATAAAAGTGTCAAGAAATATTCATTCTATTCGCCCGAGCAGATATTTGTTTATGGCGAGGATTCTGATATCAGCAGTTTTGTCAATACTCCTCTATCGGTTTCGGCGCAACAACGGCAGATTGTTGACTCTTATAAGATAGACAATTGGATAAGTACCCTGTTTGAGTAAGCACAGAAGATATCGATGAAAGATTTCATAGTTATTTTTGCTCTTGTTTCTGACATACTCTTTTTCTCGCTTTGTGCTATTGTCGGATATGAGTATGAGGGAGCCGACACTTCTCCCATATATACACTATTTATCGTTTTATCGAATCTTGGTGCATCATCGATTATTGTCTGGGATATACTACAGAAAAAGGTCAAGCTGAAGAAAAAAATAAAGCAGTTCTGTGTTCTGATTCCAGCCATTTTCGTTATACTCTATTTAGTTGAAAGAATTATTAGCAGTGAGCTTTCAGAACAGATGACAAAAGACCTCTCTTACATGGGAATCTTCTCCTTGCCATGCTTGCTTGCCGGCTATTACATTGCAGCAAAAGGTATCAGCCGATACACTCGATGGGTTGAGATTATTATGCTTGTCATTACAGTTGCAATTGTCCGCACCTTGATGACTCTTACAACTGGGTTGGCTGTCCTTGGTCATGTTGGTATGGGCGGAGCTACATATCAAGCCTTTTCCTATTATAGCGCATTTGCCTTCTGTATTTGTCTTTGTTTTGTATTGTATGGTGATAGACTATATAGGTTCTCTTTTTTTAAGAAACCTTATATCAAATATGTTTATTCTGTTTGTCTGGCAATTCAGTTGCTTGGATGTTTGATTTCTGGTGGTAGAGGAGGTATTATATTGATCTTTCTGTTCTCTGTTTTCCTCTTGATTAAAGCAAAGAAGGGTTCTTTGATTCTTAAAACTGCTATCTGTTGTCTTGCATTGCTTTTCGTCGCACCGAAATTTCTGAGCCGATATGGACTTGACGATTTTTTTGATGCAAGTCTTGAGCGAGTTTTTTCGTATGTGTCAAGTGACGGTATTGATTTATCGCAGACATCTAATCGAGATGAAAAATATAGCATTGCTTTCACGCATATACAGAATCACTCTTATCTGGGTGGTGGCATTTTTACTTCAAATGCGGAAATCGGCTATCCTCATAATATGTTCATAGAGTTTTTGCAGCAAGGAGGAATACTATATCTGGTATTTTGGTGTATAGTTTTGTATTCTTTGTTTTATAAGGGAATAATAAAACAAAAGAATTATGGTGAATTTATTTTGTTCCCTTTTATTTTTTATCCGCTAGTTTATTTGCAATTTTCTGGTAGTTATCTTACAACGGGTCTCTTTTGGTTTATGCTTGCTTATTTATCTTATGCTATTATGATGAGAAAAAATAAAAGTACTCATAATAATAAAAAGATATCTCTTTCTATCATAAAAGGAAATAGGGGTTTGTGATTTTTTTTAATTTGTTATGGATATTTACTGTTATGAGTAAAACTAAAATTGTTTTTCTTGTTGAATCTATATCTCAACCAAGATGTATTAAGCGAGTTATTGCAATATCTCAGGAAGGATATGATTGTGTCGTATATGGGTATGATAGAAAAAAGAGTTCTGTTAATACCTTCCCTTCCAATATTGATGTTTCTGTTTTAGGAGAGATGATTGATGGAGGAGGATATGTTTCGAAGTTTTTTCAGATGAAAAGGGATTTGTCTGAAATTATAAAAAAACATAAATCTGAAAACGTCGTATATTATAGTTTCGGATTCGTTTTTAGTACATTATTATATTTTAACCGATGTAGATATATATACGAAATGTCAGATATTTTATATGGGTATCCTAAATTTGATTTAGTTAGACCTGTTCTAAAATGCTTGGACCGCAATGTAATTAAAAAAGCAGTTTTTACGGTCATGACTTCTGAAGGGTTTAAGAAATATTTGGCACCAAATAATAATAATATTGTATTGCAACCGAATAAAATTAATAGCACTCTTGCTGGTTATAAAAGAGAGGTTCGTTATATCAAGCCTTCAGAAGGGTTAAAGTTTTCTTTTGTTGGTAGAATGAGATATGAGACAATCTTGTCTTTCGCTAAAGTAATTGGCGAGTATTTCCCTGATCATAGCTTTAATTTTTATGGTGATTCTTCTGGGTGTATGCTCGAACATTGTTTGCAACTTGAGCAAAAGTATAATAATATAAAATATTATGGAGCTTATAAGAATCCGGAAGATTTGCCTTCAATATATAATAATACAGACATAGTCGTGTCTTGTTACACGACTGATTTTTTGAATGAAAAACTCGCAGAACCAAACAAGTTATATGAAGCATTATTTTTTTGCAAACCAATAATCGTATCTGATGGGATTTTTTTGGCTGATCAGGTTCGAAAATATGGATGTGGATATTGTATAGATGCAACCACTTTTTCTTCAATAAAGTCATTTGTTGATAACTTAGTTGTCGAAGAAATCAATAATATCATAGATCGAGAAAGTAAAATTTCAGAAGATGAGATTATAGATAGCATCTATAATATTTCAAGTAGACTTTCTGGTCTGTAAATAAGAATTTGAAAACTTAAGTTTATGCAAGCAATTATATTAGCCGCTGGTATGGGAAAGCGTCTTGGTGAATATACTAAGAACAATACCAAATGTATGGTGCCAGTAAATGGTACTCCTCTTATAGACCGACTTCTCGGTCAGTTGAGAAAACTGGACCTAACCCGTGTCGTAATTGTGGTGGGATATGAGGGAAAGAAACTCATGGACTATCTTGGCAATGATTACGATGGACTCTCTATTGAATATGTTGACAACCCAATATATGATAAGACTAACAATATCTATTCTTTAGCTCTCGCTAAGGATAAGATGATGGAAGATGATACGCTTTTGGTCGAGTCTGATCTGATATTCGAGGACGGAATGTTTGAACTGTTGATTAGCAATCCATTCCCCAACTTGGCCCTTGTCGCTAAATATGAAACTTGGATGGATGGTACGATGGTGTGTATCGACCAGGATTATAATATCGTCAATTTTGTACCAAAGTCGGCCTTCCGTTATGCGGATGTCAATGAATACTATAAAACAGTAAACATCTATAAATTCTCGAAGGAGTTTAGTACGAATAAGTATATTCCATTTCTCGAAGCATATACAAAGGCTGTAGGCAATAATGAATATTATGAAAATGTGCTCCGTGTGTTAGCTTTCCTCAATCCTGGAGAACTAAAAGCGCATCCAATCACCAATGAGAAGTGGTATGAAATCGATGATAAGCAGGATTTGGATATTGCAGAGGCTCTTTTTGCAGATGAAGAGCACCTGTTGAAGAAATATTATGGTCGATATGGCGGTTTCTGGCGTTTCCCGCAGATGCTTGATTTTTGTTACCTAGTAAATCCATATTTCCAGAGAAGCAGGATTATTGATGAAATTGAAGCAAACTTCCGCACGCTTATCGCTGAATATCCTTCAGGAATGAAGGTCAATTCCTTACTAGCGAGTAAGTGTTGGGGTGTAAAGGAAGAATATATCATTCCTGGTAATGGTGCAGCAGAATTAATTAAGGCATTAATGGAAAATGTAGAGGGTAAGATGGGTGTCATCCGTCCTACCTTTGAGGAATACCCAAATCGTCTTAATGATGAAAATGTGGTAGCGTTTGTTCCTCAAAACAGAGATTTCCGTTATGGAGTTAATGATCTGATCGATTTCTTCGAAAAGAATCCTGTTGATGTCCTTCTGTTAATCAATCCTGATAATCCATCAGGAAACTTTATACCATTTGAAGATGTATGTAAACTAGCAGAATGGTGTGAAACACGAGACATGCGATTAATACTGGATGAAAGTTTTGTAGATTTCAGTAAGCAGTGGGAGACTTCTTCTTTCTTGCATGATGCTTTGCTCGAAGCTTATCCTCATATGGCAGTCATGAAATCTATTTCAAAGAGTTATGGCGTTCCTGGCATTCGATTAGGTATTCTGGCTAGTGCTGACGCTGCACTGATTGCAAAGATGAAGAAACAAGTAAGTATATGGAATCTCAACTCGTTTGCAGAGTTCTTTATGCAGATTTATACGAAGTATGAGAAAGATTATAAGAATGCTTGCATGCAGTTTATAAAAACGCGTGAAGATTTCGAGCAAGATCTTAAAACCGTTCCATTTTTGCATGTTATGCCATCACAGGCAAACTTTTTCTTCTGTGAGGTGCTAGAACCACATAAGCCTCTCGATCTTGTCGTGAAGATGCTGAAAGAACATGATATTCTTATTAGTGCATGTAGTGCGAAAAAAGGCATTGCACCAAATAAATACATTCGTGTAGCCGTGCGCAATCATGCTGACAACAAGAGGCTGGTAGATGCATTGAGATCAATTAAATAATTGGGATTATGAAAGATAGGATAGAGTACATACTGAAGCATTATGTGTGGGTTCAGAATCTGTATAAGTATATAATGAGTCTCATCTTCAGGATTGTAGGTTTATTCTTGAAGACCGATAAAGATTTAGTGTTGTTTAATTCCTTGTCGGGAAAACCTTTTTTGGATAGTCCTGGAGCTATATTCAGATATCTGAAGTCTCATCCTCAATACAGTCACTTAAAGTGTGTATGGGCATTTCGAGACCCATCAGAGGTGCAATTGGATGGATGCAGAATAATCAAAATTGACTCATGGGAATACTTTAAGACGGCACTGAAGGCTAAGTATTGGATAACAAATGTCAATATTGAAAGAGGTTTGACTTTCAAGAAAAAGGGAACAAAATATCTGAATACGTGGCATGGCGTTTCGTTCAACACGGTCGGAAATGGCGTTCCAGGTCGTCATGATTACAATTGTCTCAATGTCGATTTCTATTGTTATGAAAGTGATTACCATAAGGCAATCATCATGCGAGATTTTGTGGTTCGTGAAGAATCAATGCTTCCAAGTGGACTTCCAAGAAATGATGAATTGTATACGGTGACTCCTGAGGAGATTCTTGGCTTGAAGAAGAAACTAGGTTTGCCAGAAGACAAGAAACTGATTCTTTATGCTCCAACGTGGAGAGATAGCGAAGATATGGGCAAGGACTATGTTCTGGCCCCACCTATCGATTTCAAGAAATGGGAAAAAGAGTTAGGCAACGAATATATTGTCTTGTTGCGTACACATCACTTTACGACAAAACTCATGAATGTAGAGTTTAATAGTTTTGTACGCGATTTCTCAAATCATCCGAGAATAAATGATCTTTTCAAAGTCAGTGATTTGATTATCTCTGACTATTCTGCATGTATCGCTGATTTCTCTATCTTGGAAAGACCTGTCGTTTGTTTTGCTTACGATCTTGAAGAATATAGTAAGAAGCGAGGCCTGTATGTGGATCTTGATAAGGTAATGCCAAGTGGTGTTAAGCATACAGAAGACGAAGTCCTTGAGCATATTAAGAGTATGAATTATGCCGAGGAGTGTGAAAAGACACGTAAACTTAAAAATGAAGTCACATATATTGGTGGTAATGCCACTCAGATATGTGTAGAGGCAATGTTTGGAAAGTAATCGAAACAAGATCAATAGTTTAGTTTTTAGTAGCATAGTATGAATATCGTGATTGTCTCTGGTGTCTTCCCTCCAGAACCTGTCACCTCAGCTTTGATGGATTATGATTTGGCTGTAGCTTTGTCTGCTAGTCATAATGTAACAGTATTACGTCCCACCCCAACCCGACCCGTAGGTAAGACATATCCTAACTTTCGTCATGAGGAGTTCCCTTTTAGGTGCATTACCGTCGACTCTTATACATGCCCTGAGTCTAGTCTTTTGGGGCGATTCAGAGAGAGCTATAGCTTTGGTATTCATACTGCTGCCTATATCCGTAGTCATAAGGATGAAATTGATGTCGTATATAATGACTCTTGGGCATTATTTGGTTATATGCTTTCTGCAAAAGCTTGTGTAGAATGTGGAATTCCATATGTTACACCGGTTCAGGATATTTATCCGGAGTGTTTATTTACGGGTAAAAAAATCCCATCTTTTATAGTAGGAATAATAACAAGACTATTATTGCCTATTGATAGGTATAATCAAAAGAATGCTTTTAAGGTTCGAACAATATCGAATGAAATGGCAGATTATCTTTCAAGATCAAGAGGAATTCCAAGAGAGAATTATCTTGTTCTTGATAATTGGCAAAATGACGAAGATTTTGTGTATAACCCGATAGAAAGTGAAAAACTGATATTTGGTTATGTAGGAAGTGTAAACTCTCACTCTAATACAGAATTGATTATTAAGGCATTTGCTGAGGCAAATATTCCAAATAGCGAGTTGCGTATTTATGGAGGAGGCAATCATAAGGATATTTGTGTCAATTTGGCAAGCAGTCTTGGATTGAGTAATGTAAAGTTTGATGTAGTTGAAAAGAAACAGGTACCTGAAGCCCAGTCGAAAGCAAGCGTACTTGTGCTGGCTTTACCTACAGGAAATGGTGGGTTGTGTCTGCCTTCGAAAATGACAAGCTATATGCTTTCTGGTAGAGCAATTCTTGCTAGTGTGGAGGAGAGTGCAACTACTCGTTATATTAAAGAGGCAGATTGTGGTATAGCTGTTGTTCCAGACAATGCATCGGCAATGGCTTCTGGATTTAGAACGTTTGCATCGATGAGTATTGCAGAACTCAATAGGCTAGGAAAAAATAGTAGGAAATTTGCAGAAGAGAGGTTGATAAGAAATTCCAATTTGCCGAAGGTTGTTGACTCCTTGTTAAAGGCTGCTTCTTCGAAATAATTGAATTATAAACGTAAAATATATACGATTGTGAAAATTGCAATGATTGGTGCTTCTGGTTTTGTAGGCACAAGATTAATTGATTTGCTCAAAAATGAGCCAGAGAAGTATGAGTTAAAGAATATTGACTTGACCTCTAGTCATTTCTTTAATGATATTACTACAATTGGCGATGTATGTAACCTGGAGCAGTTGACTCAGGAACTGAAGGGTTTTGATGCTGTGGTGCTTTTAGCTGCACAGCATCGTGACGATGTAAGTCCTACCAGTCTTTATTATGATGTCAATGTGGGCGGAATGGAGAATACGCTTAAAGCGATGGAGGAGAATGGCATAAAGCGCTTGGTATTCTTTAGTTCTGTCGCTGTTTATGGATTGAATAAACCGAATCCAAAAGAAGATTATTCTCCAAAGGAACCATTTAATCATTACGGAAAAAGCAAGTGGCAGGCTGAGCAGGTGGCTGAGAAATGGCTTGCTTCTCACCAGGATTGGAATATTGATATCATTCGTCCAACGGTAATCTTTGGAGAGCGTAACCGCGGAAATGTATATAACTTGCTTAAGCAGATTTCTGGTGGTAAGTTCTTGATGGTGGGAAAAGGTGATAATTGTAAGAGTATGGCATACGTCGGTAACATTGTTGCCTTCGTAAAATATATGCTTGACAATGTGACTGAAGGCTACAATGTATTTAATTACATTGACAAACCTGATATGACAATGAATGAGCTGGTTCCTTTGGTTAGCAATGTCTTGAACAAGCGTATTCCTCAGACTCACTTCCCTTATTGGCTTGGAATGATGGGTG
The DNA here is from genome assembly GCA_045628985.1 of Bacteroidales bacterium. Taxonomy (GTDB): domain Bacteria; phylum Bacteroidota; class Bacteroidia; order Bacteroidales; family UBA3663; genus Liminaster. The sequence continues at coordinate 12,526 of JAZQQH010000058.1, read as the reverse complement.
GCTATTTTTTCGATGCTCTTGCTTTTGTCACTGGAAAGAAACTTGCAATTTCTTCAGTGCGTGTAAAAAAATTCTGCGCTACGACTCAGTTCTGTGCAGATAAAGTATTGAGTACGGGTTTTGTGCCGCCTTATACTTTGGCTCAAGGCTTAAGTCGTACGCTAGAATTCGAATTCGTACATCCTCGAACAGATGCAATAGAGTTCATTTCAGAATAATCATTCTTTCTAAAGTTTCTAAAGTTCTAAAAAATAGGGATTTTTCTATGTGTAGGGAAACCGTTTTTGAGTTTTAGGTCATTTTTGTTTGCCTTTTTTATATTTTTTGGCAACCAAGAATATAAATTATTATTAGAAATATGAATAACTACCTTATCATAGGATTGGCTTCTTTCTCTGCTATGATCGCTGTCTTTTGGATTTATTTCAAGATGTTGCGAATCGCACGTGATAAGAATTTAGTGGACAATCCTGATGCCAGAAAACTGCAGAAAGAACCTGTACCTGTAGTTGGCGGATTATCCGTTTTTTTTGGCGTGCTTTTTGCTATCCTTGTGGGTAGTTGCATGATGGATTGTACAGGGTTAGTTCCAATCCTTATGGCAATGAGCGTCATGATATATTTAGGCGCATTAGATGACCTTTTGGGGTTGTCTCCAAAGTTCCGTTTATTCATAGAGATTATCGTAATGCTAGCACTTATTTATGGAGGCGGTGGTTGTATTGATAGCTTCCATGGGTTGTGGGGTATTGAAAATTTTTCATGGTTCATTGCAGTTCCGGTTACGGTTTTTGCTGGTGTTGGCATTATTAATGCAGTCAATATGATTGATGGGGTAAACGGTCTGTCAAGCGGACTTTGCATAACGATGTCTTTTATTTTTGGATATACATTATTCAAAGGTGATGATTTTCCGAATGCATTGCTATGTTTCTCAATGGCTGCGGGGTTGATTCCTTTTGTAATACATAATGTTGCAGGAAAGACAACCAAGATGTTTATAGGAGATGCGGGAACAATGTCTATGGGTGTTTTGATGGCATGGTGCGTGATGCAAATGTTGCGCTCTGATACCCCAGCCCGTTGGATGGAATATCAGCTTCAAGGAACTAATCTTGTGGCAATCACACTTGCTATCCTCTCTGTGCCTGTATTTGATACACTCCGTGTGATGTTCTTACGTGTGATTAAGGGCGGATCACCTTTCAAAGCAGATAAAACACATCTCCATCATATTCTTTATATCTATAGTCATTCGCATTCATTGACTTCTTTAACTGAAATTTTGCTCGATTTCTTTATCGTTTGTGCTTGGGCAGTGTCTGCTTCGTTTAAGGCTTCTATGGAGGTGCAATTATTTGTGGTTGTTGGGCTGTCTGCATTTTTCGTCTGGGGGTTGTATTTCTATCTTGATCAGAACAATCGCCTCAATACGGGCGTAGCATTTAGACTTCGTCGTTTCATGGCTGTTGTTCGTCAGGGAGATAAGGATTGGTGGAAGGCAGTCCAGAATTGGGTTGATACTCCACATATGAGAAGCCAGTTCAAAGAATAATATCTTAATATGTCATGGACTTACAAAGAAAAACAATTTATCTTTGTCTTGCTCACATGAGTGAGGACGGGATGGAGCAGAAATATATTAAGGAGGCTTTTGATACGAACTGGGTGGTCCCGTTGGGACCGAATGTGAACGGATTTGAGAAGGATCTGGAAGAGTTCGTCAATAATAGAGAGGAATTAGGTGCGGGGTGTGATGAGCTCGGTAAGCGTGTCGTTGCTCTTTCTGCTGGTACTGCAGCAGTACATCTGGCGCTCATCGCTTGTGGTGTGAAACCTGGCGATGAGGTGTGTGTGCAGAGTTTTACTTTTTGTGCCAGTTCGCATCCGATTACTTATTTGGGGGCTACGCCTGTGTTTATCGATTCGGAACCTGGAACTTGGAACATGGATCCGGCGCTTCTGGAACAGGCAATCGTCGATCGAAAAGAGAAGACTGGCAAGTATCCGAAGGCAATTATTCCTGTTGCTCTTTATGGTATGCCTTATGACTGTGATAAGATCATGGAGGTGGCTGACAAATATGGTATTCCAGTTATCGAGGATGCCGCTGAGGGTTTTGGCTCGAGATATAAGGGGCGTGTGCTCGGTACTTTCGGTAAGTATGGTGTCCTGAGCTTTAATGGCAATAAGATGATTACGACCAGCGGTGGTGGCGCTTTGATCACTCCGAATGCAGAGGCTTGGCAGGAGGTGATGATGTATGCTACACAGTATCGCGAAAGCTATCCCTACTATCAGCATGAGAAGATTGGATATAACTACCGGATGAGTAATATTTGTGCGGGTATAGGACGAGGTCAGATGACGGTGGCCAATGATCATATTTCGCATCATAAACATGTGCAGAAACTGTATGAGGAACTCTTGAATAATGTTCCGGGAATAATGGTCCATAAACAACCTGCTAACGAGGAACTAGGAGTTAGGAGTGAGGTGCAGGTGTATGATTCGAACTTCTGGCTCTGTACGATTACGCTCGATGAGAATGTGCGGGTGAAAGGGCAGGAGAATGCTTATAAGCAGATTGTCAAAACTGCGGTGGGTGGTGCTGCTGGAGTGATTCATGCCGCAGATTCTGCTACGACAGATTGTCAACCGAATGCAAATGTGGAGGCAATGCGTGTCTTCATGCTTGAAAAAAAGATTGAAGCACGACCTCTCTGGAAACCGATGCATAAACAGCCAGTATATAAGGATGCTCCTGCCTATGTGAATGGCGTGAGTGAGGCACTCTTTAAGCTGGGTATGTGTTTGCCTGCAGGTCCGATGGTGAGTGATGATGATGTGCATTATATTGTAGACTGCATCAAGGAGGCAATTATTAGTTGAAATAAGGATTCATATATGGCAAATAGACCCTATTGCTAACTGTAGCAAATAGGAGCTTTTCTTTATGATGTATAAATTGAAATTGTTAAAAAAAGAAAGGAATAGTATATGAAAGGAATAGTTTTAGCCGGTGGTAGTGGTACGCGTCTGTATCCTATCACCAAGGGTATTAGCAAGCAGCTGATGCCTATTTATGACAAGCCGATGGTGTATTACCCCATCTCGGTGCTGATGCTGGCGGGAATACGCGAGATTTTGATTATCTCGACACCGTATGACCTCCCCGGCTTCAAGCGTCTGCTGGGTGATGGCTCGGATTATGGGGTGAGCTTTACTTATGCTGAGCAGCCTTCGCCTGATGGATTGGCTCAGGCATTTACCATCGGACGTGAGTTTATTGGCGATGATAGTGCTTGCCTCGTGCTGGGTGATAACATCTTCCACGGTGCAGGTTTCACTGGTATGCTCAAGGAAGCTGTTCGCACGGCTGAGGAGGAGAAGAAGGCTACGGTCTTCGGCTATTGGGTATCTGATCCAGAGCGCTATGGCGTGGCTGAGTTCGATAAAGAAGGTAACTGCCTCTCTATAGAGGAGAAGCCTGCTAACCCTAAGTCAAACTATGCAGTAGTAGGTCTCTATTTCTACCCTAATAAGGTGGTGGATGTGGCTGCGAATATCAAGCCTTCTGCTCGTGGCGAGTATGAGATTACAACGGTGAATCAGCAGTTCCTCGAAGATGGTGAGCTGAAGGTGCAGACCTTGGGCCGTGGCTTTGCTTGGCTCGACACGGGTACGCATGATTCGCTCTCTGAGGCTTCGACCTACATTGAGGTGCTCGAGAAGCGTACGGGCCTGAAGGTGGGTTGTTTGGAAGGTATTGCTTATCGCCAGGGTTGGATCTCGGAGGAGCGTATGCGTGAGTTGGCTCAGCCGATGATCAAGAATCAGTATGGCCAATATCTGCTGAAGGTGATTGAGGAACTGAAGGAGACGGGAAAGGCAAATCTGGAATAATATGAATATATTAGTTACTGGTGCCAATGGTCAGCTGGGTAATGAGATGCGTATCATTGCTCGAGACTCTTCAGACAAATATATCTTCACCGATGTGAATCAGGTGGAGGGACTGGAGACCTTCTATCTTGATATTACCGATCTGGAAGCTATTCGTAAGATGGTTTCGGATAATAAGGTGGAGGCCATCGTGAACTGTGCCGCCTGGACGAATGTGGATGGGGCAGAGGATCCTGAGAAATACGCGCTGGTGGAGAAACTCAATGCGACTGCTCCTGAGAATTTAGCTAAGGCTATAAAGGAGGTCGGAGGCTGGCTGGTGCAGATCTCTACCGATTATGTCTTTGGTAAGGAACCTTATAATACTCCATGCAAGGAGGAGCAGACGGGCACGCCAACGGGTGTGTATGGCTTGACGAAACTGCGTGGTGAAGAGAGAATCAAGCAAGTTTTTGCCTCTCAATCATCTCCTCTTGATGGGAAAGAGGGGGGCTATATCATCATTCGCACAGCGTGGCTCTATTCTGAGTTCGGAAAGAACTTCTGTAAGACGATGCTCAACCTCACAGCTACCAAGCCTCAGCTGAAGGTGGTGTTTGATCAGTGTGGCACTCCAACCTATGCATGGGATCTGGCTACCGCGATTGTGACTGCTTTGAAGAATCCAGTAGAAGGTGTATATCACTACAGCAATGAGGGAGTCTGCTCTTGGTTCGACTTCACAAAGATGATTGCCGAATATAGCGGTCAGACTTCTTGCGATATTCAGCCTTGCCACAGCAATGAGTTCCCAAGTCCAGTGACTCGTCCGTCTTATTCGGTTCTTGATAAGACCAAGATCAAGGAGACATTCGGAATTAAGATCCCTTACTGGACAGAGAGTTTACAAATTTGCATTGCAAATCTGCAAAAGGGCGAATGACAAAAGTCAAAAGCCCTAAGAAAATATTTAATAATCGGGTTAAGACTTTAGTCTTTAGCCTTTAGACAAAACATTATGAAGAATATAGTAATCACGGGTGGTGCAGGCTTTATCGGTAGCCATGTGGTTCGCCTGTTCGTTAATAAGTATCCTGAGTATAACATCATCAATCTGGATAAACTGACTTATGCAGGTAATTTGGCCAATCTCAAGGATGTGGAGGATAAGCCGAATTACAAGTTCGTGAAGATGGATATCTGCGATTTCGATGGCTTCTACAAGCTGATGCAGGAGGAGAAGATCGATGGTATCATCCATCTGGCTGCAGAATCGCATGTAGACCGCTCGATCAAGGATCCATTCACCTTCGCTCGTACTAATGTGATGGGAACTCTTTCGCTGTTGCAGGCTGCGAAGCTCTACTGGGAGTCTCTTCCTGAGAAGTATGAGGGCAAGCGCTTCTATCATATCTCTACCGATGAGGTATATGGTGCGCTGGAGATGACCAATCCTGAGGGTATCGAGCCTCCATTCACCACTACAGCTTCGAGCTCGGAGCATCACTTGGCATACGGTAAGGATTTCTTCTATGAGACTACGAAGTATAATCCTCACTCTCCATACTCAGCATCAAAGGCTTCGAGTGACCACTTTGTGAGAGCCTTCCACGATACCTATGGCATGCCAACCATCGTGACCAACTGCTCGAACAACTATGGTCCATATCAGTTCCCGGAGAAGTTGATACCTTTATTTATTAATAATATCCGCCATCGCAAGCCATTGCCAGTGTATGGTAAGGGCGAAAATGTGCGCGACTGGCTCTATGTGGTAGATCATGCGCGTGCTATCGATACGATCTTCCACAACGGCACCATTGCTGAGACCTATAACATCGGTGGCTTCAATGAGTGGAAGAACATTGACATCATCAAGACTGTCATCAAGACCGTGGATCATCTGCTCGGGCGTCCAGAAGGTGCTGATTTGGATCTGATCACATACGTAACCGACCGCCTTGGTCATGATGCGCGCTATGCCATCGACTCTACCAAGCTCCAGAAGGAACTCGGCTGGGAGCCATCGCTTCAGTTTGAGGAGGGTATTGAGAAGACCGTGAAGTGGTACTTGGAAAACGAGGCCTGGATGGATAACATCACTTCGGGTGAGTACGAGAAGTACTACGAGGATATGTATAAAGGACGATAATTAACATGGTTTAGGTTCGACCCCCGCTTGGGGTACATATTTATAAAATAAGAAAAAGGAGTGTCAGAAAATCTCTGATACTCCTTTTTGCTGTACCCCAAGCGGGGGTCGAACCCGCACGGCCGTAATGGCCAAGGGATTTTAAGTCCCTCGTGTCTACCGATTCCACCATCAGGGCAACCATCGGGCAAAGAGCTTTTGCTTTTTGCGGGTGCAAAGATAATGATATTTGTGCGGAAATCCAAAAAATCTTTAGAATATTTTCTGTAAAATATGTTTTACAACATGTTTGAGACTTATTTTAGGACATGAAATTGGAGAATTGAAGATATTTTTGTAAATTTGCAGCCAATATGGACTTTACAATTTGAGCCTATGATCCCAAACATGGCTCAGGTATTAAACACATCAATGAAAAACAAAATTATCATCTATCAGGCGCTGGTCAGACTTTTTGGCAATGGAAACACAGCGCGTATCAAGAACGGAACGATTGAGCAGAATGGCTGTGGTAAGATGAGCGACTTCTCGGAGGTGGCTCTGCGTAGCATCAAGCAGCTTGGCTGTAATTATATATGGTATACGGGTCTGTTGCAGCAAGCGTCGGCTACCGATTATTCTCAGTATGGCATCCCTAAGCAGAATCCACAGGTACTGAAGGGTGTGGCTGGTTCGCCATACGCTATCTCGGACTACTATAGCGTGAGCTGTGATCTGGCCGATGATCCTGATCGCAGGATGGAGGAGTTCGATGAACTGGTCGATCGTACCCATCGTGTCGGCCTTAAGATGATCATTGATTTTGTGCCAAACCATGTGGCTCGATACTATAAGAGCGTCACCAAGCCTGCAGGTGTGAGTGACCTTGGTGAGTATGATATCAAGGAGCATCATTTCAATCCGCAGAACAACTTTTATTATTGCGGTGAACCACTGCACATGGACCATGTGCTTAATGAGGAATGTGGAGTGAGGAGTGAGGAATGTTATCAGGAGAATCCTGCCCGTGCCACTGGTAACGATGTCTTCAACGCTTGGCCAGGGCGCAATGACTGGTATGAGACGGTGAAGCTCAACTATGGTGTAGACTATTGTGGCGGTGGTCAGTATTGTTTTGATCCGATCCCTAATACCTGGCTCAAGATGCGCGATATCCTGATCTACTGGGCCAAGAGGGGAGTGGATGGCTTCCGTTGCGATATGGCTTTCATGGTACCTGTGGATTTCTGGCACTGGGTGATTCCTCAAGTCAAGGAGGTCAACAAGAATATCCTTTTCATCGCCGAGATCTACGAGCCAGCTATCTATCGCAGCTACATCGAGTATGGCGGTTTCGATTATCTTTACGACAAAGTTGGCCTTTATGATACGCTCCGTGCCATCGTAGAGTGTCGTGAGAGTGCCAGTGCGATCACCAACGTATGGCAGGGATTGAACGGCATTCAGGAGCACATGCTCAACTTCCTGGAGAATCATGATGAGCAGCGTCTGGCCAGTGATTTCTTTGCGGGGGATCCTATCAAGGGTCGACCAGCATTGGTTGTCAGCGCGTTGATGAACACTTGCCCATTCATGAACTACTTCGGTCAGGAACTTGGTGAACGAGGTATGGACGAGGAAGGATACAGCGGACGCGATGGCCGAACCACGATTTTCGACTACTGGAATGTGGAGACCGTCAATCTCTGGCGTGGCAAGAAGGCTGAGTGGAGGCGCCATCGCTTGCCAAAGCAGATCCGCGAACTCCGTGAATATTATACCAAGGTGTTCGAGTTGGCCAACAGCTCAGAGGCATTGCGTGAGGGTGCATTCTACGATCTGACTTATTGCAACTATAACAATCCGGGTTATGATATCCATCGCACGTTCAGCTTCTTGCGTCACACTCGCAATGAGGTCTGTCTGGTTGTCGCCAACTTCCAGGGTGTGGATGTGGAAGTGAGTGTCAACATTCCTCAGGAAGCCTGGGATTATGTCGGTATCAAACCAAAGCGTCGCCATGTCACTAACCTTTTGACGGGTGAGTGGGACTTCGTGGATCATGACACCTCAAAGCCAATGGTGGTGAAGGTGCCGGCTCAGGATGCGGTAGTCTTGAGACTTTGTGGCAAAGAATCAAGACCTGCCAAGTAAAAGGACTTAATCAGACATAACCTAGAAAGATTTCGATACAAAATACAGAACAGGGAATTTAGGGAATTGAAGGATTTTAATCTTTTATTTCTTCTAAATTCCTTGTTTTATATTATATCTGCAACCTATTCCTTTAATTCTATTAAATTCCTTGTTTTTTATTAGCTAATATTACTCTTTTCTGCTATTTTTTGTCCACCCTATTGAAATAAACCTTATCTTTGCGCCATAATATATATAAATAAGGTAGAAATGAACAACAATTTTCTTGTTTTTTCAGGTCGCGCTTCACGCTATTTGGCTGAAAAAATCTGTGCTAGCCTTGGTTGCCCACTCGGAAACATGCTGATCCAGACATTCGCAGATGGAGAGTTTGGCGTTTCGTTTGAGGAGTCTATCCGTGGCAAGCACGTGTTCCTCGTGCAGAGTACTTTCCCTAGTGCAGATAACCTGATGGAGCTCCTCCTGATGATCGATGCTGCTAAGCGTGCTTCAGCTGCTCAGATTGTAGCTGTCGTTCCGTACTTCGGGTGGGCTCGTCAGGATCGTAAGGATAAGCCACGTGTGGCTATCGGTGCTAAGTTGGTAGCTGATATGCTCTCAAAGGCTGGTATCGACCGACTGATCACGATGGATCTCCACGCTGATCAGATCCAGGGCTTCTTCGATTGTCCTGTCGATCACCTCTATGCTTCGAGCGTCATCATGCCATACATTGCCAATGAGGTAGGTATTGACAATCTCTGTATCGCTTCGCCTGATGCCGGTGGTTCAAAGCGTGCATATACCTACGCTAAGTACTTCAATGTGCCAATGGTTATGTGCGACAAGCATCGCGACAAGCCAAACTCAATCGGTGAGATGTTCATCATCGGTGAGGTAGAGGGCAAGGATGTTGTATTGATCGATGATATGGTCGATACCGCAGGTACCATTACCAAGGCTGCCAACCTCATTATGGAGAAGGGTGCTAAGAGCGTTCGCGCTTGTGCCAGCCATTGTGTGATGAGTGGTCCTGCCAGCGAGCGTGTTGAGGCTTCTGCTCTGAAGGAGATCGTCTTTACTGACTCTATCCCTTACCGTGGCTCTTGCCCTAAGGTGAAGTCATTGACCATCTCAACCCTCTTTGCTGAGACGATTCGTCGTGTCATGAACAATGAGCCTATCTCTAGTCAGTTCTTGATTTAACTTCGCTCTTGAAAAGGAAGTTAAAAAGAAGTTAAAGGGGAGTTAAAAGGAAGTTAAAGGGACGATAGTTTTGCTGCGCGTAGTATTCTGACGACTGATACTATTGTCCTTATAACTCCCTTATAACTCCTTTTTAACTCCCCTATAACTCCGATTACAATACTATTAACCTAATACATTACATTACCTAAATGAAGAAACTATTTTCTCTTTTCATGATGGGCATGATGGCGCTGGGAACTTTCGCTCAGCAGATGCCACAGATGCCTCCGTTGCCAATGGACCCACAGGTCCGCTATGGTAAGTTGCCTAATGGCCTGACCTACTACATCCGTCACAATGATCTTCCTGAGCATCATGCCAACTTCTACATTGCGCAGAAGGTCGGCTCTGTCCTTGAGGAGGAGAGCCAGCGTGGTCTTGCTCACTTCCTGGAGCACATGGCGTTTAATGGTACCAAGAACTTCCCAGAGAAAGGCTTGCTCGAATACCTTCAGCGTCATGGCGTGAAGTTCGGTGCAAACGTCAACGCTTACACCAGCATCGACGAGACCGTCTATAACATTGACGATGTGCCTACCGATCCTGTGGCTCATCCGGGTATCATCGATTCTTGTCTCCTGATCCTTCACGACTGGAGTGGCTATATCACTTTGGCCGACGAGGAGATCGACAATGAGCGTGGCGTCATCCACGAGGAGTGGCGCACCAGTACCAGTCCTCAGTTGCGTATGTATGATGTGCTTCTGCCTAAGCTCCTGCCAAACAACCGCTATGCAGATCGTCTGCCGATCGGAAAGATGGAGGTGGTAGATAATTTCGCCTACAATGAACTCCGTGACTATTATAAGAAGTGGTATCGTCCTGATCTGCAGGGCATCTTCGTCGTCGGTGATGTCGATGTCGATGCCGTGGAGCAGAAGATCACCGAGCTGTGGAGCGACATTCACATGCCAGAGAATCCTGCTGAGCGCGTATTCTTCCATGTCGAAGACAACGACCAGACACTCGTTGCTGTAGCCAGCGACAAGGAGCAGGCGTATAACCTGCTCTCGGTGATGTATAAGAGCGATCCGATGCCAGATGAGGTGAAGCTGACCCAGATGGGTTTCTTGACCAATCTTATCAAGCATTTCATCACCAATTGCCTTCAGCAGCGCTTGGTAGAACTCGCAGAGCAGGCTGATGCTCCTTTCCTTCAGGTTGGTGCCGGCTTCAGCGATTACATCCTGGCCAAGACCAAGGAGGCTTTCAATCTCAATATTATTTTTAAGGAGAACGAATGGCAGAAGGGTCTCAACGCCGTGATGGCAACAGCCATGAGTGCTGCAAGGTTTGGTTTCACTGAGAGTGAGATCGAGCGAGTAAAGGCAGATATGCTCTCAGGTATGGAAAATGCCTATAATGAGCGTGACAAGCGTAAGAATGGCCAGTTGACCGCTGAGATCCAGCGTCATTTCCTCGAGGCTGAGGCTATGCCTGGTATTGAGATGGAGTGGCAGATGTATCAGCAGATCCTTCCGATGATCAATGCAGCGATGATCAATCAGGTCATGGCTCAGGTCATGACTCCTAACAACGTGGCTCTCATGGTTATGGGGCAGCAGAAGGAGGGCAATGTCCTGCCAACTGAGGACGAACTCGTTGCGGCTTATCAGGCTGCTCTTCAGCAGGACGTTAAGCCATACGAAGAGGCTCTCAGTGGTGTCAAACTCCTTCCTGAGGCTCCAGCTAAGGCCGGTAAGGTTGTTAGTGAGACCGATGGCGTTTATGGTTCGAAGGTCTGGACACTCAGCAATGGTATCAAGATCATCTGGAAGCAGACCGACTTCAAGAAGGATCAGGTGCTCATGACCGCTTATTCTCAGGGTGGCTATATGCTTGAGAAGGACCAGCCAAATATCGTTCGTGCGACTTTGGATGATATGTTCGGCGTAGGAGGTATTGGCCAGTTTAAGACTACTGACTTGCCAAAGGTTCTCGCAGGCAAGAATGTCTCTTGCTCAACCTCAATCTCAGACGACTGCGAGGTGGTCAGCGGTTCGGCTGCTCCTAAGGATCTTCGCACGCTCTTTGAACTCGTCTACCTCGGTTACACTGAGCCACGTTATGACGAGGAGCTCTATCAGGCTTGGTTCAACCGTATGCAGAATCAGTATAAGATGCTGGAGGGCAATCCGCAGAAGACCAAGAGCGACTCACTTCAGCTTACGCTCTTCCCGGGTAAGCCAGAGATGGTTCCGACTCAGTTGGAAGATCTTGCACTGCTCGACTATAAGAAGGGTTTTGAACTCTCAAAGAAGCGTTTCGCTAATCCTGCTGATTTCACCTTCTATTTCGTCGGAAATATTGATGCAGATAGCCTCCGAGCTTTCTCTGAGTTGTATCTCGCTTCTTTGCCAACAACCGCAGAGCGTGAGACTGAGCCTGCTCCAATCCTGCCAACCCGAGGTTCGCGTGAGAATCGCTTCGACCTGCCAATGCAGCAGCCAAAGACTTCGGTCTATAACTTCTTCCTGCTTTACGATCAGCCATTCTCGCTCAAGGAGAACCTGATGACCGATATGCTCGGCCAGTCAGCAGCCATCATCTTTACCGAAACGATCCGTGAGAAGGAGGGTGGTGTCTATTCTCCTCAGGCTCAGGCTTCTCTCGGCTTTACCTCTAAGCTCGGGCAGATGGTTTATCTCTTCGATACGGGTGCTGATAAGCTCGAGCGCATCGAGGGTGTAGCTTATGATGAGTTCAAGAAGATGGCCGATGAGGGTATCCGCGAGGACGTCTTCCAGAAGGTTCATGATTACATGGCTAAGCGTCATGAGGAGCAGGTCAAGGAGAACGGCTTCTGGCTCGGTCAGCTCCGCAATATGGATATGTATCAGCTTAATTTGGTCGATGGCTGGAATGAGGCGCTCGATAGCATCACGCTTCAGGATCTGCAGAACCTCATGAAGAAGTATGTTTATGAGGCAGATCGTATACAGTTCATCGCCAATGGTGTGGAGATTGCCGAGTAATAGATTGATCGTAAGCATTCGGCCATCTACAAGTAGCCTCCAAATACTATAGTTACAGCATCTATTTGCCCATTTTGAGTAGATAGATGCTGTAATTTTTTTGTTGTAGCAGTAATTATTTTTTTATGATGCTGTCAGGATGTTGCAATTT
>JAZQQH010000057.1:0-26923 GCA_045628985.1 Bacteroidales bacterium | reverse complement strand
CAGGGCCGACGCTGCCGGATAGAGCGCCACCGCCATGAGCTTGTGATGGATGAGGCTGTAGAGCGCGTCACGCTCCTTGTCAGCCGCCACCATGTCGGCAGTGTACATACTTCCCTGCGCCTTGAGCACGATATCCTGCTCGTTAGTCACCGCGGTCTTGAAGGCCGTGAACTGCGCGCTGGCGATTCCGAGATCCTCCGCACCGAGCGCCTCGATGGCAATCACCACGTTGTTGAAAAAGGCCACATGCTCAGCATTCTTGAGCTGGGCGAAAGGTAAAGAATTGATGGTAAGCATAAAAGTTAAAAGTTAAAGGTTAATAATTAAAAGTTAAGAGTTAGGTTTGCCAAAAGTTCCCGGGTTTTATCCTTTTGACGCTGCAAAGATACGAAGAAAAATTAGCATCCCGAGGAGCTCTGTGAAATACGAGGAGCTACGTGAAATAAAGTCAAAAAAATTTTGAAATCTCGCAAAAAATCACTATCTTTGCACCACTTTATTACACACGTTGACGACTCGTACCTCTTTACCTTTTCACCTCTTAACCTTTTTACCTCCTATGCTTTCCCTAACCAAATCCCAGTTAGCCTGGCAATTCTCGCCAGAAATGACCCAATCCGGCGCCCTCAACCGCCTCCACCGCTGGATCCACGGCGACCAGGAGCTCCTCGCCGCCCTCCGTGCCACCGGCTACCGCGACTCTCAACGAGTGCTGACACACAAGCAGATATCCCTCATCTACGAGTACATCGGTGAGCCAACCCCTAACTCCTGACATTGCAAAAAGTGTTACAAGTTACGATGTTACAGGCATGTTTTTCCCTAAAAAACAACGTCCGATTTTTATATATATATAAATATATATATAAAGAATAAATTCTTTAGTTTTTTGGAAAAATCTCTGCTGTAACATCGCAGCGTGTAACGCATCCGAACCGCTTTTTTGCTGTCTTTTCCTGAGACACTCCAGATCAGATAGGAGAATACATGCATGTGTCGGCTTTCAATACATTGCTAGGAATTTTTGATGCAGGATTGGGGTAAATGGGTGCATTTGATGATAAAAGTGTGTTTTTTATGGTGAAAAGTTTGTTGTTTTATGATTATTGTGTATCTTTGCACCCGAAAATCTAATAGCACCCCTTTTTTCCTTACTACGCATAATGCACCGATTACTTACTTTTCTGCTTATACTTCTGATCGCTTTTCCTGCCTCAGCGGGGAAGGTGGAATCCTATGGTAACTATCTGCAATGTCTTGATAACGTTGTAGATAGCCTTGAGACGTACCGTGCCATGAAGCGTGACAAGATCTCGCGCATGAAGGCATTGGGCGAGGGTATCACGTCCGAGCCGGACCGCTATCTGCACAATGCGGAGCTCTATGATGAGTGCTTCACCTTCGACAGCGAGCTGGCCATGCAGGTGGTCAAGGAGAATCTGGGGATTGCGTCAAACCGCCAGGATGCGATGGCTGAGAAGGAGTGGAGGATCAAGGAGTCGTTCCTGCTGGCTTCGACGGGCCAGTTCCTGGAGGCTGTGACGGCTATCGAGGGCATGGACGCGGGCACGCTGACCCACTCGCTGCGACTGGCATATTATGACCAGATGCAGTATCTCTATTCGCACATGAGCCAGTACTCCTGGACGTCGGAGCTGAAAGATATGTACAAGCAGCTCAACAATGCGTATAACGACTCGCTCTATAAGATCGTGAATGCGTCGGATCCGGACTTCCTCTGGTTCAGCGCGTGGAACGACCTGGCACACGGCGAGGCGCTGTCATCGATCAACCGCCTCAAGCCCGAAGTGGACACGCTGCCGCTCAACTGCCGCCACGACGCCATGCATTCCTATGTCCTGGCGCGCCTCTACGAGAGCCTGGGCGATAGGGATAACTACCTGAAATACATGGCCTATTCGGGCATCGCCGATGTGCGCTCGGCCAATCTGGACATCGCCTCGCTCGAGGAGATGGCCCTGGTGCTGTTCGATGAGGGCGACCTCGACCACTCCTATAAATATATAAGCGTGTGCATGGAGACGGCGCGCCTCTATAACAACCAGGCACGTATGGTGAGTGTGGCACGCGTGATGGATCAGATCCTCTCGGCCTATCAGCAGCGCGACCATGCCCGCCGCCAGCACCTGATCTGGCTGATCTGGGGCCTGGCACTGGCCGTACTGGCCCTGCTGGTGGTGGTGTGGCTGGTGTGGCGCCAGCATGGCCGCCTGAAACGCAGCCGTACGGAGCTGCAGCGCGTCAACTTCGAGCTCAAGCAGCACCGTGCCGACCTGGCATCGACCAACGAGCAACTCAAGTCGGCCAACACGAAGCTGCAGGAGGCCATGGCGCAGCAGGAGGAGGCCAACACGGCGCTCAGCGAGAGCAATGCGGTGAAGGAGGAGTATATCAGCTACCTCTTCAGCATGTGCTCTAACTATATCAGCAAGATCGATGACTTCCGCAAGAACATCAACCGCAAGGCCAAGGTGAAGCAGTGGGACGAGGTGCTCCAGATGACCGATAAGAGCACGGTGATGCAGGACGAGCTCAAGGAGTTCTATCATAACTTTGACGCCATCTTCCTCAATCTCTACCCGGACTTCGTACAGCAGTTCAACGCGCTGCTCTCGCCAGAGGAACAGATCGTGCCCAAGAAGGGCGAGCTGCTCAACACCGACCTGCGCATCTACGCGCTGGTGCGTCTGGGCATCAATGACTCGACCAAGATTGCCGAGTTCCTGCACTGCTCGCCACAGACCGTTTATAACAACCGACTGAAGGTGCGCAGCCGCGCGCTGGTCGATAAGGAAGACTTCACCCGCGTGGTGCAGCAACTGGGCCGAAGAGGCTGATTCTGGACCCCTTGAGTGGGGGATATTGTACACTTCGAACACCACTCAAAGTTTACTGATTGAAAAAAATAAATGCCTGGTTTCCAGGCATTATTTGTTTACCGATATTTACCGATACCTATACTTGATATTGTTTCGCTAAAAAAAAGACCTTAACTTTGCAGCGTCAAAAAACAATGACACACAATCGATGAAAAAAAAGTAAGTTAGTTAATATAATAGGTAATGTTACACGCAGAACTGAGAGAAATGCTCCTTGGGAAAGGAGATTTCTTTCGGTGTCTGTGAGTCTGAAACAGCACCGGAATTAACGCTTATCAAATCGTACAAAAACAAACAATCAATATTATACATTATTAAATTAAAAAGTTTTCGCATGAGAAACCGAATCCAGAAGTGGGCAATGAAGGCTATGATGGTCTTGGCCCTGCTGCTCTTCTCTCCATTGGGGGCTTTAGCTCAGACAATGACGGTGAAGGGCTTGGTTAAGGATGAAATGGGCGAGCCTATTATTGGCGCCAACGCCCGAGTAAAGGGAACAACCAACGGATCTACCACCGACATTGATGGTAATTTCGTGATCAGTGGTGTTAACCAGAACGATGTGATTGAGTTCACCTTCGTAGGTTATCTCCCTCAGGAAAAGAAAGCTCAGCCACAGATGACCATCACCTTGGTTGAGGACAACAAGATGCTCGAGGACGTCGTAGTCGTAGGTTACGGTGTGCAGAAGAAGAGCGTTGTAACCGCAGCTATTGCTAAGGTAAGTGCTGATGACCTCGCAGGTACAGCTCCAGTGCGTATGGATAACGCGTTGAAGGGTCTTGCTGCAGGTGTAAACGTTACCTCTAACTCTGGTCAGCCAGGTGCTGCTTCTAAGATCCGCGTACGTGGTACCGGTACCGTGAACAACTCAGATCCTCTCTACATCGTGGACGGTATGGCTATCGAGGGCGGTTTCGACTTCTTGAACCCATCGGACATCGAGTCAATCGAGGTTTTGAAGGATGCCGCTTCAGGTGCTATCTATGGTGCACGTGCTGCTAACGGTGTAATCCTCGTTACCACCAAGAAGGGTAAGAAGGGTAAGGCTACCGTAAGCTACAACTTCTCACAGGGCTGGCAGACAGCCTGGAAGCACCGTGACGTGCTCAACGCTTCGGAGTATATGGTAATGCGTAATGAGGGTCTCGTCAACAGCGGCCAGCAGCCAATGTATGCTGATCCATATAACGTAACTACTGATACTGACTGGCAGGATCTTATCTTCAACGATAACGCTCCTGTAACCAACCATGAGGTTACCCTCAGCGGTGCAAGCGATGCTGTAAGCTACTATCTCTCTGCTGGTTACTTCAACCAGGAGGGTATCGTAGGCGGTAACTACGGTCACTCTAACTATGAGCGTCTCACCCTCCGTAACAACCTCAACGCTACTCTCTTCGACCTGAGCAAGGAGCGCAACTGGTTGAACAAGATCGACGTTTCTTCAAATATCTCTTATGCTCGTATCAAGAGCACCGGTATTGACGTCAACTCACAGTGGGGTGGTCAGTTGAGCTCAGCTCTCTCATTGCCACCACTCATCTCTCCATATCTCTCTGGTGCTGATGCTGAGGCTCAGATCAAGGATTACTCAGCAGCTTATCCTGAGGAGTATGTACCAATGTATGACAAGAACAACGGTATGTTGCTCAACATCCCAGGTGCAGGCTTCAATGAGATGGCTAACCCACTCGCACAGTTCCAGCTTCCTGCTGGTAAGAACTGGAGTCACAAGTTCGTTGCTAACTGGTCAGCTACCTTCCAGATCTGGGACGGTTTGAAGTTCAAGACCAGCTACGGCGTGGATATGAGCTTCTGGGGCAGCAACTCATACCAGATCCCTCACTGGATCTCTCCAACCCGTCACGCAAGCTACTCTAAGGCATCGGCTAACAGCGATCGTGGTACTGTATGGCAGCTCGAGAACGTCCTGACATACGATAAGGACTTCGGCAAGCACACTGTCAACGTTGTACTCGGTCAGTCAGCCTTCAAGAACTCTGGCTGGAGCCTCGGCGCTTCACGTAACAACATCAAGGACTTCAATAAGCCTTGGATCAACGCTGCTACCGGTATTGCTGCCGATGGTGACCGCGATGGTTGGGGTGGCCCTGGTGTAGAGCACACTATGTCTTCTCTCTTCGCTCGTATCAGCTACAACTATGACGAGCGCTATATGCTGCAGGCAACTGTACGTCGCGACGGTTCAAGCCGCTTCGGTCCTAATAATAAGTATGGTGTATTCCCATCTGTATCTCTTGGTTGGAACGTCATGAACGAGGCCTTCATGGAGAACACCCGCGAGTGGCTCAACAACTTGAAGGTTCGTTTCAGCTGGGGTAAGAATGGTAACGATAACATCGGTGACTTCCGCTATACCGTATTGACCCAGGGTGGTAACAACTATGGCTTCGGTACTGCTGGTATCAAGGAGTGGATTTCTTCAAAGGCAAGTGGCCTCGCTAATCCTAACTTGAAGTGGGAGGAGTCTGAGCAGACTGACCTTGGTATTGACTTCGGCTTCCTCAACAACTCATTGACCTTGACTCTCGACTACTTCAGCAAGCGTACCAACGGTATGTTGAAGGATATGAACATCCCAACTTACGTAGGTGAGTCTAAGCCTATCGGTAACGTAGGTGATATGAAGAACAGCGGTGTGGAGATCGAGCTTGGCTATAAGTTCAACGTTTCTGACGCTACCTTCGGCATCAAGGGTAATGTATCTTACTTGAAGAATGAGCTCGTTAAGCTCGGTAATGCTGCCGGCTTCGAGATGTATGATAACGTACAGAACCTCGGTAACGTATCACGTGCAGAGGCAGGTCAGCCTTTCCCATTCTTCTATGGCTTGAAGACCGACGGTATCTTCCAGAACCAGGCAGAGATCGACGCTTACACAGGTGCTAATGGCAAGATCCAGCCAGATGCACGTCCTGGTTTCGTTCGCTACGTTGATACAAACGGTGATGGTGTAATCAATGATGATGACCGCGTTAAGCTCGGTAAGGGTACTCCTGACTGGACCTTCGGTATCACCTTCAACGCAGCTTGGAAGGGCTTCGACTTCATGATGTTCTGGCAGGGCACTCAGGGCAACGACATCTTCGATGCAAGCCGTCGTCTTGACCTCTCTGGTATCAACCTCCCTGGTTGGATGCGTGGTCGCTGGACCGGCGAGGGCACCTCTGATAAGTATCCTATCTACATCATCGGCGATGCTACCAACTGGAAGGCTTCTGACCTCTATGTACATGATGGCAGCTACATGCGCCTCAAGAATATTGAACTTGGTTACACCGTTCCACAGTGGATCACTAAGAAGGCCTTCATCAGCCGTCTGCGTGCTTACTTCGCTTGTGAGAATCTCCTGACCTTCACCAAGTACTACGGTTTCGATCCTGAAATCTCTTCTGCTGGTACTTCTAGCGGTATGGACTTCGGTGTTTATCCACAGCCACGTACTCTCAAGGTGGGTGTTAATGTAACCTTCTAATTCGCAATTGACAATTGATAATTAATAATTGACAATTGATAAAAAAAGAAACAATATGAAAAATCAATATATTCTGATGGCCGTTGCAGCAGGTCTCACCATGACTGCTTGCTCTGACGACTTCCTTGAGGTGACCAGCCCTACTGACACCTTCATTGAGGAGTATTATACTACTGAGAAGTCTATCGATGAGGCTCTCGTAGCAGCATACGCACCTCTCCACTGGTACGACTACGGTTGCACCTACAACTACTGCTCGCTCAACTTCATTGCTGACCTTCTGGGTGATGACCTCTATCCAAACGGCGGTTCAAGCGAGGACCAGCCATTCATTCAGCTCCTCTTCAACTATTCTTCAACTCCACAGATTGCACCTGCAGGTATCTGGGGTGACTCTTACTCAGGCGTAAAGCGCTCTAACGACGTGATCAAGTACCTCGGTTGGGTCAAGGATATGTCTGACGCTAAGAAGAATGAGGTTGAGATTCAGGCTCGTCTGCTCCGCGTATTCTACTATAACCAGCTCTGGAAGTTCTTTGGCAACGTACCTTGCTACTTCGAGAACCTTGAGGCTCCATACATCTATGAGCAGTCAACAGCTGATGAGGTCTATACCAAAGTCATCGCTGAGCTCGAGGATATCATCGGCAACCCAGCCCTCAAGCAGGATTGGCCAGATGAGGAGAAGGGCCGCGTTACCAAGCCAATGGCTTACATGCTCTACACCGAGATGGTCATGATCCAGAAGGATAACGGCCGTTATGGTAAGGCTCTCGGCTACATGAACGAGCTCATCAGCGGTGGCAAGTTCGGTCTTATGGACGACTTCTCAGCTATCTGGGATGAGGAGAACGAGTGGTGCAAGGAGTCAATCTGGGAGATCAACTACTACGATGACAACTCAGTACGTGGCTGGAGCAATCAGCTCGCTGCTGGTGGTTCTGTAGCTCCACGTCTCTGGGGCCCACGTTCATTCCAGTGCAACTCTTCTGATCCTATGTATGCTGATGTCGATGCAGGTTGGGGCTTCGGTTCTGTTCCTACTCACACCTACCAGATGTTCGATGCAGCTGATAAGCGCTTGAAGGCTTCGATCATCGACCTCGAGGCTAACGGTACTTCTGACGATAAGGGTTGGATGTATACTGGTTATCACACCTATAAGTATATCTGTAAGAAGGCAAACAACAAGGATCAGAAGGCTGATGCTGACCTCGGTTTCAACAACAACCTCCGTGTTTACCGCTTCGCTGAGACCCTCCTTAATGCTGCTGAGCTCTCTCTCGCTGCTGGCAATCAGGGCGATGCTGATAAGTACCTCAACATGGTACGTAGCCGTGCAGGTCTTCCTGATGCTACAGCTACTCTCGACAACATCATTGACGAGCGCCGTCATGAGTTCGTAGCTGAGGGTAAGCGCTACTTCGACCTCGTACGTACCGGTAAGGCTGCTTCAGTGCTTACTCCTGCTAACGATGAGGGCGGCTATCGCACCAAGGCTTGGTCAGAGGCAGTACGCTTCTTCCCAATTCCTCAGTCAGATATTGACGCAGCTCAGGGTACTTTGACCCAGAATGGTAACTATTAATGAAAAAAGGTAAAATGAAAAATACATTCAAATATTTGCTCGGAACTCTGGCTCTGGCAGGCACAATGGTTGCCTGCTCACCAGAAGAGTTCGACCACATGTCGGAGCACGGCATCGTTGAAGCTGCAGGCTTGGGTCAGCAGATCGACATTCAGGTTGACCAGACCACCAATCAGGTAACCTTTACCCTCAATGGTGCTAATGAGATCTATCCTATCTGGGAGATCGACCTCGGTAAGGGTAAGACTGAAGTTAGTACAGTCAATGGCTTCAAGCGTATCTTCACCCTCAGCGGTGACTATACCGTACGCTGCAAGGTTGGTAACAAGAATGGTATCAGTGCCAGCTACGTAGAGGAGAAGTTCCACCTCAATAACTCTATCGTCGACTTCACCAAGTACACCACCATGCTCAGCAAGGCTCCTTGGTATATCGACAACACTACTAAGGGTCACCTCGGTTGTGGTCCTTCAGGTACTGAGGGTACAGAGTGGTGGAGTGCAAATCCAGATGAGAAGGCTGCTTTCGGTGTTTATGACAACGCTTTGACCTTCACCACCGATATGAAGTATACCTTCGATCCAGGTGCTGCAGGCACTCTCTATGCTAACTGGGGTGTGACCAGCAACGACTGGCAGGCTACCTACTGGAGTGGTGTTGAGAACGATGACTTCAACGTACCAGTTGAACTTCAGAACACTACCTATAACTTCGAGGTTGATGGTGATGATCTCTACCTCACCTTCCCTAAGGGTACTTACTTCCCATACATCGCTAATGATGATATCTGGAATACTCCACGCTACCTTGTCGTTAACATGACCACCAAGCAGATGACTCTCCGCATCGATAACGGTGGCATCGCATGGCAGTTCATCCTGACCACTCAGCATGAGGTGAAGGAGGTATTCAATGGCTTCGATGTTAACAGCGAGGACAATCTCTGGAAGCAGGCTAACCCAAGCTTCAACAGCCTCTATTATGCTCATGGCGGTTCTTGGGATATCCTTCCTGATTACGAGCACTCAGAGGAGAATGGCGTTTACACCGTTGTTCTTCCTACTGCAACCGATAACCAGTGGCAGGCTCAGTATAGCTTGAAGACCGATCTTAATAGTGACGTTATCGTTCCTGGCAACAAGTATGATTTCTCTTGTAAGATTACTTCAAGCACCGATTTGAAGGGTATTACATTGAAGCTCACCAGCCCAACTGATGATCCTTCGCTTATCAACAACCAGAACGGCCCATTGGCTTCAGTTCCTGCAATGGAGGAGACCGTGATCTACTTTACTGAACTTGAGGCTCCTGCAATTGACGGCAACTATAAGTTCGTATTTGACTTCGGTGGCAACCCTGATAACTCTGAGATTGTGATCAAGGACATCGTCATCATCGATCACAGCAAGAATAAGATTTCTGCTCCTTCTGATGATGAGCCAGGCGATAAGCCAGCTGAGGCAGTTAAGGATTGGGACAGCGCAGCAGCTTCTAACCTCTGGTCGGCTGTAGAGGCTGGTGATGCATTTGTTTCAGTAACTCCTTGGTTCAGCCCTTCTGACTGGAGCGGCGGTCTTAACCCAGAGTGGAGCCACGAGGGCAATGTATGGACAGTAACCCTGCCTGAGGGTATGGGTGGTGATCAGTGGCAGGGTCAGTTCCCTATCAACACCACTTTGACTGCTGTTCAGGGCAAGAAGTACAACTTCTACTGCGTACTTGAGGCTGATCAAGACTGCAAGGGTGTAACTATCAAGTTCACCGAGACCGATAACGAAGAGAAGCATGACAACAACTTCTTCTTCGCTGATCGTCACGATTTTGAGGCATTCACCCAGTTCGTATACAAGGCAGAGAACGTAGAGCTCCCATTGAACGATGCTCACGCAATGTCACTCTTCTTCGACTTCGGTGGTTCTCCAGTAGGTACTACTGTCAAGATTTCTGAGATTTATTTCGAGGAGGTAGTTTCAGTTGATTACGATGATCCAAACAACCTCTGGAAGTCTGTTGAGTCAGGTGATAGATTCCTCTCAGTAACTCCTTGGTTCAGCCCTTCTGACTGGAGCGGCGGTTTGAATCCAGAGTGGAGCCATGAGGGTAATGTATGGAACGTAACCATGCCAGAGGGTATGGGTGGTGATCAGTGGCAGGGTCAGTTCCCTATCAACACCACTTTGACCGCTTCTATGGACGATACCTACAACTTCTCTTGTACCATTGAGGCAGATAACGATTGTAAGGGTGTTACCATCAAGCTCACTGAGACCGATGATGAAGCTAAGCATGATGACAACTTCTTCTTCGCTGATCGTCACGATGTTGAAGCTTACGAGCCATTCGTTTACACTGTCAAGAATGTAAAGCTTCCAAAGAATGATGCACACGCATTGTCACTCTTCTTTGACTTCGGTGGTACTCCAATTGGTACCAATGTCAAGATCAGCAACATCACTTTGATCAAGAACTAATACATATAATATATAGCGGCCCGGAGCCATCGGCTATCTGGTGCTTCGGGCCGCTATTTCTTTTTCTTTCGGAGATTTTTTCTCAAAATACTATTCAATGAAATACTTGCATTTCCTTCTCGTATTGGCCGTAGCAGTAGGTTTCTGCGCTTGTGGCGGCTCTTCGAATGATGATGAGCCGGTAGGTGCTGACGTCAAAGAGACTTTGAATGTTCCTGCCGAGGGCGGCAGCTTCGATGTCAACGTCAAGATCAAGGGCGACTGGAAGTCATCTACGCTCGATAACTGGCTCGCTGTCTCTCCTGGCGCGGGCAACGGTGGCAGCGTCAAGATCACGGCCAAGAACAACGAATCGTTTGATGGACGTAATGGCCTGGTGACTATTCGCTCGGGTCAGACACGCCAACTTATCGATATCGTACAGGCGGGTGCTGAGCGTCCTGCCATCAAGTGTCCGATCGGTGATGAGTACAACCTCGTATGGCACGATGAATTTGAAGAAGGTACTGAACTCAGCGGCGAATGGTCGCATGAGGTACAGGGTGCAGGTTGGGTGAATCATGAGTTGCAGACTTACGTAAATCATGTTTCGCCAAACGGTAAGGAAGTGACTGAACTCAAGGGCGGTAAGCTCCAGATTCATTGCTTCAAAGAGGGTAGCAAGATCTACTCTGGCCGTGTCTACGGCAAGAAGAGCAAGGGTTGGACCTACGGCTACGTCGAGGCCAGCATCAAGCTCCCTTCAGGCAAGGGTACTTGGCCTGCTTTCTGGATGATGCCAGTCAACTTCAAGTCTTGGCCACACGATGGCGAGATTGACATCATGGAAGAGGTCGGTTACCATAAAGACTATGTCTCATCGAGCCTCCATGCCGATGGACATGTACACAGCAACAATACCCAGGTGACCAAAGAGGTCTACTGCAAGGGTGCAGAGGGTGAGTTCCATACTTACGGCATGGAGTGGACCAAGGACTACTTCCAGTTCTATGTCGATGGCAAAAAGACCCTCTATTATAAGAATCCTGGCACCGGTGTCCGTGACTGGCCATACGATGCTCCGTTCTACGTCATCTTCAACCTCGCATGGGGTGGTGACTGGGGTGGAAGCCAGGGCGTGGACGAGACGAAGCTTCCTATTACTATGGAAGTGGATTACGTCCGCGTGTTCCAAAAGTAAGAATATTAGGTGCATTATAAAAATATTAGGTGCTAATTATGAAAAATCACAAGCAGACCTTGGTCTATGCCATGACGGTTGGAGCTTGCGCTATCATGGCGCAAGCACCAGCTGACGCACAGATCCTGCCTGTTTATCAGGATGTCACAAAACCTATCGAGCAGCGTGTAGAGGATGCGTTGAGCAAGATGACTCTTCGCGAAAAGATCGGTATCATTCACGCTCAGTCAAAGTTCTCAAGCCCAGGCGTAGCTCGTCTCGGCATCCCTGAGCTCTGGTGTACGGATGGCCCTCACGGTATCCGTCCTGACGTACTCTGGGACGAGTGGAACCAGGCAGGTTGTACCAATGACTCTTGTACCGCCTTCCCTGCATTGACCTGCTTGGCCGCTACCTGGAATCCGGAGCTGGCTCTCGCATACGGTCAGTCGATCGGTGAGGAGGCGCGTTATCGCCAGAAGGCCGTTCTTCTCGGTCCTGGTGTCAATATCTGTCGTACTCCATTGAACGGTCGTTCGTTCGAGTATATGGGCGAGGATCCATATCTCTCTGGCCGCATGGGTGTAGGTTATGTACAGGGTGTTCAGCAGCAGGGTGTAGCTGTGTGTGTCAAGCACTATGCACTCAACAGCAATGAGCACGAGCGCTATCAGAGCAATGCCAACTGTGATGAGCGTACCCTCCGTGAGATCTATCTCCCTGCTTTCGAGGCTGCTATCAAGGAAGGTGGCGCCTGGACATTGATGGGTGGCTATAACCTCTTCCGTGGCCAGCATGCCTGCCACAACCAGTACCTCATGAACGATATCCTCAAGGGTGAGTGGGGCTTCGATGGTGCTATTATCTCTGACTGGGGTGGTACTCAGTCGACCATGGAGGCTATCTATAACGGCCTCGACCTCGAGTATGGTACCTGGACCGATGGCCTCCAGATGGGTGCAACCAATGCATACGATAACTACATGATGGCTGATCCTTACCAGAAGCTCATTGAGGAGGGTAAGGTTGGCACTAAGGAATTGGATGACAAGGTACGCCGCGTGCTCCGTCTCATCTTCCGCACTACGATGAATCCTAACCGTCCATTCGGTTCCCTCAATAGCGAAAAGCACATCCAGACTGCTATCAACGTGGGCGCTGAGGGTATCGTACTTCTCCAGAACAACCCATTGATGCAGGGCAAGAAGCAGGTGGCTCCAGCTATCCTTCCTATCGACCTTGCATCGGTCAAGAATATCCTTGTTGTCGGCGAGAATGCTGTCAAGATGATGACCGTAGGTGGTGGTTCTTCTTCACTCAAGGCTCGTTATGAGGTTTCTCCACTTGATGGCCTGAAGAAGCGCCTCGCTGGTACCCAGACCAAGGTGGAGTGGGTACGTGGCTATGTAGGTGACCCAGGTGGCGAATACAATGGCGTAACTACCGGTCAGAATCTCAACGACAGCCGCACTCCAGCCGAGCTCACCGCAGAGGCTGTGGCTAAGGCTAAGGAGGCTGATGTGGTTATCTTCATCGGTGGTCTCAACAAGGCTGACCACATGGACGCTGAGGGTACCGACCGTGAGCAGTATGGCCTTCCTTACGGTCAGGATGAGCTCATCGAGGCTCTTGCTGCTGCTAATCCACGTCTCGTAGTAGTCAATATCTCGGGCAATGCTGTGGCTATGCCATGGGTTAAGAAGGTTCCAGCTATCGTACAGGACTGGTACCTCGGTTCTGAGGCTGGTACTTCACTGGCAGCTGTCCTCGTAGGCGATCAGAACCCATCGGGCCACCTCCCTATGACCTGGTATGCTTCGCTTGACCAGTGTTCTGTCTATGCTCCAGTCCTGAAGCAAGGCAAGAAGATGGTGGCTGATCCACGCCGCTATCCTGGCATCGAGCGCACCGATACCGTTCCTCACATCTGGGACGTATATTATGACGAGGGCCTCTATGTCGGCTATCGCTGGATCGACAAGCAGAAGCTCACTCCACTCTTCCCATTCGGTCATGGCTTGAGCTATACCACATTCTCAATTGATAATGGACAATTGATAATGGATAATGGTATGCCAGCTGTTACCGTTGAGGTTAAGAATACCGGTGCTGTAGCTGGTGCTCAGGTAGTTCAGCTCTACGTGCAGGATGTCAAGGCAAGCGTTGATCGCCCAGTCAAGGAGCTCAAGGCCTTCCAGAAGGTATTCCTCCAGCCAGGCGAGACTAAGACCATCACTTTGGCTCTCAACGAGCGTGCATTCCAGTTCTACGATGAGGCTACCAAGGCTTGGAAGGCTGAGCCAGGTAAGTTCAACTTCCTGATCGGTGCTTCTTCTCAGGACATCGCACAGACCGTGGCTTATGAGTTGAAGTAATACTGTTTCGCACATGGAGTAAATAGAGTCTAAGGAGTTATTTCTCCATTTCCTCCATTCACTCCATGTGAGAAAAATTATACAACGAAATAAATAAAACTTCGAATGCGAAAATCATTTCTATTTCTGTTGACAGCCTGCCTTTTTGCAGGCTGTCAGCGTAATGAGACGGCAACTGAGGCTGTTGCAACCCCTGATCAGTTCGTCCATGTCGATGGACCAAACCTCATCAAGCCAGATGGTGAGAAGCTCCTCATCGTAGGTACCAACCTCGGCAACTGGCTCAATCCGGAGGGCTATATGTTCGGCTTTGAGAAGTGCAACAGCTACGGCATGATCAACCAGATGTTATGCGAGCTCGTAGGCCCTCAGACCACCGCGCATTTCTGGCAGGACTTCAAGGACAACTACATCACCCGTGCCGATATTGACTTCATTGCCAAGACCGGTGCAAACACCATCCGCCTGCCATTCCACTACAAGCTCTTTACCGATGAGGATTACATGGGCAATACCTCTCCATTGACCTCTCGTGAAGGCTTTGCACGCATCGACAACGTCGTCAACTGGTGTAAGGCCAATGGCCTCTACCTGATCCTCGACATGCACGATGCTCCTGGAGGCCAGACGGGTGACAATATTGACGACAGCTACGGCTATCCTTGGCTCTTCGAGAATGAGGAGGCGCAGCAGCAGTATTGCAGCATCTGGCGCATGATTGCTGACTACTATAAGAACGAAACCACCATCCTCGGCTATGAGCTCATCAACGAGCCATTGCCTCATTATTTGGAGAATAAGGACGAACTCAACCTCCTCGTGGAGCCTCTCTACAAGCGCGTTACGGCCGTGATCCGTGAGGTGGATGCTAACCATGTCATCCTCTTGGGTGGCCCTCAGTGGAACAGTACTTTCGAGTGCTTCACCGACTGGAGCTTCGACCCACAGCTCATGTATACCTGTCATCGCTATGGAGGTCCTGCCACGAAGGAGGCCATCCAGTCGTACATCGACTTCCGCGATAAGTCCAACCGCCCGATGTATATGGGTGAGCTCGGTCACAACACCATGGAGTGGCAAACTGATTTCAGCCGCGTGATGCGAGAGAATAACATTGGCTATACCTATTGGCCATATAAGAAGGTCAATGACTCGTGTGTCAATGGCTATCCTATGCCTGAAGGCTGGCAGGCTGTCATCGATTTCTCCAATGCAGATCGCAGCACATACGAGCTGGCTCGCAATGCTCGTCCTGATCAGGCGAAGTCACGTGCAATGATGCAGCAGCTGCTCGAAAACGTGAAATTTGCTAACTGTTCGCCACAGGATGACTACATTATTTCGATGGAACTCACTCCTGTGAAATAAATTCATAAAAAAGATAGGGCAAAATTTGCTAATCTCAGCAATTTGCCCTATCTTTGTGCCGTAAAAGTATTCTTCTCAAATGTCATCCTGAGCAAAGCGAAGGATCTCACGCGTGAAGATATTGCTCCCGTTTCCAACGCATAATTTCCTAAAACAACAAATACCTAATTTACTAATGAAAAAATCATTCCTTACACTTGCTGTAGGTGCTTTGGCACTGGTAAGCTGTCAGAACAATTCTGCTCCTAAGGTGGCTCCAGCCATCCCACAGGATCCGCAGATTGAAAAGAACGTACAAGAGTGGCTGAAGAAAATGACCCTCGATGAGAAGGTAGGCCAGATGCTCGAGCTCAACCTCGACCTGCTGGGTTCAGTAAAGGCTAAGGCTGGCACAAAGATTGATCGTAACAAGCTCAAAGCCATCATGCAGCAGTTTGGCGGCACCAAGCCAGAGCAGATTGACGAGATGTGTGCTAAGACTGATGAGGAGATTGAAGCACTCATGGGCAACTATGGCCTCGACATCTACGAAGGTGACGCTCCACGTGAGTGGACCCTCAACGAGGTGGCACTTGACTCTATGATCGGCAAGTGGAAGGTAGGTTCTATCCTCAACGCTCCAGGTCGCGCACTCAGCCCTGAGAAGTGGAATGAGATCATTGCCAAGATTCAGGAGAAGTCCATGGAGTATATCGGCATCCCATGTATCTATGGCCTCGACAACAACCACGGCGTTACTTATGTCAAGGGTGGTACACTCTTCCCACAGAGCATCAACGTGGCCGCATCATTCAATACCGATCTGGCTTATACCTCTTCTGAGATCTGTGCATACGAGAGTCGTGCAGCTAACTGTCCTTGGGTTTACAATCCAACCATCGACCTCGGCCGTGATCCACGCTGGAGCCGTATCTGGGAGAGCTATGGTGAGGACGCTATCGTAACCTCTCGCATGGTCGAAGCTGCTGTCCGTGGCTATCAGGGTGAGGATAACAACCACATCGATGGCAACCATGTAGCTACCTCAGTGAAGCATTACTTCGCTTATGGTGCACCTTGGACCGGTAAGGACCGTACTCCAGCTTACGTCTCTCCTCAGATGCTTCGCGAGAAGTATTTTGAGCCATTCAAGAATGCCATCAAGGCCGGTGCCATGACCATCATGGTCAACTCTGCTTCGATCAACGGTGTGCCAGTTCACGCTTCATACGAGTACCTCACCAAGTGGCTGAAAGAGGACCTCAACTGGGACGGTATGATCGTGACCGACTGGGCCGACATCAACAACCTTTACCAGCGTGAGAAGGTGGCTAAGGACAAGAAAGACGCTATCCGCATCGCTATCAATGCAGGTATTGATATGAGTATGGATCCATACAGCGTTGACTTCTGCATCCTCCTCAAGGAGCTCGTTGAGGAAGGCGCTGTACCAATGTCACGTATCGATGACGCTGTGGCTCGTATCCTCCGCCTCAAGTATCGCCTCGGCCTCTTTGACGCTCCTGACACCAAGACTGCTGATCATCCAAAGTATGGCTGTGCAGAGTTTGCAGAAGTATCACTTCATGCTGCAGAAGAGACTGAGGTATTGCTTAAGAACGACGGTATCCTCCCTATCGCAAAGGGCAAGAAACTTCTTGTTACTGGTCCTAATGCCAATCAGATCCGTTGCCTCAATGGTGGTTGGAGCTACACCTGGCAGGGTAGTAACGATCCTGAGTTCGTAGAGCAGTACAATACCATCTATGAGGCACTCAGCAATAAGTTCGGTGCACAGAACGTCATCCTCGAGCAGGGTGTGACCTACAACGAAAAGGGTTCATGGTGGGACGAGAACGAGCCACAGATCGCTAAGGCCGTTGCTGCTGCTAACCGTGCAGATATCATCGTTGCTTGTATCGGTGAGAATACCTATACAGAGACTCCAGGTAACCTTACCGACCTCAACCTCTCTCAGAACCAGAAGGACCTTGTCAAGGCCCTCGCTAAGACTGGCAAGCCTATCGTCATGATTATCAACGGTGGCCGTCCACGCCTCCTCGCTGACATCGAGCCATTGACCAAGGCTGTAGTCGATATCCTCCTCCCAGGCAACTATGGTGGCGATGCATTGGCTAACCTCCTCGCTGGTGACGCCAACTTCTCGGCAAAGATGCCATACACCTATCCTAAGGAGATCAACTCGCTCATCAACTACGACTTCAAGGTTTCTGAGCAGGTCAGCACCATGGCAGGCGCTTACGATTACGATGCTAAGGTTACCCAGCAGTGGGCATTCGGCTATGGCCTCTCATATACTACCTATGAGTATAGCAACCTCAAGGCAGCTACTACCGACTTCAAGGCTGGCGATGAGCTTACCTTCACTGTCGATGTCAAGAACACCGGTTCGATGGCAGGCAAGGAGCCAGTGCTCCTCTACAGCTCAGACCTCGTAGCTTCTATCGTACCTGATAGCCGCCGCCTCCGCGCCTTCACCAAGGTGGAACTCCAGCCAGGTGAGACCAAGACCGTGACCCTCACCATCCCAGCCAGCGCTCTCGCCTTCGTAGGTGCTGACGGCAAGTGGATCCTTGAGGCTGGTGAGTTCGCTATCACCTGTGGCGGTCAGGCCGTGACTATCAATGCTACTGAGACCAAGGTTTGGGATACTCCTAACATTTGATGCTGTCACTAATAAATCAATTTTATGAACTCATTTAAGTATTTTATGGCTGCGGCAGCAATGTCTGCCGTAGCTTTTGCTACCGAGGCTCAGACCCTCAAGATGAAGAATCAGGTAGTTCGTATCGATGCATACGAAGCATCGACCTCTGTTAACCTTGTCGTAGTGAAGCCAGAAGCTAAGGTCGAGACGCTCGATCCTAAGGCATATGCCGTAGAGACCAATGGTGTGGCTCGTAACGTGAAGACTGTCTATACTTGCAACGATCGCGGTCAGTGGTCCGATGGTGGTGAGTATCTTGCTTTTGGTTTGGAGGTCGCTTCAGATCGTAAGGCTTCTCCTATGGTTCCTGGCATGTTCGGCACTTGGAGCACCGCTTATCCAGTAAAGGTTTCTTTGGCTAAGGGCAAGACTATCAAGGCCGAGGGCAAGACCTACAAGGCTGTGGATTGCGAGACAGAGCATGCATTGCGCAACTTCCTCTCAGAGACCGACTACTTCCAGCGTGGCACTTTCACCGGTGCTGCTACCGGCACTCCTGGCGACCAGACCCTGACCTACGGCGCTTACGAGCCACAGGCTTTGAAGCAGGACGGCAAGAAGAATCCACTCGTCATATGGCTGCATGGCATGGGCGAGGGTGGTACCGACGTCAGCATCGAGGTATTGGGCAACGAGGTTGCTGCTTTGATCCGCGACGATATCCAGAGCCACTTCACTACCGAGGGCGGCGAGAATGGTGCGTATGTGCTTGCCGTACAGTGTCCTACTTTCTGGATGCAGACAGCTCTTGGCTTCGGTCATGGCGACTATCCATCGCTCTACAGCGACGTGCTCAAGTCTTGCATTGACAACTATGTAAAGAACGTCAACCCAGACGTCGATCGTAACCGTATCTCTATCGGTGGCTGTTCTAACGGTGGCTACATGACCATGAACATGCTGATCCGTTATCCAAAGTATTTCGCAGCTGCTTATCCAACCTGCGAGGCTTATACCGATAACTGCATCTCTGACCTTCAGATCAAGTCATTGGCCGATGAGAACATCTGGTTCGTACAGTCTTATGACGATACTACCGTCGATCCTAAGGCTCACTGCATCGCTACCTACAACCGACTGATGGATCTTGGCGCCAAGAACGTCTGGATGTCTATGTTCGAGAGCGTTGAAGGCCATGACTTCCCTGGCACAAAGCTCTTCGGCCACTTCTCATGGTGCTATCTCTTCAACGACATGGTCACTGGCTCGCAGGAGCAGAACAAGGACCTCAAGCCAACCAACAATGGTGGCGGCACCGTGGCTCCTCAGGGCTTCTCGAACATCTACGAGTGGATGAATGCACAGGTGCTCAAAGCTCCTGAGGCTCCAGCCATGAACTTCGGTGGCGGTGCTAAGGTCTCTCGCGTTGACGAGAATGGCAATGCACGCTATTAAGCAAATACTAAATCATAAATATTAAATTATATCCACCCCCACTATTGCAGTGAGGGTGGATATAATATTTATTATTGTATTTAATATTTCGAGGCAATACGCTTCACGTGTATCAACAAACGATGTTGACGATCTTCTTAGGAACGAAGATGAACTTCTTGATTGGCTTGTCTGCAATCCACTTCTGCGCGTCAGCCGTAGCGAGGACAGCCTCCTGAACCTGCTCAGCGGTAGCGTCGGCTGGGAGGTCGATGGTGAAGCGCATCTTGCCACCGATCTGTACAGGGTACTTGACGGTGCTCTCGATGGTGTACTTAGCCTCGTATGCTGGCCACTGAGCGTC
This sequence comes from Bacteroidales bacterium, assembly GCA_045628985.1. GTDB lineage: Bacteria > Bacteroidota > Bacteroidia > Bacteroidales > UBA3663 > Liminaster. The sequence goes on along the minus strand of JAZQQH010000057.1, from coordinate 7,118 downwards.
GCAAACAGAAGTCTCGTGACCCATCTGGTGCCAGAGCTCCTCTGCGATGTGTGGAGCGAATGGAGCGATGAGAACGGTCAATGGCTCAAGGATAGCACGTGAGGTGCACTGCTGCTGGGTGAGTTCACCTACAGCTACCATGAAGGCTGAGATGGCGGTGTTGTATGAGAATGACTCAATGTCGCCAGTCACCTTGTTGATGAGCTTGTGGAGAGTCTTGAGGTTGTCAGCGGTTGGTTCAGCGTCAGTTACCTTCAGTGTTGCCTCCTCGCTCTTAGGATCCTGGAAGAGCGCCCAGAACTTCTTGAGGAAGCGGAACGAACCGTCAATACCAGCAGTATCCCATGGCTTTGACTGCTCGATAGGACCAAGGAACATCTCGTAGAGACGAAGTGTATCAGCACCATACTTCTCGCAGATATCGTCTGGGTTAACGACGTTGAACTTCGACTTAGACATCTTCTCAACAGCTGCGGTGGTGATGAACTTACCATCAGCGTTGCAGACGATCTCTGCGTCAGCGTACTCAGGACGCCAAGCCTTGAAGGTCTCTACGTCCATCTCCAAGCCAGTAACGAAGTTGACGTCCACGTGGATAGGGTCGCACTGGCCGTACTGCTCTGCAATGTCGGCAGAAACATACTTGTTGGTGCCAGAGACACGCATAGCGAAGCGTGATGAACCCTGGATCATACCCTGATTGATGAGCTTCTTGAATGGCTCCTCGCTCTTCACGACACCAAAGTCCTTGAGGAACTTATTCCAGAAACGAGAGTAGATGAGGTGGCCGGTAGCGTGCTCCGAGCCACCGAGGTAGAGGTCCACATTGTCCCAGTACTCATTAGCCTCTGAGCTTACCAAAGCCTCGGTGTTGTGAGGATCTGTGTAACGGGTGTAGTATGCCGATGAACCAGCGAAACCTGGCATGGTGCAGAGTTCGAGAGGGAAGATGGTCTTATTATCGATCAAAGACTTCTCTACGACCTTGCCCTCTGCCTCGTTCCAAGCCCAGCAGGTAGCGTTGCCGAGTGGTGGCTCGCCGGTGGCTGTTGGCTTGAACTCACTGACCTCAGGAAGCTCGAGTGGGAGCTTGTCGGCTGGGATCATGTATGGCATACCTTCTTTATAATATACAGGGAATGGCTCGCCCCAGTAGCGCTGACGAGAGAAGATAGCGTCACGCAGACGATAGTTGACCTTGACGCGGCCAATCTTCTGCTCGGTGACGTACTTCTTCATAGCTGCGATAGACTCCTTGACGGTGAGGCCGTTGAGGTTGATCTTGTCGTTAGCCGAATTGGCCATGATACCCTCCTTAGCGTCGAACGAACCCTCGTTGATGTCGTAGTCACCCTCGATGAGTGGTACGATAGGAAGGTCGAAGTGCTTAGCGAAAGCCCAGTCACGTGAGTCGTGAGCAGGAACGGCCATGATAGCGCCAGTACCGTAACCAGCGAGTACGTACTCTGCAATCCAGATAGGGATGTTCTCGCCGGTGATAGGGTTGACAGCGTAGGCACCAGAGAAGACACCAGTCACCTCGTGGCCAGCCTGACGCTCACGCTCGGTCTTGCGCTTGCAAGCGTCGAGGTAAGCCTCTACAGCCTCCTTCTGAGCCGAGGTGGTGACCATCTGCACGTACTTGCTCTCAGGAGCGAGGACCATGAAGGTTACACCGAACATGGTGTCTGCACGAGTCGTAAAGATGGTGAACTGCAGGTCATCCTGAGTAGCAGGATTGTCGTTAGGTACTACCTTGAACTGAGCCTCAGTACCCTCTGAACGGCCGATCCAGTTCTTCTGGGTCTCCTTGATAGCGTCGCTCCACTGGATGGTCTCAAGGCCATCGAGCAAACGCTGAGCGTAAGCCGAGACACGGAGGCACCACTGGCGCATGAGCTTCTGCTCTACAGGATAGCCACCGCGCTCTGACACGCCGTTGACTACCTCATCGTTGGCCAATACGGTGCCGAGCTCAGGACACCAGTTGACCATGGTCTCGCCGAGGTAAGCAATACGGTAGTTCATCAAGGTCTGCTGCTTCTCTACCTCGCTCATCGCCTTCCACTCGTCGGCGGTGAAGCTGAGCTCGCGGGTGCAAGCTGCGTCGAGGCCCTCAGTACCCTGGCGCTCGAAACGGTCAATGAGCTTCTGGATAGGCTGAGCCGACTGGCACTTGTTGCAGTAGAAAGCGTTGAACATCTGGGTGAAGGCCCACTGTGTCCACTTATAGTAACCTGGCTCGCAGGTGCGAACCTCACGGCTCCAGTCGAAGCAGAAACCGATACGGTCCAACTGCTCACGGTAGCGTGCGATGTTCTTGTCGGTAGTGATGGCTGGGTGCTGGCCGGTCTGGATGGCGTACTGCTCGGCTGGAAGGCCGTAAGCATCGTAACCCATTGGGTGAAGCACGTTGAAGCCGTTGAGGCGCTTGTAGCGGCTGAAGATATCACTGGCGATGTAGCCGAGTGGGTGGCCTACGTGGAGGCCTGCGCCTGATGGGTAAGGGAACATGTCGAGCACATAGAACTTAGGCTTCTTTGTGTCGATCTCTACCTGGTAGGTCTTGTCCTTGACCCACTGAGCCTGCCATTTAGGCTCGATTGATCTGAAGTTGTATTCCATTATTTATATATAGTATTTTAATTATTCGATAAAATCTCATGCAGCAGTATTCCGTGCTCCAGCGGATCCTCCAGATGGCTCATTAGCTGAAAAGCTTTGTCTTTCTGTCCGAGGTGTGCTTGTGCTTTGGCCAATTCCAGGATAACTGTGTTGTTGGTTTCATCAAGCATGTACGCTTTGTAAAGAGGTTTGAGTGCGTCGGAATAGCGCTTAGCCTCGTTGAGGAACTTGCCATAGTTCATCAGGAAGTGAAGCGAGTCGGGGAAGTATTCAAGCGCCTCCTGATAATATGATTCCAGCAGAGGATCAGTATAATTATAAGCCTTTATCAGCGCTTTTAGCACCTCTTCGTCGCCGGGAAAGAGCTTGTTGCAAAGCTGTGCCAAAGGTTTGATTCTGAACGAACCTCCATTCTGGTGGCTTAAACAATGGATGGCATTCTTGAGGTTCTGCTCTGTTATCTCCAGTTCCAGCAGGCGCTCATAAGCTTGAGCCGCTTCTTCATATTTTTCTGACTTATACAAATACTCAGCCACGGTACGCAGATTGTCAGCCGTATGGAAAGCCTTGCCAAAACACTCGTAAGAACTCAGGTCAGGCGTAAGTCTGAATGGATTTTTGAGCGAACGTCCAGTCTTCGAGAGCGTGAAGAACCGGTAGAGGTCCTGCAGGTGTATCTGCATGATCATGTCCGCACCCAGATCCGCCATCTTCCCCTCTGGCAGATTAAGTGCGGAGAGTTTCGAATTCAGATCCTTCACCCTCTCCGATGTGTTGGCCATGAGCAGGAAGGTGGCATACTTGTCGGTATTTGTCTGAGCCAGATTGTGGAGCAGCATCTTATACCAGTATTGCAGCTCCGGTTTTTCCTCCAGCAGTTTCTTGATGATCTCGCACTCCTTGTCGAAAGGCATGAGCCAGTGGTGGTCGGTACCTTCCATCGAGAAGAAGCCGAGTTTGGACATGAGCTTGAACTGTGTGTAGCCAGTATCAACATTTGAGCGCATCAGTTCGAGGAATTGCTTGAAGTTCTCTGAGTCTTTCGTAATCTCAAAGTGCAGTTCCTTCTTTTCCTCATGCTCATCCTTCTCATTGAAGTCTATTTCCTCGTTGTCTTCCTCCATCTTAGATTGCGCCATGTTGTCAATCAACTTGTGCAAATCACGGGTGAACGACTCATATTCGCGCAGTGGCAACAGCAGTTTCTGCAACTGTTTCAGCTGCGAAGGTTCAATCTCGCACAATAGCGAGTATTCCTCCAATAGGCGTGAATGATGGACAATACGCTGGTCGTGCACCATGCCGCAGAGGAAGAGCGCCGTCCAGGACTGTTGGCGCAGTTGCATTGGTTGATCATCGAGCGTATAGGTATACATGCACTCCAGCAGGTCGGCATTAAACCACTCTAGCACATTCAGTGTAATGGCCGAAAGGAGCGTGGCACGCAGATACATCGGCACCTCGTCAGAAAGGATGGCCTGATGAAGCGCCGTACGCAGATCCTTGCTGATAGGGTAGGTGGTGCGGATTGTATTGAAGACACACTCCAGCTGGTAGTCGTTGATCAGGACCAGATGCTTAGGATCCAGTTCAGTTTCCAGATTATCAACGGCAAAGATCATCGGCTTGTGCTCCATGTGCTCCCAGCGTAACTGATCGGCCAGCTGCCATGTCTCAAGGATAATCTGGTCAAGTCTATCCTTGTAAGCACTCGCATCCAGTCCATCTTTTACTGCCACAATGAGTTGCTGCAGTGCCGACAACAGCGTACGAAATGAAGCCAAAGCAGGATTTTCGGGTTCATTCTCTTCCAGAAACTCTATTATACAATACAACGCTCCGTGAATGTCTGACCGATCACGGAGTTTGTACGAGAGTTCCAGATAAAGAGTTGCGTAATCTAATTTATCGTCGTCTTCGTTGTCGATGATTTTTTTAACTGATTTGCTGGTGTCCATTTATAGGGAAAAGAGTATAATCAAAAAAGCAGTAGGCTCATGAGCCGGGTTCTGTTTGAATCTGTCATTAATCTTGTCCTGCCATTACTGACAGGCTTTAGCAATCTACCCCCTGGCATCGGACGGGCCGCCCTCAAGCGCCAGTATACATGATCTTACAATCCATGGGACGTACAGCCACGCCGTGTTACCACGTGTGCGGTGAGCTCTTACCTCGCCTTTTCACCCTTACCTGCGTCAGACGGACCTGTGACCCTGTGGGAGCACGCTCCCGTCGGGTCGAGGTTTCCTCCGCAGGCGGTTATTTTCTGTTACGTTGTCCTAAACGTCGCCGCCTACCGGTCGTTAGCCGGCATGGTGCCCTGTATTGCCCGGACTTTCCTCACACGCGTATGCGTGAGCGACAGAAGGGCCTACTGCGGGAACAAAGATAAGTAAATATTTTTAAAAAGATAGTAAACGAAATCCAAAATTTTAAGATTTGGCTCGAAATTTAATAGAAAATGTTAAATCTTTACACGGATTTAACTTAATTCCATTAAACCTGCGTATCTTTGCAGCGTCAAAAGGACGAAAAACAAGTATTATTAATTTACATATTTAACTATGAACGTAAAAAATGCAGCGCTCCTCTTCGGAGCCATGGTAGGTGTAAGCGCAATGACTGCTTACGGAACCTTCAAAGTGATGGAGCCTCAGATGGTGGCAGCCACCGAGCAGCAACTCACCGCTGACGGCAACATCCATAACGTAGATTTCTTCCCGATGGCCAATTCGTCATCGGTCACCGAGAACGACTTCACCCGTGCAGCTGAGAAGACCATCAACGCTGTGGTAGGTATCAAGAATACCCAGCAGGCTCAACAGCAGCAATATAGCGGCATGAACGACCCGTTCTTCGACTTCTTCTTCGGCAATCGCGGCTACGGTCAGCAGCAACAGCCTAAGCCACGCGAGGGTTACGGCTCAGGCGTCATCATCTCGAGCGACGGCTACATCGTCACCAATAACCACGTGATTGACAAGGCCGACCAGCTCACCGTCACACTCAACGACAAGCGCCAGTTCGAGGCTACCCTCGTCGGTACAGATCCAACCACCGACATCGCGCTCATCAAGATCGACGCTAAGGACCTCCCAGTCGTCAACTTCGGTCAGAGCGACGCTTTGAAGGTCGGCGAGTGGGTATTGGCCGTAGGTAACCCATTCATGCTCAACAGCACCGTCACCGCAGGTATCGTCAGCGCCAAGGCCCGTAGCCTCGGCATGAGCGGCAATCAGCTCGGCATTGAGAGCTTCATTCAGACCGATGCAGCCGTCAATCCAGGCAACTCAGGTGGCGCCTTGGTCAACACCGCTGGCGAGCTCGTCGGCATCAACACCGCTATCTACTCACAGACAGGTAATTACGCAGGTTATTCGTTCGCCGTTCCATCGAGCATCGTGAGCAAGGTTGTGACCGACCTCAAGCAGTACGGCACTGTGCAGCGCGCTCTCCTCGGTATTCAGGGTGGCGACGTCAATGCACAGGTCGTAGAGGAGAAGGAACTCGCTGTCAACGAGGGTGTTTATGTGGCAGACGTCACCGATGATGGTGCAGCCAAGGAGGCTGGCATCAAGAAGGACGACGTCATCACCGCTATCAACGGCGTGAAGATCAACACCATGGCTCAGCTCCAGGAGCAGATCGCTCGCTTCCGTCCAGGCGATAAGGTCAAGGTCACCGTCAATCGTAAGGGCGACAACAAGAACTTCACCGCCACCCTCAAGAACAGCATGGGCAACACCGAGGTTATCCAGAAGAAGGGCATTGACCAGCTCGGCGTCACCTTCAAGAACCTCTCTTCGCAGGAGCTTTATAAATATGGTGTTCGCAGCGGCGTGCAGATCCAGAAGCTCGAGCAGGGTGGACTCTTCGCCAAGGCTGGCCTCCGTGAGAAGATGGTCATCGTCAAGGTCAACGATCGTCCAGTCAAGACCGACAAGGACATCGAGGCCATCTACAACGAGCTCACCACCAACCGCTCTGCTGATCAGGACCCTGTCCTCTTCATCGCAGCTGTCACTCCTCAGGGCCGCGTGGCTTACTTCGCAGTGGACCTGAGTAAGTAAAAACTTCATAAATTCGGTACTTGGTTTCAGATGACGAATTTCGCAGTCACGGCATCCTCCACAGTGTACGCTGTAGAGGATGCCACACTTCATAATTTCGTCACTTGGTTCCGAGTGCCGAATTTCACGACCATGGCATCCTCCCCACTGTACGGTGGAGGAGATGCCACGATGCAAGATGTGCCGCCGCGAATTCGCGACGGCACATTTTGCGTCCAGGATCGGACATTCTGCATTCGCAGCGTCCCATCCTGGATCAAATACACACCATCCCTCTTTTGGGGTTCTTCTTCAATTTAGTTGAAAGATGTCCAGCCTGGAAGGCTGCACTATTAGTAACCGGTTGCACCGAAGGTGCTGCCGGATATGGACGTCTCTTCCAACCTAGCTGCCTGGAGGGCAGTACCCCCACCAACAAGGTAT
>JAZQQH010000056.1:0-69885 GCA_045628985.1 Bacteroidales bacterium | reverse complement strand
TTACTACGGCTACGCAGGCATGGAGTTCGACGGCTTCAAGCTCGGAGAGTTCTCACGTCTGGGCGAAGGTGCATCGATCGCACCATTCCGCTGCTACATGCGTCACATAGACAGCGCCGGTGCTCCTGACAGCTTCGACGTAGTCACCCGCAAGGCACCAACCCGTTCAGCCGTCCCAGACAACCAGCTGAGTGTGGTAACGGAGGAGATCCCAATGCCAAAGGCCTTCGACGTCATCCTGAAGGCTTCTAACGGCGAGACCGGCATCGCAACCTTCGACAACGAGACCGGCGAGTTCCGCTTCGAGGGCTGGTATGACCTCAATGGCAACCGCGTGGAGGAGAACTACCAGGGTGTGCGCGTAGGCGGTGGCAAGAAGGTGATTGTAAAGTAAAGCGTGAAATAATAATAATAATAAAATATGAGAAAGATTTTTTTCAGTCTGCTCTTTGCTATGTCGACGCTGACCGTCGTGGCACAGACAGCACCCAGGCATATAACTCTCAATATCGAAGAGTTCCCCTATAAGCCCAGTAAGGCAAGCACGGCGATGACAATCATGTCGTTTGTGTCTGATTCGAAGAGCCTCTGGATTCCGGACAAGTCGATGGCACCACAGATGAACGAGGCAGCCGTGTCGGGTGCACTGAGCATCCCATGGGTCGACAATGCCGAGGACGGACAGCCTGACTATACGCTGAAGGGCCATTTCACCCAGCTGGAGGTCTTGAAGGGCGATCAGCAGAATGTTATAGTGAGAGCGCGAGTATCGATCATTGATAACAAGACAGGCGAGGAGGTAGGTACGAAGGTCGTACATGGTGCGTCGTCTTATAACCTCAGTAGTGATACAGGCGCCACGATGAAGACACGTGCTGCCGCGAGCTTTGCACATTACATGCAGTGCTTTATCTTCGAAGCCCTGCCTGTGACGGGCCATATCCTGGAGAAGGGTGTGGAGCAGGCCAACGGTAAGGTCAAGGAGAAGCAGTGCTACGTGGACCTCGGATCGCTGCATGGCGTGATGCCGGAGATGATGCTCTACGTCACCGTGAATGGCAAATATAAAGCCGAGCTCCGCATTGTGGAGGTGCTGGGTGATGACATCTGCGCCTGCAAGATCGTGAGCGGCGATTCGTTCGTCACCAAGAGCCTTGAGAAGGGTGTTGACATGGTGGTGACTTCGCGACCAAAGAAGATCGATACGGTCATGTAATGACGGATTAATATTAGTTTAAGGATGAAAAAGATACTATCTCTGTTATTGGCCTGCCTCTGCCTGCCTGTTATGGCTCAGGAGGCTACTATAGACACGACGCCTGTGTCTGTGCCTTCGCAGCAGGAGCAGCTGCTCGTCTACGAGAATCCTACAATTACGGTCTATCTGGGCGACATCTCATACGTGCCTATGACCAAGGGTCAGAAGACCTCTAACCTCCTGACGGGCCTCTTTGCAGCCGATGAGGTCAGCGTAGAGGATGCGTCGATGGTGGAAGGTGCCAAGGAGGCTCTGGCCGGCTGTCTGCGTGACGTCAAGCGCTTCGATATGAAGGTGGGCGAAGTCTCTCAGGAGGATCTGGAGAGCGGTCGTTGCCTGGTCTTCTCGGCCAAGATCATCTTCTGTAACTTCACCGAGAAGCTCAACCGTAACTTCATGGACAAGGAGGCCCGCATCGTGGCTTACATCACGCTCACCGATCCTAAGACCAAGCGCATCTACTTCAACGAGCAGGTCTCTGGCTCTTGCTGGCTCAGCACCTACAGCACCATGGCTACGTGCCGCGAGTATACACAGAACAACCTCTGGGTCGATGCAGCTGCCAAGATGCGCCGCGCCTATCCGCTCCGTGGCCACATGCTCGAGAAGGGCTTTGAGAAGGGCAAGAAGCAGAAACTGGTGGACTTCTACATCGACCTCGGTACTGACCATCGCCTCTTCAATGGTGCCAATGTAGACGTCTATACCGTCAAGCGCATCGCCGGCCGTATTGCCCGTCAGCATATCGGTACTGCCAAGGTTATCGAGGTAGAGGGTAATGACATCAGCCTCTGCAAGGTGACCAGTAAAGGACAGCAGATCAAGGACGCCTTCGATAGAGGGGCTGAGATTGCGGTGCAGGTGTACTAATTTGCAATTAGTAAATATTTATTATTTTGTTACTCAAAGTAACATTATTGTTGCTTGAGTAACATTATCAGTTTAAGGCTAAGGTCGAAGAAAACGATCTTAGCCGAACTGTTTTGTGCTATATCAGCTTCGGCCTGAGCGAGTTCGTTCATGATGCCCTCGACGTTGCGATGGTTGACAAAGAGGTGGAAACGGCTGCTGAACTGCTCTTCCTCGGGAGTCATATAGTTGAGCTCGGGGGTAGACAGGTTCATGATGAAGTTCTCGCGGATCAGGGATTGGGCGTACTGCAGGTAGTTGAGCTGGCGCTGTCGGCCAAGGGAGGCCATGTCAAGGCTCCAGTCGCGCATGTCGAAGATCTTGCGGCTGTAGCTGAGTCGCATCATGGCGCAGAAACGCTCGAAGAAGAGCTCTTTGTCTTCGTCGTCGCACTTAGGCTGCATCCAGGTAGGATCGAGCGGAGGGATGTTGAGACGCTGGCAGCGGCTCTGGATGGTGCCGAGGACGCGCTCCGGATCGTTGCTGACCAGGAGGAAATAGGTCTTGGGATAAGGCTCCTCGATGATCTTGAGGAGCTTATTCGATGCTGTCTCGTTGATCTTCTCGGGTAGCCAGATGATCATGACGCGACTGTCGCTGGCAAAAGGCTTGGCGCTGAGCTTGCGTACGATGCTGGTGGCTTCGTTCTTGTAGATCTGCGCGTTCTTGCCTTCTTCGCTGATGTATTTCACCCAGTCGTTGAAGGTGAGTTCGGGATTGCGGAGGAGCTTGTCGCGCCACTCGGGGAGGTACTCGTCGCTGACGGCGGAGTTCTCGCCACTCTGTCCGCTCTTGTTGACGACGGGGAAGACGAAATGCAAGTCGGGATGCTGCAGGCGCTGCACCATCTTGCAATGATTGCACTGGCCACAGGGCTCGCCATCGGCGCTATGATTCTCACAGAGGATATATTGAGCAGCAGCAAGGGCCAGAGATAAGGCTCCGGAACTCTCTCGTCCGGAGATCATCAGCGCATGAGGCATCCTGCCATCATCGATGGCCTGGCGGAGGCGCTGGGCGGCGGGTTGCTGGGCGATTATATCTCTGAAGAACATGCTTTAAAAAGGAAAAGGGAAAAGGTAAAAGTGAAAAATATAATTATGTAAAAAAGGAAAAGTGAAAATAATAGATTGTTTGTTTTGTAATATACATGAGGATCCTAATATTCAAATTTTTATTTTTCCTTTTTCCTTTTTCATTTTTCCTTTATAATGCCGTGCTTATACGCCACGAGCAGCTTTTGCAGATTCTCGATCTGCAGCTGGAGCTCGTGTCCCTGGTCGGTGTCACGGACGAGCATGCGATGGTACTTGAAGTCTTCGAGCTGCACGCGTGAATGCACGTCGGCACCGGACTTGATGGCTTTGTCTTTTGACTCGAACATCTCATGCTCGACGAGCTGCAAACCGTGGCTATTATATATTAAGGTGTAGCCGGAGATGCCCGTCGTCTCGTGGTATGGCTTAGAGAAGCCGCCGTCGATGACAAGACGGATGCCCTCGGCGCGCATAGGAGACTCGCCCTTGTTGGTGCGGACAGGTACGTGGCCGTTGACGATGTGGCTGACGGATGGATCGAGGCCGAACTCACGGAGGATGTTCTCGCAGGCCTGACGCTGGTTGGCCAGGACAAAGAAGGCACCTTTCTTCTCCTTATATAACTCTGGAGCGTCGATGAAGTAACGCTCGAAGGTGGTCATCTTGTCCTTGTTGAAGAGAGGCGACTTAGGACCCTGCCAGAGATACATCATGTAGTCGAGCGCATCGTTACGCTCCTTCGACCCCTTAGGCGAGAAGTAAGCGCGGCGTACGATGCTGTCGACACGCTCCATCAGCTGACGACCCTTGACGAGCTGGCCATCGACCATGACTTCCTCGAAGGTGCCATCCTCGTTCATTGGGATGGCGGCGTGGAACATCAGGATATTGTTGCTGACGGTGAAAAGCGAGCCCTTCTGGAGCAACAGACGCAGATGAGCCTGGAGGCGCTCTGAGCGACGGAAAGAGTGGGCGAGCTGATCCATGACTTCCTGCTCACGCTGACAGAGTTCGTAAGGATCGGCCTGTGTCTTGAGGCTTGGCAGGTGCTTGTCGAGGAGTTCGTATTCCTTGCCATCGATCGTGATGGTACCCTTCTCGAGATTGATCAGGTGGAGCATCAGACGGTCGTCCATGTTATACTCTGGGTGGCGCTTGATGATCTGGCCGCAGAGCTTGAACTCGATGATCGAGATGGCCTTATGCATCTTGGCCATGAGCTGGGAAGAACGCTTCAGACGAGGGTTGTTCTCGAAGTCCTTGGTCTGCCATAAGGTGCATGGATCGTCGCCATAGACCTCGAAGGCTAAGTTGGCCAGAGGGAGGAGATTGATACCGTAGCCTTCCTCCAAAGTCTCGACGTTGGCATAGCGGATAGAGATACGCAACACGCTGGCGATCAGTGCTAAGTTGCCTGCTGCTGCACCCATCCACTCGATGTCGTGGTTGCCCCACTGGATGTCGAAGTTGTGGTAATTGGTGAGCTCAGTCATGATCTTGGCTGCACCAGGACCACGGTCGAAAATATCGCCTACGATGTGCAGCTTGTCGATGATCAGGCGGTGGATGAGGTTGCAGATGGCGATGAGCAGTGCATCGGCACGATCGATCTCGACGATGGCGTTGATGATGGCATTGTAGTAATCCTGACGATCGCTCTCTGACTTGCTCTCAAAGAGGAGTTCCTCGATGACGTAGGCAAAGTCACTTGGCATCATCTTACGCACCTTGCTGCGGGTGTACTTGACGGTGACGAATCGGGCCACCTCGACGACCTGATGGAGGCTCATGCGATACCAGTCGGCCAGGTCACGCGCATCCTGTTCCTGCTCTTTGATCAAGGCAAGTTTCTCTTCAGGGTAATAAATGAGCGAACAGAGCTCGCGCTTGTCGGCCTCGCGCATCGACATGCCGAAGATATCGTCGACCTTACGACGGATCTGTCCGGAAGCATTCTTCAGGACATGCGTAAAGGCAGTGGACTCGCCGTGGAGGTCACTGAGGAAGTGTTCGGTACCCTTGGGGAGGCTGAGAATCGCCTCAAGGTTGATGATTTCGGTGGCTGCTTTGCTTACTGTCGGGAACTTGTCGGCCAGTAGTTCGAGGTATCTCTTGTCTTCTTTGACGTCGTCAGGTGTGCACATGTATATATAATGTTGCGGTCAATGGATGTGGATTGACCAATTCATGACCGCAAAGTAAATGATTATTTTCGAATAAAACAAATTTTTTTAGAGATTTCTTTTCATTGCTTCGCAAACAATGAAATTTGAGCCTCCGATGAATGCTATTTCCTGGCCATTCAGATGACTTAGGGCGGCATCTATGGCCTCATCAATGGTCTCGCAAACCTGACCCGACAAAGCGTGTGCAGAGGCCATTTCTTCGAGTTTTGAGGCAGGTAGGGCACGTGGGGTGGGAGCGTTGCAGAAGTAGTAAGTCGCCTCGGTAGGAAGCTGCTTCAAGACGGCGTCGATATCCTTGTCGCTGACCATGCCGAAGACGATGTGCAAAGGATGACCCTCGGCGATGAGCTGCTTGAGCTGAGGACCGATGTAGCTGAAACAACCCTCGTTATGACCGGTGTCGCAGAGGACGCGCGTGCTACCGTCTTCGTAGGTCGACAGAGTCTCCCAGCGGCCGCGTAAGTGGGTCAGTGTCAGTACTTCTTTGAAGCCGCGAGACACGACTTCCTGCGAGAGTTTCATGCCTTCCTGGCGGAGGATCTGGATGGCGTTGAGCACGGTGTTGGCATTCTTCGACTGGCAGTCGCCGGTGAGCGGACAGAAGATCTCTCCGTCATCGAGCGTAGTATAGACGATGCCTCCGAGCTCATGCTGCACCCATTTGACCTGTCTGCGGTCACAGGCAAAGTAGAGGCGGCTGACTTCATGCAGCTGAGCGTTCTGCTCGAAAGTAAAACGGACACGATCGTCCTCACATTCTCCGATGACACACGGTACGCCCGGCTTCATGATACCCGCTTTCTCGGCGGCAATCTGAGGCAAGGTGTCGCCCAGGAACTGCGTATGATCCATCGAGATATTCGTGATGATCGATAGGATAGGAGTGATGATGTTGGTCGAATCTAATCGGCCACCCAGCCCTACCTCAATAATTGCGATATCTACCTGACGATCTGCAAAATAGCAGAATGCCATCATCGTGGCAAGTTCGAAGAAGGAAGGCTGGAATTCTTTCAGTTCGTCGATGTGTTTCTCCGTCCATTCCACCACGTAGCCATGATCGATTTCCTCGCCATTGACACGTATTCTCTCGCTGAAATCCACGAGGTGAGGAGAGGTGAAGAGACCCACCTTATAACCCGCACACTGCAGGATGGCAGCTAACGTGTGGCTGGTGCTACCCTTGCCATTCGTACCGGCCACGTGGATGGTCTTGAATCGTGTATGAGGATGTCCTAAAACCTGGTCCATGCCCTCGCATCGCTCCAATCCTGGCTTGTAGGCGTGAGCTCCCTGGCTTTCGAAGACGGGGAGTTGGGCAAAGAGATAATCCAAAGTTTCCTGATAGGTCATTTGTGCTAAATTTAAATGATTCTCTGATTAAGTGGCGCAAAGATACTACATTTTTTGTATCTCGCCAAATTTCTTTTAAAATATCGTCAACATAATCGACTTTAAATTTGGAAGTCTCGATTTAAAGCAGTATCTTTGCCGCCAAATTTGGTAAATCATGGGATTTTTTGACAAATTCTTTAAAAAAGAAAAGAAGGAGACGCTCGATCAGGGTATGCAGAAGACCAAGGAGGGTCTCTTCGATAAGATTGCTCGTGCCGTAGCAGGTCGCAGTACGGTCGATGATGATGTCCTCGATAACCTGGAGGAGGTCCTTGTCACCAGCGACGTCGGCGTCGAGACAACGCTTCGTATCATCGAACGTATTCAGGCTCGTGTAGCTAAAGATAAATATGTAGGAACGTCGGAGCTCAATGAGATCCTTCGTCAGGAGATCGCCGCGCTGCTTTCGCTCAATGAGCGTGAGGAGCTCGATGGCTTCACCGTCAAGGAGGGGGCTAAGCGTCCTTACGTGATGCTCGTTGTGGGCGTCAATGGCGTGGGCAAGACTACCACCATTGGTAAGTTGGCCTATCAGTTCAAGAAGGCGGGCAATAAGGTCGTGCTTGGTGCTGCTGATACCTTCCGCGCGGCTGCTATCGATCAGTTGCAGATCTGGGGTGACCGTGTAGGCGTGCCTGTAGTGAAGCAGCAGATGGGTTCTGACCCTGCCAGTGTGGCTTTCGATGCTGTGAGCCATGCCGTCAAGGAGGGCGCTGATGTGGTGATCATCGACACTGCGGGTCGTCTTCATAATAAGGTGGGCCTGATGAATGAGCTCGGCAAGATCCGCAAGGTGATCCAGAAGGTCGTTCCTGACAATAATCCTGAGGTGCTACTCGTGCTCGATGGCTCTACCGGCCAGAATGCTTACGAGCAGGCTAAGCAGTTCGCAGCTGTGACCGATGTTACTGCATTGGCCATCACGAAGCTTGACGGTACGGCCAAGGGCGGTGTCGTCATCGGCATCAGCGATCAGTTGCAGACCCCTGTCCGCTACATCGGCCTGGGTGAGGGTATGGAGGATCTCCAGATCTTCAACAACCGCGCCTTCGTAGATTCCTTATTCGGTAAATAACTTCACACATTATACCTATATGAAAAAACTTACTATCGCTATGACTCTTTTGAGTGCTTCGCTTAGCGCAGGTGCTCAAGTGACGTTGAACAATGGCATACCTTACCTGATGAATCAGACGGTAGATATGAGCCAGCAGTTCTCTGACGCAACCAACACGTATTTCACCGCCGACTCTCTGGTCAGCTTCGATACTGCCACCGGTCGTGGCATCATCAAGTGGGGACGCAATGAGATCCAGCCACGTCAGGCTTTCAATGCCAACGGTTACTGGATCAAGTCATTGGATAATATGGACTTCCCTGGTCCTGCATACGATCAGAGTCCTAACCTGGAGTTCCGCGTAGAGCCTGTCAACGAGCGTACGCTTCGTGTACGTGTCTTCACCAGTCCTATCATCCCACAGGACGATCCTGATGAGATCATGCTCGTGGAGCAGCCTAAGGTCGATCTCGCTAAGTGGCAGGTCAACAAGACCGCTCAGGGTGTGACCTATACCAGCAGCGAGGGTAGCCTTGAGATCCAGACCTATCCTTGGCGACTTATCCTTCGTGATAAGAACGGTGTTGAGATGACTCGTACCCGTGCATTGAGCGACAATGACTCTACACAGGTCAAGACGCAGCCATTCATGTTCGTGAAGCGTGGTTCGGATAACTCTCGCAGCATCGAGCCTGTATTCAGCCTCAAGCCAGGCGAGCGTATCTATGGCTGTGGTGAGTCGGCTACCAGCTTGAACAAGGCTGGCCAGAAGCTCAACCTCTTTGTCTGCGATCCTCAGGGTCCTGAGACTCCAGATATGTATAAGCCAAACCCATTCTACTTCTCTAACCGTGGCTACGGTGTGTTTATGCATACCTCGGCTCCTGTGACGGTAGATTTCGGTAACAGCTACATCGGCAGCACTCGTCTCTTCATGGCCGACGAGGTGGCTGACCTCTTCATTATGTTGGGTTCACCAAAGGAGATTCTTGGCGAGTATACATCTTTGGTCGGTCGTCCTGACTGTCCTCCTCTCTGGAGCTTCGGTCTCTGGCAGAGCCGTATCTCTTATTTCACTGAGGAAGAAGGTCGCTCGGTAGCTAAGCAGTTGCGCGATAATAAGATCCCTGCTGACGTCATTCACTTCGATACTGGTTGGTTCGAGGTTGACTGGCAGTGCGACTATGAGTTCAGCAAGCAGAACTTTGACAATCCTACCAAGTTGCTCGCTGACCTCAAGGAGCAGGGCTTCCGTACCTGTCTGTGGCAGTTGCCTTACTTTACTCCTAAGAACCGTTATTTCAAGGAGCTCGTGGAGAATGGCATGGCTGTGATGAGTCCTCGTGGTGGCCTTCCTTTGGAGGATGCTGTCCTTGACTTCTCTAACCCTAAGACCGTGGCTTGGTATCAGAGCAAGCTCGAGGGTCTGCTCAAGCAGGGCGTGGCTGTGATCAAGGCTGACTTCGGTGAGGCTGCACCTTATTTAAATGGTATGTATGCCAGCGGCAAGACTGGTCTCTATGAGCATAACCTCTATCCAGTACGATATAACAAGGCTGCATACGATATCATTAAGAAGACCAACAATGGTGAGGGTATCATCTGGGGTCGCTCAGCATGGGCAGGTAGCCAGCGCTTCCCACTTCACTGGGGTGGCGATGCTGCGACTACCAACACTGGTCTCCTCGGTTCAATCCGTGAGGGTCTTTCATTCGGTCTCTCAGGCTTCTCATTCTGGAGCAACGATATCGGTGGCTTCGTTACTAAGAGTCCTGAAGAGCTCTATCGTCGCTGGATGCCATACGGTATGCTGACCTCACATAGCCGAGTTCACGGTGTGGAGACAGAGCCTTGGCTCTATGATGAGGATTTCATCGCTTACTTCCGTGAGTGCTCAGAGCTCAAGTACAAGCTCATGCCATATATCTACGAGCAGGCACAGCAGTCAGCTAAGGCTGGTCTTCCTATGCAGCGTGCATTGCTCCTCGAGTATCCTGACGATCCAGGTGCTTGGTTCATCGAGGATCAGTATCTCTTCGGCGAGAGCATGATGGTTGCTCCAATGTTGGAGGCCGGCACCGGTCGTGACGTATATCTCCCTGGCAAGGATCGTTGGGTAGATTATCAGACAGGCAAGACATACGGTCCAGGTTGGAACCACATCGAGTGTGGCAAGCTCCCTATCGTCATCCTCGTGAAGAAGGGTGCTACCATCAAGACTGTTCCAGTCGCGCTTTCAACCGACTTCATCGATTGGAACAAGGTTTCTTCAAAGAAATACTAATTTTACTTTACGCACATCAAAAGTATCTTTATTTCTTTTCAACACGAATTACCATGAATTATCATAAATTTTTCATTAATAATTATTTATGAAACATTCGTGACAATTCATGATAATTCGTGTTAAAGGTAATTTTGGAATGCGAAATATATAGTCCTTTTGAAATGATCAAGAATCGTATAGACCTCATCACCTTAGGTTGCTCCAAGAACCTCGTCGATAGCGAGCGCCTAATGGCGCAGTTGTCGGCGTGCGGGTATAAGCTGCATCATGATCCGGAAGATCCGAAGGGAGAGATTGTGATCGTCAATACTTGCGGCTTCATCGGTGATGCTAAGGAGGAGAGTATCAATACAATTCTTGAACTGACAGAGCTGAAGAAGCGTCGCAAGATCGGAAAGATCTTCGTGATGGGATGTCTGAGCGAACGCTATCGCAAAGAACTGACCGACGAGATTCCTGAGATTGACCGTCTCTACGGCAAGTTCGACTGGAAGCAGGTGCTGGCAGATCTCGGTCACCAGTGGGATGACAGCTTGCGTAGCAGCAGATTCCAGACGACTCCGCAGCACTATGCATATATTAAAATAGGAGAGGGCTGCAACCGCATGTGCGCCTATTGTGCCATCCCGCTCATCACCGGACGCTATCAGAGTCGCCCTATGGAGGGAATACTCGCAGAGGTAGAGTCTCTGGCCAAGGACGGCGTGCATGAGTTCCAGCTCATCGCGCAAGACCTCACCGGCTACGGATACGACTTGTATAAGAAGTATAACATTGCTGAGCTGGTCGATAAGATGGCGCAGATCGAGGGTGTCAAGTGGATCCGACTGCACTACGCTTATCCGAATGACTTCCCGAAGGATCTCCTCCCTGTCATGGCCAAGCACGACAACGTCTGCAAGTACCTCGATATCGCTCTGCAGCATGCCAGCGATAACGTCCTGACACGTATGCTACGCCACGTCACCAAGGCTGAGACAGAAGAACTCTTGGCAGAAATACGCAAGCAAGTGCCTGGTATTCACCTTCGCACAACGCTCATGGTCGGCTTCCCAGGAGAGACAGAGCAGGACTTTGAGGAATTGCTCGACTTCACCCGTCGTATGCGTTTCGAGCGCATGGGAGCCTTTGCCTACAGTGAGGAAGACGGCACGTATGCAGCAAAGAATTACGAAGACGATGTCCCTGCCGACGTCAAGCAGGAGCGTCTCGACCGCCTCATGACCTTGCAGGAGCAGATCAGCCTTGAGTGTCAGGAGCAGAAAGTCGGACAGACCTTCAATGTCGTCATCGATCGTTTGGACGGAGAGTATTTTGTCGGTCGCACGGAGTTCGATAGCCCTGAGGTCGATCCTGAGATACTTATCCCTGTCGATACTCTTCCTACCGAGCCATCGGGATACGATGATGATGTCATGGTTCCTATTGCGCTTGAGCCAGGTTCTTTCCATCAGGTTAAGGTGGAGAGAGCAGAGGCATACGAGCTGATTGGCACGTTGTGCTGATTCCCTTAAGATCCCTTAATTACCCTTAAGGTCTCTTAATATCCCTCAGAATAATTAAACTTACCTATAACATTAATATCTAAAAACTAAAAGTAGACAGTCCTATGGAATGTGCTATCAGTATTGAGAAAGATTCTGTGCTTGTTGATCCAGGTGTGAAGTTCCCGCTTCGTCTGGATATCTCTAAGCGCTATTGTCAACTTTACGAGAACTCTCGCGCTCAGACGCGTGATTATGCAGAAGAAGTCATTGAATGGTGTGGACAGCAGCCTAGTAACTTCGAATCACTTGTAAAGAATCTTTTGATCCATACTGCTGCACGCCGTAAAAAATTCGGCATGAATCAATGAGAAAAGTCTTTGCACTCCTCACATCACTCATCCTATCGCTGGTCTCGCTCACTGCGCAGATCAATACTGATCGTGTATTGTCGATTGGCCGTAACGCCCTCTATTATGAGGATTATGTCCTTTCGATACAATACTTCAATGAGGTAATCGCGGTCAAGCCTTATCTGGCCGATCCTTATCTCTACCGAAGCATTGCTAAGATCTATCTTGACGATTATCTTGGTGCTGCTCAGGATGCAAGTGAGTGTATTGAGCGCAATCCTTTTCTGATTACGGCATGGCAGGTTAGAGGCATTGCCAGACAGAACCTGAAGGAATATGATGGAGCGATCTCTGACTTCCTTGAGGGGCTGAAGGCGCAACCTGAGAATAAAGTCTTCCTTCGCAGCCTGGCAGTGACCTATGCGATGAAGAAAGACTATCAGAAGGCCGACAGTTGCTTCAACCACTTTATCTCGCTCTTCCCGTCAGAGTCTCAGGCATATCTTAACCGCGCACAGTTACGCATGGAGGAGGGCGATAGCATCTCGGCTCTCACCGACCTCGATCAGGTCATCAAGCTCGATAAAGGCAACAGTTACGCTTATGCTATCCGAAGCATCATCCTGATGCAGAATGAGCGATATAAGGAGTCGCTTGCCGACCTGGATTTTGCCATCAAACTCGATCCGGAGAATGCCGCCTATTATAACAACCGCGCCATGGTCAGATATAACATGAACGATCTCCGTGGTGCTATGTCCGACTATGATCAGGCGTTGGAACTGACGCCAAACAGCGTCTTGTCGCTCTATAACCGAGGCATTCTGCGAGCGCAGATAGGTGACCGTAATCGCGCGATAACTGACTTCTCACGCGTCCTGGATCTCGAACCGGACAATACCTTTGCCAGCTACAACAGAGCTATCCTGCGCGACGAGACGGGCGATCTGCGAGGTGCTATTGCCGACTATCAGGCCGTCTTCGACCAGCATCCGAACTTCTTCCCAGCACTCTATGCTCGTGCGGAGGATCTGCGCAAACTGGGTCGAACCAAAGAGGCTGATGAGGTCTTCAAGCAGGCATTTGCCGTCGAACAGCGTGTCAAGCGTCGCACGGCAGCTGCTGCCGCTGCTGGAGACTTAGCTGATAATTCGTCCGCTTCATCGGATAACGCTGATAATGAGGATGAAGAACTCGATGACAACGACAAGATGCGCAAGGAGAGCGATAAGAATATCCGTAAGTTCAATCGCATCATGGCATCGGGCATCGACGAGGACGTAGCGCGATATGACAATAAGTCGCGTGGTCGCATCCAGGATCGTCACGTCAACGTCGAGATGCAACCACTCTTCGTTCTTTCTTATTATGAGAAGGTCGATGAGATGCGTCAGAACATCTACTTTGAGAAGACGCTCTCTGACTTTAATCGCTCAGGACTCCTCAGCAAGCGACTCTTGGCCGTCTGCCACGAGCCTATGCTGACCGAACCTCAGGTACAGGCGCACTTTGCTTCGATCGACGAACTCTCGAACATCATTGGTGTGAGTGGTGGTGCTACCATCAACTTCTTCTCACGAAGCCTCGACTACATGCTGGTGCAGGACTTCCAGTCGGCCATCGCAGACCTCAACCAGGTGCTCTATCGTAAGGATAACTTCATCCTGGCTTATTTCAACCGAGCTGTCATGCGCTTCCGACAGTTGGAGATCAACGAGCGTAGTGGCGATCTTTCGGCTGCTGCCGTCTTCGCTTCGCAGGGTAATGACGATGAGCTCCGTACCACTGCCATCCGTCATAGCACACCACAGATACGTCTGAATCCGAATACAGCGCTCAGCAATCAGGAGCAGCTTCGCATTCAGGCAGAAAATATGCAGCGACAGCGTAAGGTCGAATGCGAGATGTGTCTCCGCGATCTCGACAAGGTCATCGAACTATCTCCGACCTTCGTCTACGCATATTATAATCGTGCATTTATCTCGGCACGCCTCAATAACTTCGATGCAGCATTGCAGGACCTCAACAAGGCCATCGATCTGTATCCGAACTTCGCTGAAGCCTACTTCAACCGTGGCCTCATCCTGCTCCGTGTAGGCAAGACCAAGCAGGGCATCCAGGATCTCTCGAAGGCGGGAGAACTGGGATTGGTGCAGGCTTATAGTGTGCTGAAGAGGGCGACGCAGGAGTAATCTGTAATTTGAAATTTGTAATCAATATTCATATTTTTATGCAACAGAAAATCATTATTCTTGATTTCGGTTCACAGACCACACAGCTCATCGGCCGTCGTGTGCGTGAACTCGATACCTTCTGTGAGATTCTGCCATACAACAAGTTCCCGCATGATGACGAGTCGGTTATCGGTGTGATTCTTTCTGGTTCGCCACTCAGCGTGTATGCTGACGACGCGTTCCATGTAGATCTCTCTAAGATCCGTGGACGCTTGCCAATCCTTGGCATCTGCTATGGCGCTCAGTTCATGAGCCACATCTATGGCGGTAAGGTCGAGAGTGCTGGTACTCGTGAGTATGGTCGTCAGAACCTTCAGTTCGTCGATACTGAGTGCCCTATCTTCAAGGGTTTCGATGCTGAGTCACAGGTGTGGATGAGCCATGGTGACTCTATCACCCGCATCCCTGAAGGTGCTCATGTCGTAGCATCGACCGAGACAGTACAGAATGCTGCTTATTACCTCGATCCTGCTGAGAATCCTGATCTCAACGGCAAGCCTATCTTCGGTACACAGTTCCATCCAGAGGTATTCCACTCATTGCAGGGAACCCTTTTGCTCAAGAACTTCGTCGTTGATGTCTGCGGTAGCCGTCAGGACTGGAGCGCAGATGCTTTCGTCGATATGACCGTCAAGGAGCTCAAGGCTCAGGTAGGCAACGACAAGGTGATCCTTGGCCTTTCAGGAGGTGTCGATTCATCTGTTGCAGCCGTATTGCTCAACAAGGCCATCGGCAAGCAGCTCACCTGTATCTTCGTCGATCATGGCATGCTTCGAAAGAATGAGTTCCAGGACGTTATGAAGGACTATGAGTGCCTCGGCCTCAACGTGATCGGTGTCGATGCCTCAGAGAAGTTCTTAGGCGATCTTGCTGGCGTTAAGGAGCCAGAGAAGAAGCGTAAGATCATCGGTCGTGACTTCGTCGAAGTGTTCGATGCAGAAGCAAAGCGTATCATCGCAGAGAGCAAGGATTCGAGCGAAGGTGAAGTCAAGTGGCTTGCTCAGGGTACAATCTATCCTGACCGCATCGAGTCGCTCAACATTACCGGCAAGGTGATTAAGAGCCATCACAACGTAGGTGGTCTGCCAGAGGAGATGCACCTCTCACTGTGTGAGCCATTGAAGTGGCTCTTCAAGGATGAGGTTCGTCGTGTAGGTCGCTCTATGGGTATGCCAGAGCATCTCATCACCCGTCATCCTTTCCCTGGTCCTGGCTTGGCAGTACGTATCCTGGGCGATATCACCCGTGAGAAGGTACGCATCCTTCAGGATGCTGACGATATCTACATCCGTGGCCTTCGTGAGTATAAGGTCAAGCTCTCTGGCGAAGAGGCTCGTCGTGTCCTTGCTGCAGGCGTTCCTGCCAACATGGAGAACGGTGAGATCGAAGTCTCGCTTTACGATCAGATCTGGCAGGCAGGTGCCATCCTCCTCAGTGAAGTCCGTAGCGTAGGCGTTATGGGCGATGAGCGTACCTACGAGAACCCTGTTGCGCTCCGTGCTGTCACTTCAAGCGATGCTATGACCGCCGACTGGGCTCACCTCCCATACGACTTCATGGCCAAGGTCAGCAACGACATCATCAACAAGGTGAAGGGTGTCAACCGCGTATGCTACGACATCTCTTCAAAACCACCTTCAACCATCGAGTGGGAGTAATCCATTGTATTGAAAAATACAAATATTAAATTATAAATAGCAGCAGCTACGTGAAGTTTATCTTTATGTAACTGCTGTTATTTTGATTTTTGTCTTTTATTTGCTATTAATTTCATTAAAAAAATCGAAAATATTTGGTTCTTTCATAGAAAAGTGCTATATTTGCACCTCGTAAAATATCGATTTTTTGAAAATGAATTTATTAAACAAAGCACTCGCCCTGATCCTCATGGTTATGATGACCATGATAGCAAGTGTTTCTGTAGCTCAGAACCTCAATGGGAGCAATCTCACCCGATCTCCATATTCTCGTTACGGATATGGTAAGATGGGATCTTTAGGAAATGCTTCTACTAAGGGTATGGGTGATTTAGGTATCGCACTTCGCACCAATAATTATACAACTATTGCCAATCCAGCTTCATTGACCGCTATTGACACCCTTACGATGATCTTCTCAGTGGGTCTTGATGCTGATTTCTCAAGTTTTAACGAGAATGGAAATTCCGAGCAGAACTGGGATGCTGGTTTCAGCTACATGAGTTTTCATTTCCCATTGTGGCGCAACTTCGCGATGTCGCTTTCGCTTAGTCCATATTCCATGGTGGGTTATTACTATGGCAATACGGTGAAGGAACCTCTCCAGAGCCCTGTCAATAAGCACGATACACTCTACGTACAGAGCAATTATCAGGGTGTAGGTGGTATCAATAACTTCATGATGGGTATCGGTTATCGTCCGCTCAGCACTAAGATGAACGAGATGAGCATCGGTGCCAACGTCGGATTCCTCTTCGGTAGCATTCAGCACTCAGTCAATGCCAATACAAGTTCACAGTCAAACAGTACGCTTGTATCACATGAGATGACTGCTCGTGGCTTGATGCTGAAGTTCGGTACTCAGTATACTCATCGCTTCAATGCCCTTCGCAGCTTCACGATTGGTGCAACCTTCCAACCAAAGCTCAACCTGAGTGTCGATGCTGAGGAACTCAAGGTAAGTACTGATACCATCCAGTTCATGGAGCGTTATCGCAATGACATCAAGTCTCCTATGTCATTCGGTGTAGGTCTTTCTTATAATGTGGCTCGTCAGCTGACGGTTTCTGCAGAGTATGAGTTTACACAATGGTCAGAGGTCAACGGTTTCCAGACGGACTTGTCTTCATCGGCCGACATCTTCTCTGATGTTCATCGCCTGTCAGCTGGTGCTGAGTACATTCCTAAGGCTGGTACTAACCGTTTCTGGCAGAACTGCCGCTACCGTGTAGGTGCAAGCACCAAAAACAGCTATCTGCTCATCAACGACAATAAGTTACGCGAATTCGGTACTAACGCTGGTCTTTCAATGCCAGTCAACCGTCGCTGCTTCCTCGACTTCTCAGTAGGTTACAGTCGCTTGCAACCTTCAAAGGATAATTATCTCAAAGAAAACTATCTTACATTCACCATGGGCGTAACGTTCAATGAGATGATGTTCTTTAGAAACAAGTTGAGATAAGGAGATTTTCACTCCTCAGGTTCTATTTAGGACGAGGAGTGGTTCCTCTTTTAAACCCTTGACTTTGCATAGAGTCATAAGGACAGAAAACAAAAAGATTAGGATTCGTAATAAACGACAATTAATAACATTAAATATAATTAAGTACAATGAAGACATCTGCAAAAGTAATGCTGAGCGCTCTCTTCGCAATGGGCACCACAGCAATGTATGCACAGACTCCAGAGATGCTTGCTACCATGTGTGCAAATGATCTGGACGCTGGTACCAACAACTCTCTTTACAACGACTTCTTCCCTAAGGGAGGTGAGGCTAAGCCTCTCTCTGCTTACGAGAACTGGAAGGCTCTCTACGATGCAGTACCTAACTTCAACCAGGCTCTCTACCTCAACGGTGAGAAGATCCTCGTTGCTAAGGTTGACAAGGCTGTAAAGGATGGCAATGCTGCTGATCAGCAGAAGTATGCTAAGGAGCTTGAGAAGCTGATGGAGGATCGTGTTAAGTACGGCTTCGCTACTAAGACCGTTCCTGCAGAGGCTATCCAGCTTAAGAAGGTTGACTACTTCAAGAAGTATGATTCTGAGGCTACTGACAAGAGTGTTTACGAGCAGTATGGCGATATCCTCAAGGGTTTCCGTGGTGGTGCACAGCCTTACTACATCGGCCAGTGGTGTGATCTTTCGTTGAAGATGGCTAAGGCTGGTGGTGATAAGAATGGTTACATTCAGGACTACATGACCTCTACCGAGTACCTCGATGAGGCTCTTGACCGTTACGTACTCCGTTATGAGGAGGATACCACTGCAGTCGTTAAGGCTCAGGCAGCTGGTGGTGATGTAGCAAAGCTCGAGCGTGCTGCTAAGGCTACCAAGCAGCTCCTTGATCAGGCTAAGAGCTACAAGATGAACCTCACTCAGAAGTTCGCTACCTCAGGTTATGCTGATGTCAACACTCTCGTTGAGATCTTCACTCCACAGGTTGAGGACAAGAAGAGCGACCTCGCATTCCTTAACAACGTAGCTAAGCTCCTCGGTCGTACCGCTGAGGGCCGTGAGACCGATCTCTACACCCACGTAGCAGATTACTCTTATCAGATCGAGCCTTCTATGCAGGCTGCTAAGGGTCTTGCTAAGGCAGCTTTGAAGAAGAAGGATTACGATCGTGCTATCGAGTATTATGAGGAGGCACTTGGCCGTGCTATCCAGCCAGATGATAAGACTGAGATCCTCCTTTACGAGGCAGCAATCTATCAGGAGCGTGGCAACAAGGCTAAGGCTCGTGAGGTACTCCGCAAGTCACTCAGCATCGATCCAGATCAGGATACTCCATACGTAATGATCGCAGCTATGTATGCTACTTCAGCTAACCAGTCAGGTGCTGATAAGGCAGCTCTCAAGCAGCTCGTTTACGTTGCAGCTTACAATGAGATGATGAACGCTATCGCTAAGGCTCCAAACGACGAGAAGAAGGCTCAGTATCAGCGTACTGCTGCTGCTTACAAGGGTGGCTTCCCAGCTAAGGGCGACCTCTTCATGCAGGCAGGCAAGCAGCCAGGTGAGTCTTACACCATCGGTGGTTGGATGGGCGTTACCGTTACTATCCAGTGCCAGTAATTTACTAGCAACATAATACAGTGAATAGAGGACCTAATCGGGTCCTCTATTTTTTTGTCTTTAACTATGTACAAAAGAAGTCAAGGCGTCTGATCTTACATGAAGGATTCGCATACACGTAATCTTGGCGTCTGATCTTGCATGACGGATTCGCACACCTGAAATCGTGGCGTCTGATCCTGCGTGACGGATTCGTACACACGAAGTCTTGGCGTCTGATCTTGCATGAAAAAAGGGTTCACACGAATGTCGGTGAACCCTGTTGTATTATAAATACAGTATCCAAAAACTGTAACTAATGTTCAAATGTTCCAGTACCTTAGAACTGGAAGTAGATAAATGGCTGCATCTCAGCAGTAACGAACTGATAGACAACAAAGACTACCAGGACACAGACGAGCATCATGAGTGGGAGAGGCATCTTGGCGAAGCAGATGCGGTAGCGACGTTTCAGGTTCTCTGGGAGCCAGTGGATGGTCATGCCGAGGACGAAGAGTGCAAAGACTGTCCAGTAAGCAGAGACGACCTCAAGAGGGTTGACTGTCCACGCGGTGCCTATCTGATGGATCATGTTCTTGGCGATATTCCAGGCCGTCTCGTTGGCAATAGCAGGATCGAGGTTCGAACCTGAGCGGAAGAACAGACGGGTGAACGTGATGAACGTGAAGGTCACCAGGATGTTCCATGAGCGCTGCATGCCATTGGCAAAGGTAGTGAAGCGCTCATGATCCTGCTGCGTGAAGTAGAACTGCCACAAGGTCTTGATGATCATACAGATGAGTATGAACGTATCGGCAATGAGCAGGACATTCCAGAGTGGTAGGAACGTCTCGTTGGCATAGCGTCGCACGATGAGCAGGATACAGAGAATATACGCTGTGAAGATGCAGCGCTTGATGGTGTGCATGTCTCGCCAGAACTTAAAGACGACCATGCCGACGCCATTGAGTCCACCCCAGATCATGAAGTTGCACGAAGCTCCGTGCCAGAGACCTCCGAGGAGCATGGTAATCATGGAGTTCATGTTGGCATAGATATGACGACGCTTCTCTGGCTTGCGCAGCGCCGTGATGAGTGTGAGGCAAGTGATGAGGAGTACGACGGTAGCTACCACCCATGATCCGCTGAGAATCAGCGCAGCAATGGTGATGACAGCGATCCAGAACCAGGTACCGAACGTGATGTTACGATTGCCACCCAACGGGATGTAGAGATAGGTCTGCAGCCAGCGACTGAGCGAGATGTGCCAGCGCTTCCAGAAGTTCTGCGCATTCTCTGCCTTATAAGGTGAGTTGAAGTTCTTCGGCAGATAGAAGCCCATCAGCATGGAGAGGCCGATGGCAATATCGGTGTAGCCAGAGAAGTCGGCATAGACCTGCAGCGAGTAGGTGAAGAGTGCAGCGAGATTCTCGAATCCACTGAAGAGATGCGGGTTGGCAAAGACACGGTCGATGAAGTTAACGGCCAGATAGTCAGAGAGAACGATCTTCTTAGTGAGACCATTGAGGATCCAGAAGATGGCGATGCCGAACTGTGTGCGACTCAGCGAGTAGCGACGATAGAGCTGTGGGATGAAGTCGGACGCCTTGACGATAGGACCTGCCACGAGCTGCGGGAAGAAGCTGACGTAGAAGCCGAAGTCGAAGATGTTGCGCACCGGTTTGATGATACCTTTATATACATCGGCCGTATAGCTGATGACCTGGAAGGTATAGAACGAGATACCCACAGGCAGGACGATGCGATCGACGCTCCAGAACGGACGGCCGATGGCCTGGTTGGCCAGCTTAGCCGCGATGTTGGTGACCTCGAACTGCGTGCCACACATCTGGTTGATGAGGTCGACGAAGAAGTAACTATACTTGAAGTAGCAGAGTATACCCAGATCGATGGTGACGCTCAGGCAGAGCAGAATAAGCGCCTTGTAGCTACGGGTAACACGTTCTTCGCCATCGTTGGCTTTCTTGGCCCATCGCACATGATAGATGCCTTGCGCGATGAGATAGTCGGTGCAGGTGACCAGGATGAGCAGGCCGACAAAGAGTCCGCTGGTCTTGTAGTAGAAGAGGAGCGAGATGAGGAAGAGGTATCCGTTGCGCATCACACGATGCCAACCGGAGAGGCGTGGTCCCTTGTTCTTCTTGAGCGTACCTGCCACGATGGCAAAGCCGACGAAGACAACGGCCAGGAAGGCCCAGAAGCGGAACTGGGTAAAGAGTAGCGGAGAGTTCGGATCAAATGCAAAGATGTTGAGCAGATAGTCTCCTACCAGTCGCAGCATTTCTTCCATGCTGTCAATATTCAGATAATTCACTTATAATAAATTTGATAGTTTCGTTCAATAGCGTTGAAGAGGAGGTCACCGATGAGCTTGTAGCCATCGTTGGTGAAGTGGATGCGATCCTTCTTCATCAGACCTTCCTCGACCCATTTCTCAGAGCTCTTGACGCCTCCCATAAGTCCGTAGACGTCGAAGACAGCGCCGTTGAGTTCAGTGGCAAGTTCGATCATGGCTTGGCGTACGCGCTCAGTGTTAGGGTTAGCGATCTTCTTGGCACGACGGCCTTTGCCGACGGTGAAAGCGCAGTCGTTGTTGGTGATAAAGAGCAGGCAAGCCTCAGGATTGACGCTGCGGATGCGGTTGATGAGCTGGCGGTATTGTGACTTAAATACCTCAGGATCAAACTCCAACATCGGTACGTTAGCGTCATTGATGCCGATACCGAAGACAACGAGGTCAGGAGCAATCATCGAGAGTTCTTCCTCAAAGCGCTGGCCAGTGCGGAGCCACGAAGGGACAGAGGCACCGTTGATGCCACTCTCGGAGTAGGTCACACCATGACGATCAGAGTGAGGCAGCATGCCGTGGACGGTGAAGTAGTGACGGTCTTCGAGCGGCTTGTAGGTCTTGCGGTTCTGCTTAGGACTCACCTTGCGAGTCAGGCCGATGAAGCGGAGTGTGACGAGGCTGTCTGGCTGTGGCAGATGGAAGGTCCATGAGTCACGGACAGCGAGGTGCGACAAGACAGGATCGGCAAAGAGCGTATCCAGCTGGCTGGTGATGAGGTAAGGGATGACGGTGCTGTCGCTGGCACATCCCTGCAGGGTCAGCTGATTGTAGTTCCAGAGGCCTTCGTTGCCGAGATTGAGGGTGAGCGATGCCTCACGATCGGAGGTGATGGCAGCAGCACCGGCCAGGCCAAGCTCGGCATCAGGTTCTTTGCTGACGTTGCGCGAACCTTTCCAGAGACCAGTATATTCGTAGCGATATCCCTGCGGGCTATTGGTCTTGATGGCGCGGAAAGGGAAGAGAAAGCCTCGCTCGGCCAGAGGGGAGAAGTGCTTGCGAATGGTATTGCTCAGCACGCCGGCCTGCACGTGACTGCCACCGATGTGGAGCACGTTGAGGTTGTTCGATACTGAGGCATGTGTACGCAGGTCGAACCATTTGTCGTGGAATGGCTTCAGCGCGTCTTTCTTGCCGGGGAGGATGAGCTCGAGGTGTGTTGAGTCGATCGGCCAGACACGAGACTCGGTGATGAGCGTGTCGGTTTGAGCCACGGCAGGAAGAGCCAGGGTAGCCAGAAGGAATAGCAGGAGTATAGTCATGTTATTGTACGGATACAAGAGAGTCGACAAGAAGGCTGTCTACGGCCAGAGAATCCTGTGGCAGCTCGATCTCAAACTCTCCGATGCGGAACTTATAATATTTATAATAGGTGTCGAGTGTCTCGTAGAGGAGGTCGCTGACCTTCTCGGCGCCCTTAGGTGTGAAGTGAATATAATCTTCGCCAGCCAGTTGAGGGCGGGAGTTGACCCACTGCACCATAGAGCCTTCGCCACCCATGGCTTCGTACATGTTCCAGAAAGCTGCACCGGCTTCGGTGATATACTTCTCAAGGAGCTTGACGAAACGAGGGATCTGAGGATAAGTAGCACGAACACCATTGATCGTAGTAGCCATATCTGAAGGACCGATGAAGATGATGCGGGCATCTGGAGCGAGCTCCTTGAAGTATGCGATCTGCTTCTGCATAGAGAGGCAGAAATTGGTCATGCTCTCTTCTGTCTTGAGGTATGGAACCGAGTTGCCACCATATTGCAGGATGATACACTGCACGTTCTCGTGCTGGAAGAAAGGCTCCATCGTAGAGCGGGTAATCTTGCTGAAGAAGTTGCCTGAGGCACCACGCATAGGCACATTATCCATGTTGACACCGGTGCGGGTATCGAGCATGACGCCGTAGATGTTGGTGGGACCCTGGATCTCGATCTTGACCGATTGACGGAGGCTGTCGTAGTCGGTCACCTCGCAGATGAGTTCGTGGCTGTTGCCTTCGCTGCGGAGCACGGTGACGCGGTTGAATGACGCTACGTGAGGGAAGCGGTCGCTGGTGAGACCCGTGTAGCTGAGGGTGACGGTGCCATTGAGGTGAGTGACCTGTGCCAGAGGACCATAGCCGTTGTGGCCAGCGCGGAAGTCGGCAGGTCCATAGATGAGATTATAACCAAGCGATGGGGAGCAAGACTGACGGACAGTCATCTTTGGAACCGGCTGAACGGCAGGGAGCATACCTACGCCACTGCCACCAAACTGGGCCTGGAAGTGCTCACGCAGAGAAGAGGTGATACGGTCGAGCTCGATCTGCGAGTCGCCATAGTGGAGGATGCGCACATGGCGTGTCTGCGCGCTGTCGAGCGCCAGGAAGAGCGGATCGAGATAAGTCAAGTCGCTCTCTTCGGTAATAGAATCGCGATAGCTGAAGATCTCGGCGAGGAGGCTGTCTGGGGTGGCAGGATCGTACTCAAGCGCCAGACGACGGAGGCTATCGGTAGCCACGCTATCGACCACCTGAATGTGTATCTTAGGCATGCAGATGCGGATAGGGCTGTTGTGGCAGAAATCGATGAACGTAGAGTCCTGCAGTTCCATCAATGCTGCCATCTGCTGCTCCATGAGTTCTTCGGGAGTCAGCTCGTGAACTTCTTCTATTTCTTCCTTCACCAGGCTCAATACTTCATGGAGCGAAGGGAATCGCAGCGTGGTGGAACCAATCTGGATGCCATCCTTGGGGAAAAACAGGCAGAGGCCTGTCAACAGAAACAGGATACCAAAAATAAACAGTAGAGATTTATATAGTTTCATTTCTTAATAATTACTCTTTCGCCAAGTTCTTTGTCGAAAATCTTCTGTATTTCTTTCTTTTCTTTGAGTTGCTGCATGATCTGCATGAGGTCGTTCGACGGGTCACGGAGCTGCGCGGTGAGCGACTCGATCTCCATCGTGAGGATGCAGTTCTTCAGTTCGAGCACACAGCGTGGAATGAGTACGTCGAGGTGCTCATCGTTCTGTGCCACACCCATGGCGTCATAGCGGTCCTGCGAGAGGTCGAGCGCGGTAGACTGCGCCTCAGGATCGGTATGCAGGTTGGAGAAGAAGCGTGTGCTGTTCCACTCCACGTTGATGTCTTCAGAGGCATCGAGTGCCAGCTGGTACATACGGGCATAGAGCGGATGCTGGAAGAGGACACCATCGGCATTGAGCTCGTTGAAGATAAAGTCAATGACGCGGAAGTCCTGGGTCACAGGTTCGTTGGTCTCCGGATTGGTATAGGTGAACGGGAAGAACTGGCCGCCGTAGCGCACTATATACCTTATTATATTACGCTCGTATCGGTCGGAGAGGAGCGGAATGCGCTGCGGTTGTGACGGCTGCTGCACCGGTTGTGGAGCATTGAAATCGAGCGATGGCTGAGAAGGCCCCTGTGGCGCGTTCTGATCGACTATCTGCTCCTCGTCGGATTTCTGTACAGCAGCGAGGACTTCCTCCTTAATATCAAGTTCTTCGCGCTCACGACGAGCTTCCTCTCGTCGGCGTTCAATCTCCTGACGATGCACCTCGGCCAGATAATTCGAACGCTTGGCCTGGTTCATTGCCTCCATGACTTGATGCTCTGAGACGTTGGTCATCTGACTGGTTTGTCGAACCAGGATGCTGCTGATGATTGGGTCAGAGATCAGCGCGATGCTATTGGCCACGTCCTGTACGACGCGGGCCTTGGCAATCGGATCGTTGGCATTGATCGACTGCATCATGAGTCGAGTCTTGAACGACACGAAGTCCTGCTGGTTCTTGTCGAAGTACTCCTTGACCTGTTCGCTGCTCTGCTTCTTGCAGAAAGAATCAGGGTCTTCGCCGGCTGGAAGCAACAGCAGCTTGACGTTCATACCTTCGGCCAGCAGGAGGTCGATACTCTTGAAGGCGGCGGTGATACCAGCGTTGTCGCTGTCGAACATCAGCGTGCAGTTCTTGGTGAAGCGCTTGATGACGCGGATATGTTCGGAGGTCAAAGCTGTACCAGACGCAGCGATGACGTTCTGGAAACCTGCTTGTGACATGCTCAGTACGTCGATGTTGCCTTCCACCACGTAGCAGTTGTTCTCCTTGACGATGGCCTGCTTGGCCTCGTAGAGTCCGTAAGGGAAGTCGCTCTTGTGATAGATGGCCGACTCTGGGGAGTTGACGTACTTCTTAAAAGCATGATCGACATGCTGTAGGATGCGTCCACCGAAGGCGATGCACTTACCAGAGAGCGAGTGATGAGGGAAGATGACACGACCGGCAAAGCGACAGACAGGAGTCTTCTTAGGATCATCGCCAAAGCAGAGACCGACGCCGGTGCCATCGAGCAGGTACTTGCGGTTGTGGCCTTTCTGCAAGGCGCGTTCGGCCAGATCGGTCTTCTTCTCCAAGGCGTAACCGAGGTGGAAACGATGGATGGTCTCGTCCTGGATGCCACGCTCACGGAAGTAAGTGAGGCCGATGTTGCGTCCCTCAGGCGTATTGAACAAGTCCTCTTCGAAGCATTTCTGTGCGAACTCATTGACGTTGAACATGCCCTCACGATCGGTCTGACGCTGACGATCCTCCTCGTTCATCTTCTTCTCTTCAACCTCAATGCCGTACTTGTTGCCCAGCCATTTGATGGCCTCGTGGAAGGTCATACTCTCCTTTTTCATGAGGAAGGTGACAGGGTTGCCGCCTTCGCCACAGGCAAAACACTTGCAGAGGTTCTTGGTAGGGTTGACGTAGAAACTAGGACTCTTATCTGCGTGGAACGGACACAAACCGACATAGTTAACGCCGCGGCGCCTGAGCGTCACGAACTCAGATACAACGTCAACGATCTGCGCTGTATCTGTTATCTTATCGATGGTCTGCTGATCAATCACTGCTTTAACTTGACTGTGAGGTCAATGAATTCTTGTACACTGAGCTGCTCCGCTCTCTTATCGAATAAAGGATCTGCCAGAATCTCTGCCGCATCGTCAGGACGCCACTCGGTGATGAGCTGGCGCAGACAATTGCGCAGGGTCTTGCGACGGGTACCGAAGGCGTTCTTAACGAGGGTGCGGAGATCCTTCTCCTCGCATGGTAGGGAGGTGACGTTGTTGCGCGTCATCTTGATGACTGCCGACTGAACCTTAGGAGGTGGATTGAACACGCCAGGAGATACGGTGAAACAATACTCAATGTCGTACCACACCTGGATGAGCACCGACAGGATGCCATAAGTTTTGCTACCTGGCTTTGCTGCCAGTCGCTCGGCTACTTCCTTCTGGATCATGCCGCTGCAGACAGGGATGATGTCGCGATAATCTACCACGCGGAAGAAGATCTGCGAGGAGATATTATAAGGATAGTTGCCGATGAGGGAGAACGGTTTGCCACCGAAGACCTCTTCGCCGTCGAGTGGCAGCTTGAGGAAGTCGGCCTCGATGATACGCTTGTCGAGCGAGGAAGGGTAGTGCACACGGAGGTAAGAGACCGACTCGCCGTCGAGCTCCACCACCTTGAGATCATACTCCTTCTGCAAGAGGAACTGTGTAAGCACACCCATGCCAGGGCCCACTTCGAGCACTGGCAAGTCTTTGTGATCCTGTAGCGTGTCAGCGATCCTTTCGGCGATGCTAAGATCGGTCAGGAAGTGCTGGCCGAGATTCTTCTTAGCACGGACCTTGTCATCGAAGGACATAGGTCCGACGTCTTCAGATCGTCTGGCACGCTCGGTATATCGTTTGTTATTTTTCAATTTATCTGAATTGGAAAGGGAAACACTTTTCCCTGACATTATGAATTATAGAACTCGGTAAATGCCTTGATAGCATATTCCTGGTCGATGACCGAACCTGTCTCACGGACGCTGTGCATACCCCAGATGGCGCTACCCATATCTACGCCACGGAATGGCAAGGTGCCAGTGAGGATATTGCCCAAGGTGCTGCCACCTGCCACATCAGAGTGGTTGACGAAGCGCTGGAATGGAACGCCAGCCTTGCGACAGATCTCAGCGAAGACAGCTGCACCATCAGCGTCGCTGGCATACTTCTGAGCTGCATTGACTTTGATGACTGGACCGCCACCGAGGACAGGATGATTCGTAGGATCCATCTTCTCACCGTAGTTAGGATGCCAGGCGTGAGCGTTGTCGGCGCTGACCATGAATGACTGTTCGATCATGCGATGGAAGTCGTCACGAGCGCTTTCTGCATTGACGGTAGGGAAGGCGTCGCTCATACCCTCGGCCAGGACGAGACGCTCCAGGATCATGCTGAGGAATGGGCTGTGTGCACCCTGTTTGGTGCCGCTACCGGTCTCCTCGTTGTCGAAGATGGCAAGTACCTGAGTAGCCTCGCTCTGCTTCTTGCTGCCAAGGATAGCCTCCAGACCTGCGTGGCACATGCTGAGGTCATCAAGGCGACCTGCGCTGATGAACTCGTTGTTAAGGCCGACTGTGCAGCCAGGAGTGGTGTCGTAGAGATAGAGGTCGAAGTCGAGGATCTCTTCTACGTTGACGTTGAGCTCTGACGCAATCTTATTAATAAGGAGGCTCTTGACACAGAGCTGGTCGTTGATGATGCCGAGTACTGGCAGCATGTCCTTCTGCTTGCTCAATGCTACGCCGTCGTTGACCTGACGGTTGAAGTGGATGGCAAGGTTAGGGATGATGACCAATGGCTCCTTGATGACGAGGAGGCGTGTCTGTGGCTTGAGCGGATTGTCGGTGCGGAGCATGACGCGGCCAGCGAGTGACAACGGACGATCGAACCAGGTGCTCATGATGGCACCGCCGTAGAGTTCTGTATTGAGCTTGACGAAGCCTTTCTCACACTTCATCTCAGCCGATGGCTTGATGCGGAAGGTAGGACTGTCGCTGTGAGCGGTGATGATACGGATGCCGGTCTCTGCCATAGGCTTGGTGCCGATACGGAAGGCGAAGAGGGCTGAGTCATTCTTGGTGACGTAGACCTGATTGCCTGGACGGATCACTGGCATCGGCTGAGTAGGATCGAGCTTCTGGAATCCTGCGGCCTGTAACTGTTCTTCAAGGGTTGCAACAGCCAAGTAATTGACTGGGCTGGCGTTTAAGAAATCTATAAGGTTCATATATTAAATGTAAAATTAAAATGTAAAATTTAAAATTATTAGTTCGGATAAGCCAAAGCAAGGGCGTGGCTGGTAATTATGAATTCTCAATTAAGGATTCCCTCTATGAGATCTCAATGAAGAATTATAATCCTTTCTTAGCAATCACCTCCTGCAGGTACTGAATCTTTCCTGCTGAGGTCTTGTTCTCCTGCTCCAGACGCAACTTGTCGCGCATCAGAACACCTAACTCAAAGCTGGCGGCAAGAGCTGCACGTTCTTTAGCAGATATGTTGACGCGTACTTCTTTCTTGCCACCGAGCAACGTGCCGTAGAGTTTCGAGTCGTCAGCATGCAGCGCGATGAAACTGAATACTCCGCCATCAGTATCCTTGT
Organism: Bacteroidales bacterium; assembly: GCA_045628985.1. Taxonomy (GTDB): domain Bacteria; phylum Bacteroidota; class Bacteroidia; order Bacteroidales; family UBA3663; genus Liminaster. The sequence goes on along the minus strand of JAZQQH010000056.1, from coordinate 41,090 downwards.
TGACCTGATCGCTGCCCGTTTTACGACCAACGACGTAGGTCACACTCTCGTAATGAACACCGTCGATGTCATAGCGATAATTTGAGCCATCATTATATGGAATGACGTCGGTCGTGGCAGAAGTGCCGTCGCCTGCGGTGATACGGAGCTGAGTGTGTTCGAGTTTCGAACCACAGTAGGTGCTGATCAGATGTGTCTGACCGTATTCGTCGACCGCAGAGTGGATGTAGGTTCTCTGGACATTCGCCTCGGTACTCATCCCCTTAGGTACGAATCTGCCAAGATCGTCGTACTCGCTTTTCTCATAGTCGAAAGCCGCGCTTGTCACCTCGTTGATGCGAGGGATGATGGCCTGGATGAGCGAATCCGTGACGTGAAGCGTATTCTGCTCCGTAGCCAGCTGATCGATATATTTCTGATTCATTGCCTCTCGACGTTCCTCTACGGTCGGACCTTTCTCGCCTGAAGAGCAGGAGAGGAGCAGAGGCAATGCTAAAAGAAAGATTGACTTTTTCATTGTTTTTTAGTTGATTCGTTCAACATTCTTGACTCCCTTCACCGCATTGATCTTTCGGATCAGGATATTAAGCGACGAAAGGTCATTGACCATGACGGTCAGGTGACCGTGGAAGATGCCGCCTTCGGTGTCAATAGAGATACTACGCAGCAGCGTGTTCTGCTCCTTGTTGATCACCTGCGAGATGTTCGATACGATGCCGATGTCATCCTGGCCGACCACACGGAGCGTAATGCTATACTGATTGCCACTCTTGCCACTCCAACGTGCTCGCTGTATGCGATAAGGGTATTGCTCTGCGAGGTTTTTGATGTTCACACAATCCGCGCGATGGATGGTGATGCCACGTGTGATACTTACGAAACCTACCACATCATCGCCATAGATCGGGTGACAACAACCGGCCAGCTTATACTCGATTCCTTTGAGATTACGGTCGATTACGAGTTCGTCCTGACCCGACTGGTTGTTGATGTCAAAATCAGCGGCAGAATGCGCATGTTCCTGAGACTCCTGGATGATCGGTGTGCGGTTGAGGAACGCTTCATACTCACGGATTACATGGTCGATGGTGATGTCTTCCTTCGACAGCGCTTGATAGAACTCTGTCTGCGTCTTGTAGCCGAGCTTGATGATAAAGCGCGAGAGCTCTGACTCATCGATCTCCATCTTTCGGTTCTTGAAGCGACGCTGTAGCAATTCCTTGCCAGCCTGCGCCTCATGGCTCTCGATCTCCTTAATGGTCTGTCTGATGCGAGAACGCGCCTTGCTGGTGGTCACAATGTTGAGCCAGTCAGCCTTAGGCTTCTGCTGGTTCGAGGTCAGAATCTCTACGGTCTCGCCACTGTGCAGCTGGTAGTTGAGCTTCACGTTCTTGCCTCCTACGCGTGCGCCTACACACTGCATGCCAATGCGTGAGTGAATATGGAAGGCGAAATCCAGTACGGTGGCACCCTTAGGGAACTTGTGCACGTCACCATTCGGCGTGAAGCAGAAGACCTCTTCGCTGTAGAGTCCCATCGAGAAGTCCTTCATCAGGTCGCCCGTAGCGATACCTGATTCGAGCACCTCACGGATGGAAGCCATCACATCGTCGGCAGCACCCTGGCTCTTGATACCTTTATACTTCCAGTGAGCGGCAAGACCTCGCTCGGCAATCTCGTCCATGCGCTTGGTTCGGATCTGTACTTCTACCCAGCGCTCCTTCGGACCATATACCGTGATGTGAAGCGACTCATAACCATTGCTCTTAGGGATGCTCAGCCAGTCCTTCAGTCGCTTAGGATTCGGCTGATACATATCGGCCACCACACTATATGCCTGCCAGCAGAGCGCCTTCTCCATCTCTTTCTTGTCGGTGTCGATGATGATGCGGATAGCAAAGAGGTCATAGATCTGGTCGACGCGCTTCTGCTGCTTCTTGATCTTATTCCAGATTGATGCAATGCTCTTGGTGCGTCCTTTGATATGGAATGGCTCTGGAAGGACTTCCTTCAACTTGGCTTCGAGAGGAGCGATAAACTCTTTGATATAAGCCTCTCGTGCATCCTTGGTGTCCTGCAGCTGGCTTACGATATCGTCATAGACTTCGCGATGCTCATATTTCACAGCCATGTCCTCCATCTCACCCTTGATGACATAGAGACCCAGGCGATGGGCGAGGGGCGTGTAGATGAGGCGGCTCTCGTTGGTCACGCGCTGACGATACTGAAGGTCGCTCGTGTGATTGAGAATCTTCATCATCACATAGCAGTCACAGATGAGACAGATGATGATACGGATGTCCTGAGCAAAGGAGAGCATCAGCTTGCGGAAGTTCTCGTCCTCCAGGTTGTCATGCTCAGCATAGAGGTGCTTCACTTTGCCCATGCACGACATGAGGTGCGCTACCTCTTCACCGAAATCCTTGGTCACCTCCTCGCGGCTGATGACGTCATGTTCGGCTAAAGGGTAAAGCAAGACGGTGAGGATGGAGCGTCGACCCAAACCTACCTGCTCGTGGAGTACCTGACAGGTCATGATCAGATGCACCAGTTGCTGGACGCCATGAGCGTTGCGGTCATAGATTCCAACTTCGACACCTCTTAAAATATACTTGCGTATTAGTCTCCATTCACGGGTTGCAATACGCGACGGGACAAGTTCCAGCAGCTTGCGGTAAGCTGTCAGAAACTGCTGGTGCTCCTCAGTCGTGAAGCGATCGGTAGTGAATAATTTCATACTATTAATATATTTTATGCGTGCAAAGATAGTAATTTTTCCTCAATTTCTAGAATGAAATCTTGTTTTTCTTATCGAGAATGACCCTTTTTTATGTTTTATAACATATAAATCTCCTTTTTTTTTGAGAAAACCTGATTTTTTTATCCGAATAAATTTTTATTTACCAAAAAATCCTTATATTTGCACCCAAACAAATCATACATGAAAGCATATAAATCGTGTATATTCTAAAATATAAATCTATAAATACTTATGTTTACACAGCAAGATCTTGAAGTGTTCGCCCAGCGTGGCACAACCGTAGAGAAGGTAGAGAGCCAGCTGAAGTCTTTTGAGACTGGTTTCCCTTATTTGAAGCTCAAAGGCGCAGCTTCTCCAGAGTATGGCATCATGACCATCGATGAGGATGGTGCTAAGTATTATCAGGACCTCTGGCAGAAGTATCTCCAGGCTGATAAGACCATCTTGAAGTTCGTCCCAGCATCTGGTGCAGCCAGCCGTATGTTCAAGAACCTCTTTGAGTTCCTTGAGGCACCATACGAGGAGCCAACTAATGATTTCGAAAAGAAGTTCTTCGGTGGCATTGAGCAGTTTGCTTTCTATCCAGAGCTCGATGAGGTTTGCCAGAAGAATGAGGGCAAGGGTATTAAGGATCTTATGGCTGCTGGTCAGTATAAGGCAGTTGTAGGCAACCTCCTCCTTGAGAAGGGGCTCAACTATGGTCAGCTTCCTAAGGGTCTCCTTACTTTCCACCGCTCATCAGCTGGTGTGCGCAAGGCTTTCGAGGAGCACCTTGAGGAAGGCGCAGTATATGCTGCTAATGGCAAGGGCAATGTCAACCTCCACTTCACCGTCAGCCCTGATCACCTCCCATTGTTCGAGAAGCTCGTCGCTGAGAAGAAGTCTTCTTATGAGCAGAAGTATGGTGTGAAGTATAACATCTCATTCTCTGTTCAGAAGGCAAGCACCGATACCATCGCTGCTAACATGGACAATACTCCATTCCGCGACGATAAGGGCAATCTCCTCTTCCGTCCAGGCGGTCACGGTGCATTGATCGAGAACCTCAATGAGCAGGAGGCTGACGTTATCTTCGTTAAGAATATTGATAATGTAGTACCTGAGAAGAAGAAGCAGGCTACCGTAGCATACAAGCAGATCATCGGTGGTGTACTCGTTGGCCTTCAGCAGAAGATCTTCAGCTACCTCCAGCAGCTTGAGAGCGGTCACTACACCCACGAGCAGCTCATCGATATGCTCTATTTCCTCCAGACCAAGCTCTACATCAAGAACCCTGATACCAAGCTTCTTGAGGACAGCGAGCTCGCTCTCTACATCAAGAATAAGCTCAACCGTCCACTCCGCGTCTGTGGTATGGTTAAGAACGTAGGTGAGCCTGGTGGTGGTCCATTCATCGCTCAGTCTCCTGATGGAACCTATCAGAGCCAGATCCTTGAGTCAAGCCAGATCGATCAGAATGATCCTGAATCAGTAGCTATGTTCAAGGAGGGTACTCACTTCAACCCAGTTGATCTCGTATGTGCAGTTCGCGATAAGAATGGCAAGCCATTCAACCTCCTAGAGCATGTTGATCCAATGACTGGCTTCATCTCTTACAAGTCTAAGAGCGGTAAGGAGTTGAAGGCTCTCGAGCTCCCAGGACTCTGGAATGGTGCTATGAGTGACTGGAACACTGTATTCGTTGACGTTGACCTTCTTACCTTCAACCCAGTTAAGACTGTCAATGATCTTTTGCGTCCAATGCATCAGTATTAATTAAAGGATTAAAACTGACTATTATTAATATCCTGAGCTTGTTGAAGATCTTGTTTCTTTGACATGCTCAGGATCATGCGTAAAATAGTATTATTAAAATCATTGGTATGAAAAATCGTCTCATAGTGATGAATTTCCTCATATTCGCTGTATGGGGTGCATATTTGTGTTCTCTGGGTGTTTATCTTGGAAATATCAATATGGGTAGTAATATCGGTGCATTCTTTGCTGTACAGGGTATTGTATCCTTGTTCATGCCTGCACTGATGGGAATCGTTGCAGATAAATGGATTCCTGCTCAGAAACTGCTTGGAATATGTCATTTGCTTTGTGCAGCCTTCATTGCTGCTGCAGGATATGTGGGAATGACTAATCCAGAACCAACCTTCAATCAGCTGTTCTGGTTCTATGCAGCAAGTGTAGCATTCTTTATGCCAACCATTGCTTTAGGTAGTTCCGTATCATACAATGCATTAGTAGGTGCTGGTCTTGATACTGTCAAGGCTTATCCTCCTATCCGTGTGTTTGGCACTGTAGGTTTCATTCTCTCTATGTGGATTGTAGACCTTACTGGTGCAAAAGAGAACTATATGCAGTTCTTTATCTCTGCTATCTGGGGTGTGGTTCTTGGCATTTACTCATTTACTTTGCCGAATTGTCCTGTGAATAAGAACAATGACAGCAAGTCTATTGTCGAAGCTCTCGGTCTCAAGGCTTTTGCATTGTTTAAGGAAAAGAAAATGGCTATCTTCTTCATCTTCTCATTCCTCCTGGGCATGTGTCTGCAGGTTACGAATGGCTTTGCTGGAACCTTCTTGGGCGACTTCGGCAATATTCCAGAATATGCTGATTCTTTTGCTGTTAAGCATAATATCATTCTTTCTTCACTTTCTCAGGTATCAGAGACCTTGTGTATTCTTCTGATTCCGTTCTTCTTGAAGAGATTCGGTATTAAGATCGTGGTTTTGATCGCTATGTTGGCCTGGTGTCTGCGTTTTGGTTTCTTCGCCATCGGTGATCCAGGTAACGGTGTCTGGCTCTTCATCCTCTCGATGATCGTCTACGGTGTTGCTTTCGATTTCTTCAATATCTCAGGATCATTGTTCGTAGATAAGGAGACCGATTCTAATATCCGTTCTTCTGCACAGGGTGTCTTCATGATGATGACCAATGGCCTGGGTGCTACCGTAGGTTCTTTCGCTGCACAGGAGATTGTAAACCGTTGTGCGTATGTATATGATGCCAGTGATCCTATGCGTATGACCGGTTGGAGTGAAGCATGGTATATCTTCTCTGCTTTTGCTTTGGCCGTTGCCATTGCTTTTGTATTCCTTTTCAAGTATAAGCACGTAAAGGAATAATCTTATGATTATAGATCTCACATCCCAAAATTACCTTTAACACGAATTATCATGAATTGTCACGAATGGATCATAAATAATTATTAATGAAAAATTTATGATAATTTATGATAATTCGTGTTGAAAAGAAAAAAGTATTTTGGGTGTGCGTTAGGTATAGAATGTATTAGGTCCATAAGAAAACCCTATCAAAACTTATGTATTACGTTAAAAAATCAATGGAGATCTCAGGTAGTCACTACCTGCGTCTCTCACACCAGAGCAAGTGTGAAAACCTGCATGGTCACAACTGGATTGTCACCGTCTACTGCAAGTCGAAGGAACTCGACGAGGACGGTATGGTTGTAGATTTCACCGAGGTAAAGCGCTTGGTGCATGGTGTACTCGATCATCAGGATCTCAACGCCATCCTTCCATTCAACCCAACAGCAGAGAACATCGCTCACTGGATCTGTGGCCGTGTACCTAACTGCTATAAGGTTGACGTGCAGGAGAGTACGGGCAATGTCGCAACTTATGAGGTTGACGAATAAATATCTGTTCTGTACAATATAGCATTTTCTATATTATGCGCGTTAACGAGATCTTTTATTCCCTGCAAGGCGAGGGCCGATATACCGGCACACCAGCCGTTTTTGTCCGCCTATCTGGCTGCAATATGCGCTGCTGGTTCTGTGATACCGACTTCTCTGCCTATCAGGAAATGTCTGAGGAGCAGATTGTTGCCGAAGTTCTGCGCTACCCTTGTGCTCACGTTGTCATTACAGGCGGTGAACCAACGATACAGCTGACTCCGTCGCTCGTCGACCTACTTCATCAGCATGGCAGGTACGTTATGATGGAGACAAATGGTACGCTGCCATTAGCCGAAGGCTGTCAGGTCGACTGGATCACCTGTTCGCCAAAACTTGAGGATCATGCCAACGGCTCGCGTCGTGTCAAAACCATCCGTATTCAGCGCATTGACGAACTTAAGGTTGTCTACGAAGGTGACGGCAAGCAGGACATGACCCAGTATGACGAATATGATGCTAAGGAATACCGCCTTCAGCCTTGTGACGTCAAGGATCCAAAGCGCAATCAGCAGATTCTCGAACAAACGATCGATTACATCTTACATCATCCGAAATGGAAACTTTCACTTCAAACCCACAAGATAATCAACGTCCGATGACCCCAGTCACTGACGAAGAACTCCAGCAGGCCATCGTGACCATCCTGAGAGCCATAGGAGAGGACCCTACGCGCGAAGGACTTATTGGTACGCCTGACCGTATCTGTCGCATGTACAAGGAGTTATTCAGAGGTTATGATCCTGCACAGAAGCCTAAGATCACCACCTTCGAGAATGATTCTCACAGCACTGAGCTGGTCTTCGATGCTGGTGATTTCTACTCGATGTGCGAGCACCACATGATGCCATTCTTCGGTAAATACTACTTCGCGTACATGCCAAGCGACGAGGGACGAATCCTTGGAATCAGCAAGATTGCACGCGTTGTTGGCTACTGTGCAGCCCGTCTGCAGCTTCAGGAACGCCTAGCTCGAGACATCATAGATATGCTTGACGAAGCGCTTGACCATGAGGCTCTCGGCTTTGCCATCGTTCTCAAAGGCCAGCACATGTGCAAAAGCATGCGAGGCGTCAAGAATCCTGGAGCCATGTCCGTTTCCTATTACACTGGAATCTTCAAGCAAGACGCTGCTGCTCGCAACGAATTTCTGCAGATGATAAAGATGCAGTAAAATAATAAATTATCACCATCAACACTACTTTTAAATGTAGAGTCGATGGTGATATTATTGTAAATAGTATTTATAACCAGCTCGGCGTCTATTACATGGATTTCATCTTTACCATTTGATCATTTTGGTCATAGCACATCTCTCCAAAGTTTTACAACCAGCTGATATTTTGCACGATACTCCGCCTGCTGCATCCTGTGCGCCCCCACCAGCTCGCAGCTGTGCTTAAGATAAGCCGTCAGGCGGTTCAGTGATCCCACACACTGACAGATACTCGTGCGGTCACTCACCACCTTGGCGCTAAAGTGCAGTCGGATAGTATTGAGGTAGCCTTGCACATTGTTTCGTAACTGATTCTCAGTGACATAATAAACAAAGATGATTGACCAAAAGAGCGTCTTGCTCATACCACGATTAGGGCCAAACACGAAGTTGTGTCTCGTGTTTGGTCCTCCTTCTTTATAATAAAGTCTGAGCATAGCTTCGCCACGGCGGACGAAATCCTCCTCAATCTCAGCCGAGAGAAAAGGATTCTCCACCGGGCGACCTACAGCGCGCTTGGCTTTAGGCGTTAATTCATCTTCGTCTGTCCAGGGCATTCAATTATGAATTATGAATTCTCAATTATGAATTATGAATTATGAATTCTCAATTATGAATTAAACTCCTTTTCTCCCCATGGATCTTCATCCACCTCATCCTCTTCCGAAAACATCGACATCCCCAGCACATCCAGCGTCAGGATATTCCACGAGAAGCGCTCATCTGGGCTCGATACATCATACTTCTCCATCAGCTCCTTCCATTTCGCATGCAGCGCCTCTACTTTCTCCTGAGCAGGGTGGTTCTCATTCATTGTCCAATGCTCTCTGATCCAAGCCGAAAGCTCCTTTGCGCAAAGCACCTGATTATGGCGATAAGTGGTGTCAATGAACGTGTCGAAAGCATCATATAGCGATTGTGTCAGTTGGTCAAATCCCAGCTGCTGACCTACAAGGATATGATTCTCGATGGCCCAAAGATCATCCGCGCACTTACAGATTGCGGCTGTCAAAGCTTTCTTTTCATCATCTGTTTTAGGATGCTTCTTCCATGCTGATCCCAACGGATATTCAAAGGTTTCTGACACCTCGTTACAAGCCACACTGGAGTAAATCCCTGTCTCATTCATCCAGATCTGTTGCTTAAGATCATAGAGGATAGCAGCCGAAAGACAAGGCATTTCGCTCTGTGTAATCAGCTCGAAAAGCTCCTTATTCTCAAAGCTTGCGTCGCCCTTACTCAAGTTCCATGGCCATGCCGACCAATCGACTTTCTTGCCGCGAAACAGCGGATAGCACACCTCTTTCACGTCCAGATAAAACCCTAAGCGGACGCGCTCCGCAGCCGAAAGCTGATTGATTTCGCTCAGGTTCCTGACCAGCGCGCAGACCTCTGGCAAGTCAAACATCTCGAGCGTCCACTCCGTGATTTGCGAATATCTTCCCTCCGAAAACATCACATCATTGGCTGTTTTCAGTACCAATTGGCGATATTCCTCGCTCTCTCTTTGTGGCAATTGAGCGAAGTCAATGCCCTTGATTACATCATCAAAATGCTCGATGACAATATGTAATGTCCAATCTTTCATATACTTAGATGTTTTGCGGTGGGAGAGGGGCTGCTGTCTTTCCCGTGCAAAGATAATAAATTTTCCCCTCTCCACCAAATTTAATACACTATTTTTCTTAATGTTAATTGTTAAATGTTATTTCTAACTCCTCACTATCAAGCGACAGCTTGAATTACCTTCTGGTACCGTCCATTCCCCACCTTCCTGATCAACCCATCAGCTATCCAACGCGAGATGACCATAGCCACGCTGGCATTACCGCCATTCTGGATGCGAAGGGTGATCAGATCCTGTGTAGTGAAGTCCTCAGCCAGCAGCGAAAAGAGCTTCTTGTTCTTGCCCATGCGTGACTGATTCATCTGCAAGGCGTTATCCACCTCATTGAGCTCCTCGTAAGCCTGACCGCAGAAGGCATAGACACCCTGACGCATTGCATCGGCCATCCATTTCACGACCTTACCGATCTCGCGAATCTCCTTCTCGTCCGATGGGCAGCCACGCAGGAACCACTCCAGTACACCCACACGCATAGCCACTACCAAAGAGCGCTTACCCAGGTCGTACCACACCTCATCGGGGTTCTCATCGTCCTCCTTGTCCCAGCGGTTCTTGATGAGCAGGATGTCCTTTTCGAGCCAAGGCAACTTCACCTTCGAACCATCCTTACCCGCCTGAGAGAGCGCGTCACAAATAGCCTCGAAGCAGGCGCGCTCTTTATCGGTAAACATCTCATAACGAGGGAATCCCTTCATTCTTACCTTAGGCATGAAGGCATAGATGATGCGGTTGTTGAGACCACCCTCCGGATTGCTGTAGAACTTGTGCATCGCCCCAGGAGTGCCGCAGAAAAGGGTATTCAGATAGATCGGGATCTTGATATTACGCGTCATCTTGCTCTTCGATTCCTTGCCACCTACACCGTTATCGAACGCCTTGCAGTAGAGGTCATCGTTGTCGCCATAGATGGTGCGCTTTGCCTTCTGGAGTCGTGCCACCTCCTCGGTGAACTGGAGGCCGTGCTCGCCCTTGAGGTTGTCGAGGTATTCCAGCAGCTGATTGGTCGTGATGTCGTCACCATAGATCTTGACCTTGGGGCGAGGGTCATCCGGCTTCTCCGAGTCGTCCGATGCCTTGTTGCATATCGCCACATACTCATCGCCCTTCTGACGCTCCAACGCATCCTGCATCCTGATTCTCAGTGTCATCTGCTCGAAGAGGTGAGCCGCGAAGGCCTTGCCCGAACCACTCTTGCCCACCACCGCAGTCATGAACGAAAGCGAGTTCTCGCGACCATCCATATAGTCAAAACGGATGTTGGTGCCATAGACTCCCCAGATAGGTAGCATCGCCATAAAGACCTGAGCGCGAAGGTGTTTCGGATAATGTGAAAGGATCATTTCCTCTACGGCCGAAAGTTTTGGCAACTTGCTCAATTCCAGCGTCTCTGCATCATCGCTCAATTCATCATTCTCGTTTCGGAGCTCATTGAGCACACCTCGCATCAGTGGCGTGATGGTGCGTCCGTTGGTAGCGATGGCGCTGCCGATGGTCTTGCGGATCTCAGCGTCCTGCAAAGTCCCGAAATAAGGAGTCACGAGCATGTAAATCGTATTGAAATTGTACTCGCAGATGTGACGCAGCTCACGTGCCAGCATGAACAATACATTATTACGCTCACCCTCCTTGGGTGTGCCCTGGGTGGCCAGACGCTTCAACAGTGCCTCGATGATCGAGCTGTACTTGATGCCGTTGTAGGTGAAGTTATCGGCTATCGACTGCTGGGGCACAATCCCATTTTGGGACTCTGCTCCCCTCGGATTGGCGTTTTGACAATCTGCTCCCCTCGGATCCACGTTTTCTGGATCTGTGGAAGCGTGCTCCTCCAACAGATTCCCATTTTGGGATTCTGTTGAGAACAGCCCCTCCTTATCCATAAACATCACATACTTATAGCTCGGCAAGAACGAGAGTCGCGTGATGTCCTTGACCGCCACATCGGCAAACTGCTCCATGCCGAACTGTGCAGCCATACGTGCCTGACACTCCGCGATGCTCTCACCTGCCTGCATCTTGGTGACCAGTCGCAAACCCTCGCCACGTGGCGTGATATGAGCCAAAACGATGCCCAGCTCACGCTCATGGCCCGCGATATTCTTAATATAGAACACGCGAGGCGACTCCACCATGTGATCCCAGTCATGCATACAGAAGCCGCTTGCCACCGCCAGCCCGTTCTGAGCCGATGGGCGCTCACCGCCAGAAGTCATCTGGCACTGATAGAGTACCACTGGCAGCTGCTGCTTCCACTGGCTCTTCTTCTCCTGATCCTGCTCAGCTTCGATGCGAGCCATCGTCTGGCACACTCTTTCCGAATGGGTCAGCTCCTCAAAGACCTCAGCGGTCAGAAGTTTCATGGATTTTTCACAGCGGGAATCCATATACCCGATTTCAACAAACTTTTTGTCCATTGACCAAAAAAGTATTAAGTGTCCTAATGGCCTTCGGAGCTCCAACTTAGTAAGCTCTCCTGTCACATCATCGTGTGTTTTTGCTTAATCTAAGGAGCTCTCCCCAGCTCATTTTCTACCGCAAATATACTCATTTTCTGCGATATTACCAATACTCTCTTCGGCCAAAATAATTAGTGTGGCATACTATTTAATTAGTGTGGCATAATCTCGAATTAGTGTGGCATAGTAGGGCAATTAGTGTGGCATAACTTACGCCTTGGTAAGAAGAGCCTGGAGGGCTCTACACAACGAACATTAGTGAGTTGTTAGTAACCGGGGACGAAGTCTCCGGTATACGCTGTCTCTACTCTCTATGTCTGCCTGGAGGGCAGTACCTCACTACAAGGTATTGGCTTCCAGCCAAGGCTATAAGGAGGAGGGAGTCTCTATCCGAGGGCTCCGCCCCCGGTTACTATCGCTCCGCTCAGTATAGCCTTCCAGGCTCTCCGGTTACACATCGCCCCTGCTCAGTAGAGCCTTCCAGGCTCTCCGGTTACACATCGCCCCCTGCTCAGTGGAGCCTTCCGGGCTCAGTCTATAGAAAAACTCGGGACTTATAACATTTAACAATTAACATTAAGAAAAATAGTGTGCTGGAGAGAGGAGAGTAGTTCTATTATATATAATGTATATTTAAAACTCCTTAGAAATTTTCCGTAAAATTCCCCTCCACCCTCACTATTTTTCTTAATGTTAAATGTTATTTGTTATAACGCGTCATTTTGGATTCGTTTGAGAGCATACTTGCCCAAGAATTGCTTGTTCCGAACCTCTGGCAACCGATTCACGGCCGTGAATTGCTTGTCCAGAAGTCCCGACAACCATTTCACGGCCGTGAATTTCAACGTTGCGTACCAAACGTCAATATCTGATTATTCCACCGTCACATTGCGTGAGAAGATTTCTTAGTCTTTTCATACGAATTAATCTTCTGTGTCTGCGCGATATTCCAGCACATCGCCTGGCTGGCAGTCGAGCGCTTTGCAGATAGCTTCGAGGGTGGAGAAGCGGATGGCTTTGGCCTTGCCGGTTTTGAGTACGGAGAGGTTGGCGGGGGTGATGCCAATCTGCTCGGCGAGGTCTTGTGAAGCCATTTTTCGTTTGGCCATCATGACGTCAACGTTAACTATTATTGCCATATTCAACAATTCATAATTGAGAATTCATAATTTATAATTGAGAATTCATAATTTATAATCCTTTTCAATTATATATTTTTCCCTTTACCATTATCCATTTTCCTTTATATCGTCAGTTCCTGTTCCTCCTTGATCTCTTTGCCCATGAGGATGATCTGCGAGAGGATCATCAGGACGAGGCCCATGATGAGGAACATCTCGTTGGCTGACGATGCGAAAATGATATCGTACTGTGCGATGTGGAGGGTTGAGATGAAGTAACTATAGAGTAAGTAGCCGCAGAGCAGATCGAATACATAGATGACTGCCAGCATGATACCGATCTTTTCGATGCTCTTCGATACCTTGCTTACGAAGACTTCGCCGCGACGGATGCTGAGGATGAGCTTGATGATGATGACGAGCAGCCAGGCATAAAGCAGGAAGGCTCCTGCCCAGATAAAGCCTACGATGTAGGTCACGGTAGAGTCGGCTTTTTCCATCGGAATACTTGCCTTCACCTTCTGCATCTCGATCTTATATACATCAGCTTCGGTTTGTGTGGGATACTTTTTATAGCGCGAAAGAAGCACCTTGTCCTGTGGGAAACGCTGTGCGCGTACATAACAATCAAGATCGTATGTGGGGTAGAATGTGGCTTGCCAACCACCGTCAATGCTGTCAACGGTGCCAAATTCCTTGGGCAGGTTTTCTAACGTGAGTGTACACTCTTCATCGTCAGCGCGGAAGCTCGTGTTTTTGTTGAAGTGGAATGTGCTTGTGAGCATCAGAGTGATGAGTGCCACGATGAGCAGCGAGGTGTAGATTTTGATTTTCTTGTTCATAATACTTAGTTGTTATTGGGTTAATAATGCTTGTTTGCAATAAAAAATTATCGTTTGTCGATGTGCAAAAGTATTGCGAATTCTTTAGTTGACCAAATAAAAACATAAAATAATTATCGAAAAACAATAATTTATGCTCGAAATAGGAGAAAATGCAAGGTTGATGTGACAAAAGTGGGTGAAAATGGGTGTAATAATCTGAAGTACCCTTATACGCTCAGCGCGGTGCTGAAATACGATAAATACTATAAATATTATAAATACGATAATTTCGAGTAAAATACGTTTTTATAGTTTTTATCTGTTTTCAGCGTGGTCGCAGGACCATATAGTTTTTCAGCACCACTCAGTGAAAAGAAAAGTATTTATCGTATTTAGTATATTTATAGTATTTGTGCAACGCGCAGCGAAATATAACATTTAACAATTAACATTAAGAAAAATAGTGTAATCTGCTGAGAGCGGCGCGAAACTTCCAGACGGAGGTGAATATCTGATCAGAGGAATCTAATCCTCCACTCCTGCGGATAGAGGTTGTTGCTACGATTGCCCATATTCTTGACGAAGCCGAGAGGATGGCCTTTGTAGCAGACGAGGACGAAGCCGGCAGGGGTGGTGTCGGGTAGGGTGATGGCCTCTCGTCGCAGGTAGTTGAGAGCTGTTTCGAGGTCGAGTTCGGCGCGAGGGAAAGCATCTTCGCGGAGGGCGGTGGAGAGAGCCAGGGCATGAGCTGGGATGAGATCCTTGCCTTTGATGGTGCCGAGCTCTATGCCACTTTGGAGCATGAAGAGACCTTGCGAAGCCAGGGCGTCATGCAGAGGTTTGTGGGCGTTAGGGATGAGTCGGACGTCGCCTTCGGGAGTCACGTCGAGCGAGCCTTGCTCGTTGACCCATGACTCATATTTAATATTTGGTAGCTGTACCTTAGGGTTATTCTTGCCCTTGGTATTGCTGCCATTTTTGTTTTTCGAGGATGCTTTCTTGAGGTCGAAAGGAGCGTATTCTTCGTCATCACCCTTGCGGATACAAGCCATGAAGAGGCCCTCACCCTGGGTGTAATGTGGCATGAATCGGTAGCATGGCTGGGTGCCCATGAGTGGTGGATGGATGTTCCAGGCAGGGTCGATGGGAACTTCAAGACATTGACCACCAAGCTCTTCGCAGATCCATGCTACATTCTCTTCATCTTCGTGCACGTTGAAGGTGCAGGTGCTGTAGATGAGCAAGCCACCGGGTTTGAGGCACGGCCAGATGGTGTCGATGATCTCGCGCTGGAGGGTCGCACAATCCTCCATCTTCTGCTGGCTCCAATCCTTGACTGCACCCTCGTCCTTGCGGAACATACCCTCACCGGAGCAAGGTACGTCGGCCAATATCACATCGAAGAGCGAGTGCAGCTTGCGGAAATCTTTGGGTGCATTGCCCGTGACAGTGATGTTTGAGGCACCCCATTTGGTCACATTCTCGCTCAGGATGCGAGCGCGTCGGCGGTCAATCTCATTGCTCACCATCTGGCTGCCGGCGGGGAGGGAGGAGAGGAGCGCGGTGCTCTTGCCACCCGGAGCGGCGCAGAGGTCGAGGGCGGTGACGGATTCATTGACCAACGAACGGATGACGTGTGCTACGAACTGAGACGAGGCCTCCTGCACGTAGTAGCAGCCGGCGTGGAGAAGTGGGTCGGTGGTGAAGTTAGGACGCACCTTGAGGTAGCGACCCTGGGTGGGGTTCCATCCGATGGGCGAGAGGTCTTCGCGGTTGGCTGGAAGCTCGTCATCGGTCATCCCTTTCTGTGCATTCATACGGACGCAGGTGGTCTGTTCGGTGTCGGTAAGAGCGTGAAAAAAGGCCTGCTGCTCGCTCTCGCTGAGGTGGGCAGAAAGGTCGTTGATGAAGGCTTCTGGCAGTGTCATAGATCAGAAAAATCAAGTTCTATAGGGCGATTATCGGACGAAAAACCGCAAGTTGAATAAAAATTGCTGCAAATTTATCACTAATATTTTGATTTACCAAATTTTTTATCTATTTTTGCACAAAGTTTTGCCCTTTTAATAGCAACATTCAGTAAAATGACAGCACCTGCACTCTATCTCATTCCGTGTACCTTAGGCGATACGCCTATCGATCAGGTATTACCCGCTTACAACCGTGAGGTGATACTGAGCTTGCGTCATTTTATTGTGGAGAATGTGCGTACGGCCCGTCGATTCCTCAAGAAGGTCGATGCGTCGATTGACATTGATCAGCTGACGTTCTATGAACTCAATCAGCATACCGATCGCACTAAGCTCGACACGTATCTGGAGCCGATCAAGCAGCAGCAATCTATCGGAATCATCTCCGAGGCGGGTTGCCCTGCGGTGGCTGACCCGGGTGCCGACGTGGTGGCTTTGGCGACCAGAAAGAAGATCAAGGTGGTGCCATTGGTAGGTCCATCGAGCATTATCCTGAGCGTGATGGGATCGGGATTCAATGGCCAGAGCTTCTCTTTCCACGGCTATCTGCCTATCGAGGAGGGGCAGCGTGTGGCTCGACTCAAGCAGCTCGAAACGCGCTCGTATGCCGAGAACCAGACGCAGCTGTTTATCGAGACGCCTTATCGCAATCTCAAGTTGCTGCACACGCTGGTTTCGACGCTTCGTCCGCAAACGCGCATCTGTGTGGCTTCGAACATCACTTGTGCCGATGAGCAGTTCAGGACGCTCACGGTGTCGGAGTGGAAGAAGCTGCTTTCGTCGGTCAAGACGGAGGAGGATCAGCAGAGGTTGGTGCCTCGTGTGCCGTCGATCTTCTTGATTTATAAGGGGTGATTCTAAGATAGAATACAAACTCTCTTAACACGAATTATCAGAAATTATCACGAATTATATCATAAATTATTTATGGAAAATTCATGACCATTCATGATAATTTATGTGAAAAGAATACTTATTATAACAATACGTGCTTAAATTCTTAAGTCTTTCAAGCGGCAGTAGTGGCAATTGCTACTATCTCGGCACCGAGCAGTACGCGATACTGATCGATGCGGGAATCCCTGTGCGCACCATTCAGAAGGTCCTTCGTGAGAATGGCCTCTCTTTTGGCAAGATCATGGGTGTGCTGATCACGCATGACCATACCGATCATATCCGCTCGGCAGGAAGCCTCGGCGAGCTCTATCATCTGCCTGTCTATAGCACCAAGGCGGTGCATTCGGGCATGGAGCGCAACTATGGCATGTCGAAGAAGCTGTCGGCTGCTTCGCGTCGCTATCTGGAGCGTGATGTGGTGTTCGACATTCCTGGTACTGATTTTCATATCACGCCATTTACCGTACCGCATGACTCGACGGATAATGTCGGCTATTATATCGAGTTTGGTCCTGCTTCCAATCCTGTGCGATTCTGTCTGGCCACCGATGTGGGTTTCGTGACTTCGGATATCCGTCACTTCCTCGGTATGGCCGATCATGTAGTCATAGAGAGTAATCACGACATTGATATGCTGATGAATGGCCCTTATCCTAATTATCTCAAGAAGCGTGTACGAGGAGAGGGTGGACACATGAGCAATCGTGAGTGTGCGGAGCTCATTCACGACATCTATCATAAAGGGCTTCGCCACATTTTCCTCTGCCACTTGAGTCAGGAAAACAATGATCCGGATCTGGCTTATCGCACGGCTGCTAAGGCGTTACAGAGTGAGGGCGTGAGGGTCGGCGAGGACGTGGTACTGAGCGTATTGATGCGCAATAGCCCTTCGCTGGTGTATAACCTCCTGCCATCGGGAGTCACTCCGGCTCAGCATAAGGTAGAGAATGTGCCGAGTGCTAAGCAGTTGGAGATCTCGTTTGAGGACGAGGACTGATTCGCGGGTTGCCGCGAATAAATATCAGATATCAGGTATCAAATATCATTTGCTGCGGGCAAGATGTAGAAATAACATTTAACAATTAACAATAAGAAAATATCACCACTCTGCAATGATGCGGGGTGGTGATATTTGCTATTTGTTATTTGTGGATACTATTTGATATTTGCTACTTGATATTTGAAAACCGACTACAATTCTGCAATAAATTCAATCATGCCAGAATAGATCTCCGGACACTTCTCGGTGATGAAAAGAATCGCATTCTGGTAGCTGCCGCTCTGGAAGAGATTGGCCATGAAGGCCATAGCTTCGCGCTGCTCTGTGCCGTGGAGGAAGGCGTAGTAGGCGGAGAGGTTCTGAGCATAGCGGGCGAAGAGCTCGTTCTGTAGGTCATTCGCTTGTGGCTCGTAAGAGATTTCGAGCTGGCGGAAGATGCTCTCGGTGACTACGGCCATCTGGTGGAGGCGGTATTGTCTCAGCTTGGCTTCACACGCTGCGAAGTCGTTGAGGACGTCGCAGCCGGAGAGCATCTGGCTACCTTGCACGAAGGTGTAGAAGCGGGATGCTGCTGATGCGCCGATGATGCCGGCGATGAGGTCGAGATCGTCTTCGGAGAGGGTTTCGACTTGCTTCTTGGCACCGCTGGGTGTGACATCGGTGAGACACTCTGAGACACGAATCCAGGCACGTCGATCGGGATAGCGCTCTAAGCCAGTGTCTTCGCCCATTTTCTGTTCGGGGAGGCCGTCGAGGAAGGTCGGGTCGGATTGGATGAAGTTGATGACACGCTGATCCACTTCATGCTCGGCTGCCCAAAGGAGCCACTCCTGTACCGTCGGACGGAACTCGTAGATATTGAAGCGAGAGACGAGGGCAGGGTCGAGTGTGGTGAGCTGATACTCTTCGCCTTCATTAATAGCTGCGATGATGCGGGAACCTTTTGGCAGGACGTGCCCGGCCAAGGAACGGTTGAGGGTCAGATCCATGACGGCTTGCAAGATCTCCGGACGTGCACGGTTCAGCTCATCGAGGAAGAGGACAATCGGATTGTCGTCGATAGGGAACCAGTAGGGTGGGATGAACTCCATTCTACCATTATTCTTTTCAGGTAAGCCGATGAGGTCACCAGGATCAGACATCTGACCGAGGAAGAGAGGAATGACGCGGAGGCCTTTATGCTCGTAATATTCGGTAAGTATCTCTGACTTACCAATACCATGACGCCCCACCAGCATGATGTTATGCTTGGTGGGGGTCTTTTCGAGGATGTGTATCAGCTTTTTAGTGTCTATTACTATCATTTTAATTCATAATTACTAATTCATAATTCATAATTGCATTTGCTGCAAATTGAATTAGCGGCAAACATTTCTCAATTATGAATTATGAATTATGAATTGATCTTATGAATTACTTGCCCAGCCACTTGTTCAGCCAATCGAAGTAGACGCGCTGCCAGAGTACTGCATTCTGTGGCTTGAGCACCCAGTGGCACTCATCAGGGAAGTAGAGGAACTCAGCTGGGATGCCACGCATACGAGCGATGTTGAAGGCCTGCATGCCCTGTGTTACAGGAATTCGGTAGTCATGCTCATTGTGGATGACGAGGATAGGAGTATCCCACTTAGCCACTGACTTGTGAGGTGAATCGGTGTAGCTGCCGTTTGGCATAGGCTTGTTGTAAGCGTTCTTGGTGAGGCCTGGGGTGTTCTGGTTGCCGTAGTATGGTCCGCCGTAATCCCAGTCAGCAAACCACATCTCCTCGGTTTCGCCATACATCGACTCACAGTTGAAGATACCGCAGTGAGCAATGAAGCACTTGAAGCGCTTGTCATGATGACCAGCGAGGTAGTAAACTGAGTAGCCACCAAATGAAGCTCCGACAGCAGCGAGGCGATCAGCATCGCACCAAGATTCCTTGGCAATAGCGTCGATGGCTGTGAGATAATCCTTCATACACTGGCCATTGAAGTCACCGGCGATCTGCTCCTTGTAAGCCTGACCGAAGCCAGGGACACCGTGACGGTTAGGAAGGACGACGGCATAACCCATGGCCTGCATGATAGCCACGTTCCAACGGGTTGACCAGAACTGGCTGACAGCGCTCTCAGGACCACCTTCGCAGAAGAGGAGGGTAGGAACCTTATACGATGGATCAGCAGCAATCTTAGCGTCAAAACCAGCAGGATAAGCTACCCATACGAGCATCTTGTCGCCGTTGGTGCAAGTCATCCAGCGCTTCTCGATGCGACCCATATCGCCGAGCTTGGCCAGGATCTCGTCATTCTCGTGAGTGAGCTGAGCAGCGGTGTTGTTGGCCAATGCAAAGACCTCATTAGGGTGATGGTAGTCGTGACGAAGGACGAGGAGATTCTCGCCAACGTAGCAAGGGCTAGCGTAGTCATAATCCTCTTCCTCGCTCGAAAGACGGGTCACCTCGCCAGAGAGATTGACGTTGAAGACAGGAGCCGAACCATAGCTGTAGCTGGTGAAAGTCAGCGACTGGCCATCAGGTGCCCAGGTATATTCGTTGACGTCATTGTCGTAATTAGCAGTGAGGTCGGTGATGGTGCCATCGGCCATGTTGAGCACGCAAAGCGCGTTCTTGTCGCTCTCGTAGCCGTTGCGAGCCATCGCGGTGAAGGCGAGGAGCGAACCGTCGGCATTGAAAGCAGGGTTGTTGTCATAGCCGTGATCGGTAGCGTGGAGGTCCTGAGCCTTGCCGGTAGCTACGTCGTAGAGATAGAGCGAAGAGCGGGTAGAGAAAGCGTACTGGGTGCCCGTCTCCTTGCGGCAGACATAGACGATCTTGCTGCCATCGGGTGTCCAAGCGAAGGCCTCAGTGCCACCGAATGGGCGCATCGGACACTCGTAAGGTTCGCCTTCGAGCATGTCCTTAGCTGCTGCGACATTGACCTTGCCGTCAGCGATAGGACAGAGGTATGGGTGTGGGTAGTCGTCGACGAAGTTGTCCCAGTGACGATAGTTCATCTCGTCCCAGAGGCGGCCGGTGGTGCGGTCGAGACCTTCGAAGAGGCTGCTGTCAATGCGAGCCACAGGGATGGCTGCGATGAGGATGACCTGCTTCTGGTCAGGGCTCAGGACGAATCCCTCGATGTCACGGTCGAACTCAGAGATCTGCTTGCGACCTGTGCCATCGGCATTCATCTGCCATATCTGTGACGAACCGCTCTCGCTGCTCAGGAAGTAGATGCTCTGGCCGTCGAGGCTCCATACTGCATTGCTCTCGCTCTTGGCGGTGTGGGTAATAGCGTGGTTGTCAGAACCATCGGCATTCATTACGAAGAGCTCGCGGTTGCCTTTGTTGTCCTTGACACTGGTGTAGCCAACGCCGTAGAGCACCTTGGTGCCGTCAGGAGAGGCTTGGAGTTCTGATACTTTACCGAGTTCCTGCAGGAGCTCAGCAGTCATTTTGTCTGCAACAATCTGCGTCTTGCCAATGATGTTGGTGTCAGCAGCACTGTCGTCAGCCTTTGGTGCACAAGCGGTGGCCAAGGCGAGGGTAGTGGCAGTTGCCATAATGAGGGTTTTGTTCATATCGATAATTGATTTCTTTTGATTTCCTTTGATGGAGATAATAATTATCCTTGTTTCCTAATGATTTCGAGCAACTCAGCGCCAAATGCTCCGAGGACTTTCTTGCCGATACCTGGGATGGCCAGCAACTGCTTGAGATCTTGTGGCTTATTGTTGGCCAATGCGATGAGCGTGACGTTGTGCATGATGGTGTAGGCAGGGACCTTGAGCATGATGGCCTTCTCACTACGCCACTCGCGGAGCGCCTCAAAAAGCCGGGGATTCTTGATGTCGTCATCCTCCGAGACACGGATCTTCTCGTCTTTCTCCTTCTTGGGATTGGCAGCTTTGGCCGACTTGCGCTCCTTCTCCTTCTTTTCCTCCGGAGTCATTGAGGCGATGGCCTTGGCATCCCAGTAGTCATTGAGGCTGAATCCGTTGGATGAGAAGCGCGTAAAAAGCTGCACCTTGAGGTTATAGTCGCTCTCCAGCAACTGGAATTCTCGCTCCAACTGTTCTCGGTTAGCTTTGTTGTCGATCTCTGGCAATCCGTCGTCGATGAAGTCCTGTAGCAGTTCCGTGGTCTTATTAAAATAATATAAGGTGCCACGGCACACGCGATCCTGCAGTGTAGGGTTCTCTTCGTAAGTATCTGCCTGCTGCATGAGGCTTCGGATCTGCTGCTCGAAGGTTCGTCCCACATTGGTGAGATGCTTCTCCACCTCGTCACGGATAGCCTTGGCCGCTGAGACTTTGAGCGGATACTGGCGATGCAGGTGCTCGTCAAAGAGGCGGACGACGTAATTGAGACGTATCTGAAGCTGGTCGAAATCAAAGACTTTGCAGAGAATGTCCTCCACGAAGGCGCGACGGTCATTGCGGAGATCCTCGGTCGATGGCTGACGCTGCTGGATGCATTGATTGTACTGCATGACCTGAGGATCGACGGAGATAACGCCAGGAGGGATAGGAGTGGAGAGTACCATACCTTCGAGTGTGCGGCAGCGCGACAACGCCACATACACCTGGCCAGGGCTGAAGGCGCGACCAGCGTTGATGATGGCATGATCGAAGGTCAGGCCTTGGCTCTTGTGGATGGTGATGGCCCAGGCGGTCTTCAGTGGCATCTGAGTAAACTTGCCTACGATGTCTTCGGTGATTTCGCCCGTCTTTTCGTCGGTCTTATACTTGGCGTTGGTCCATTCCTGTGGCGTGACCTCGATGATCTTCTCCTCATCAGGATCCTCACGGTCAAGGCTGTCTGGAGCACATTTGACCCATACTCTCTCCTTGTCGAGCTTGACGACCTGACCGATCTTGCCGTTGTAATACTGATGGTTAGGATCATTCTTACAGAACATGACCTGTGCACCGACCTTCAGTTCGAGAGCCGCGTCGGTAGGATAGGACATCTCTGGGAACTCGCCTTCTATCTCGGCCTTGTAGATCTGTGGCAGCGAAGGAAGCATCATGAGCTTCATGCGATTGATGTCCTGCGCCTGAGCGTTATGGGTGGTCAGGGTGATGTACCCTTCTTCGTCCTTCGGCTTGAAGTTTGGCTGGTAGCGACTATTGAGCACCTGAAGCGTCTGTGCATCGACCTTGTTGTCACGCACCTGATTGAGCATATTGACGAAGGTCTGATCGGCCTGACGATAGACGTGTGTGAGTTCGATGATTGTGTAATCTGTCTGGTTAAGTGCCTGACTACCGAAGAAATACGGTGTGGTGTAGCCATGCTGACGCATCAGCTGCCACTCGTCTTCGGTCGTGACTGGAGCCAGCTGCTGGAGGTCTCCGATGAGGAGGAGCTGCACGCCACCGAAAGGAAGGTGACGGTTCTGGTAGCGACGGAGCACGTCGTCAATCGCATCGAGCAAGTCGCATCTTACCATCGAAACCTCGTCGATGACCAGCAGGTCGAGCGAGCGGAGGATGTTGATCTTGTGCTTCGAGAACGAATACTTCATCTTCTGCTCCCTGCCGCCGATGTTCTGACCGGGAAGGAAGAGACCGGGAGCCAGCTGGAAGAAGGAGTGGATGGTCACACCGCCAGCGTTGATCGCAGCTACACCGGTGGGTGCTACCACAATCATTCGCTTGTATGTCTCTTTCTGAAGCTTGCGCAGGAAGGTGGTCTTACCCGTTCCAGCCTTGCCTGTCAGAAAGATGTTTCGGTGGGTATATTGGGCATACGATAATGCCAGCTTTGTAGCAGTGTTCTCCATGAGAATTGCTTTAGTATAAGGATATTAGATACCCATCAAGTCGCGATAGATATCGAGAGTAGCACCGATCTGCTCCTTGTTGGCCGTGTGGTTGAGAGCCACGTCGCCGACGTTGTTCATGAGGGTGAAGTTGATCTCGCCGCCTTCATTCTTCTTGTCGTGAGTCATGAGCTCATAGAGCGCGTCATAATCGTCGCAGGTGATCATGAGAGGACCATAATTCTCCTTGACGAACTCAGCGATGGTGTAGAGCGTCTGGTTAGGGAAGCCGACCTGCTGCTGACTCATAATAAGCTCACAGACAAGGCCCCACGCTACTGCATAGCCATGAAGCACCGGATGACCCTGACGCATACACCAGGTCTCGAAGGCGTGGCCGAAGGTGTGACCGAGGTTCAAAGCCTTGCGAAGACCCTTCTCGAAAGGATCCTGACGCACCACATTGCGCTTCACATTGACCGAAGTTTCGAGCAATGGGAGGAGCGACTCGGTGTCCCAGTTGGCAATGTTATAGTTGAGCAGGTCATTGAGATGAGCTTTGTCAGAGAGCAAGCCATGCTTGAGCATCTCAGCGTAACCAGAGATGAGGTTGTCATGATCGAGCGTCTCGAAGAACTTGGTGGAAATCAGCACAGCAGTTGCTGGAGCGAAAGCGCCGACCTCATTCTTGAGCGAACCAAGATTAACGCCAGTCTTACCACCGACAGCAGCATCCACAGCACCAAGCAGGGTAGTGGTGACGTTGATGAATTTGATGCCACGCTTGAAGGTTGCAGCTGCGAAGCCACCGAGGTCGGTGACCATGCCACCACCCACGTTGATGAGCAGCGAGTGACGGGTAGCATGATGATCGCTCAACGACTGCCAAACCTCTGTCAATGACTGGATGGTCTTGGCCTGATCGGTTGCTTCGATGATGATACTCTCCACCTTCTGTCCAGGATGAGACGTCTCGTACTCATTCATAAACGGAGCGATGATCGGGAAACAGTACTTGAGAGTTTCCGTATCGAAGAGTATGAAAAGTCGGTCGTGCTGGATCTTAGTGGTAAAATCCTGCAGCGCCTTGCAAATATCGTTTGTGAATAGTACTTGTTGCTCTATTGCTTCCATATAATAATATATAATGTGTAACTTAGCCAATGCCGAGTTCCTTTGCCTTCGCATCGAGGAATGCCAAAGCCGCCTCGCGTGTATTCTCGCAAAGTCCATCAAGTATAGCATCCTTCTGCGCCTCTCGCAAGATCCCTACCTCTCGCGAAGGAGTGAGATGATAGCGCTCCATGATCTCGTTGCCATCGATAGGAGGTGCCCAGTTGCGATAGTCGTCTTTCTCCTGAATCTCGACCATCTTCTGACGGACGATCTTGAAGTTCTCCAGGAAGCGCTTCACCTTCTCAGGAATCTTCGAGGTGATATCTGCCTCGCAAAGTGTCATCAGATCATCAGTATCCTCTCCAGCTTCGAACATCACACGACGGATAGCTGAGTCAGTGATTCCCTCATCTGCTAGATGGATAGGACGCATGTGCATGCCGACGAGCTTCTCTACGTAGTTTTTCTCAGCACCCAGAGGCAACTTCAGTCGACGCATGATAGGAAGAACCATTCGCATACCCACGTAATCATGGTTGTGGAAGGTCCAGCCGAGCTTCTCGTCATAGAGCTTTACCTTTGCTTTTCCTAAATCATGGAAGATGGCTGCCCAACGGAGATATAATTTCTTGTCGAAAGTAGCATTTGACTCCTCGCTCTTAGATTCCTCATTCTTCTTTGCCTCCTGTGCACGGCACACGTTATCAAGGACGGTGAGCGTATGCAAAAAGTTGTCCTTATGACCGCGACCCTCACGGCTCTCAATACCGCAAAGTGCCTGAAGCTCAGGGAAGATGATCTGCAGCAATCCGCACTTCTGCAACAGGATCCAACCTACAGAAGGCTGTGAGCATTGCATGATCTTATTCAGCTCGTCAATGATACGCTCCGCAGAAATGATCTTGATACGCTCACGATTACGAGCGATAGCTTCGAATGTCTCTGGAACGATCTTAAATCCGAATCGACAGGCAAAGCGGATGGCGCGAAGCATGCGCAGCGGGTCATCGCTGAAGGTAATATCCGGATCGAGCGGAGTGCGGATGAGACCTGCTTCCAAGTCTTCTACTCCATGGAATGGATCAACGAGCTCGCCAAAACGATCCTTATTCAGACAGATAGCCAGGTCATTGATCGTCAGGTCACGACGGTTCTGATCGTCTTCGAGCGTACCGTCCTCCACAACCGGCTTGCGGCTATCGTGGCTATATGACTCACGGCGAGCACCGACAAACTCAATCTCCATCTCAGTGATCTCACCCGTCTCGAAGTTCTTCTCAGTATGTTTGACCTGCGCCGTACCGAAATTGCGGTATACAGCCAGGTGCGTATATCGTTTGCCCAATCGCTTGGCAAGGGCCTCGGCAAGTTCAATGCCGCTTCCGATGGTCACGCAGTCAATGTCCTTTGACGGACGACCGAGGAAGATATCACGCACGAAACCACCGATGACGTAGCACTCACGCCCCAGTTTGTCGGCTTCTTCACCGATCATCTCGAAGATGCTCATTTTATGTTTTACAACATCTTTTACGTTGAAAACTGGCATCTTAAGGTGACAAACAAGTGATTCTTGGGTCTGTTTTTGGATCATTCTTAACTTATTATATTACAATGCTTGCAAATCTTCGGAAAACCCGCTATCTTTGCATCGTGTTTTTCATGGTATAAGATTTAAGGTTAGTGAAGATGGTCGTCGTGATGACGGCCCTCTTTTTTATTATACCTTGGTTTATCCCATGATTTCCTTCCAATCTTCCTCGTCAAACTCATCGAGATCCTCCAGGGAGAAGTCGAACTCGTCGACGTATTCAGGCGTGGTGAAGTCGTCCATGTCGCGACGATCTTTCTTCGTCGGACGGCCCATACCTTTGGCACGGTCGATGAAGCCAGAGATACGATTCATCTCCAACAGGTCGAGCTGCTCCTTCTTGGTGACGTTCTCCATGAATCCTGACACGAGCTTGGCTCCCATACGGTTTTCCGAGAGGGCAAGGACCTTGAAAGAGTAGGTGATAGGTGGTTTCTTTACGTCGATGATTTCTCCCACCTTGACCATCTTCGAAGGCTTGACGCGCTGACCATTGATCGTGACACGACCCAGCTTGCAGGCATCTGACGCAATGGTGCGAGTCTTGAAGATTCGCACGGCCCACATCCATTTATCTATTCTAACCTCATTTGCCATGACTTACTTGCCGTTGTATTGATTCATAGCTCTTTGGACACCTGCCAGACAGAACTCCTTGATGAACTTGGTCGACATCTCCAGTCGTTCTGGCATCTTATTCTCCTCTTCCTGAGGGAAATGGCCGAGTACCCAGTTGACCTGACCTCCTGGAGGGAAGTCGCCACCTACGCCGAAGCGGAGACGGGCAAAGTTCTGTCCGCCACACTTAGCGATGATGTCCTTCAATCCGTTATGACCGCCATCAGAACCCTTCTGACGCATACGCAACTGTCCGAAAGGAAGGTTGATCTCGTCGCAGATAATCAGTACGTGGTCAATAGTGATTTTCTCTTCCTGCATCCAGTAGCGAACTGCATTGCCAGAAAGATTCATATATGTACTTGGCTTAAGGAGGAGCAACTGCTGGTTCTTCAGGCGGAACTCACAGGTCGCGCCATAGCGATTCTCCTCAAACTTAGCTTCATGAGCCTCTGCCAGCGCATTCACTACACGGAAACCGATGTTGTGACGGGTGCCCCAGTACTCTTCACCGATATTGCCTAAGCCTACGATAAGGAACTTCATTTCTTAAATTTAATAAAAATCCTCCTCCCTCAAAGGGAGGGAAGAGGATCTTGAAGATTTGTCGTTGTAAAACAAATTACTTGCCAGCAGCAGCACGTGATGCACGGGTAGCCTTAACACCAGCAACGATAACGCTCTTTGCATTAAGAATCTCAAGGTTCTCATAGCTGAGAGCAGCAACGTTCATGGTCTTACCGAGCTCGATTGAGCTAACATTAACGATAAGACGCTCTGGGATGTTGGTGTAGAGACCCTTAACGGTGAGGCTACGAACCTGCTTAACCAGCTTACCACCAGCCTTAACACCCTCAGCGTGGCCCTCAAGCTTAACTGGGATAGCAACGGTGATTGGCTCGTCAGCAACGAACTTCTGGAACTCGAGGTGATAGATCTCCTCGTTGATTGGACCAAACTGAGCCTCCTTGAGGATACACTTGCACTCCTCGCCGTCGATGTTGAGGTTGATAGCATAAACTTGTGAGGTGTAGATGAGGTTGCGGAGGTCGTCACACTTTACAGTGAAAGCAACAGGACCCTCCTTGGTGAGAAGGTTACATGGGATGAGACCCTGAGCGCGAAGCTGCTTTGCAGCCTTCTTGCCTGACTCAGCACGCTTGGTGCCAGCGAGTGAAAACTCTTTCATTTCGTTTTTCTTTTTAAATTAATAATGTGTTACTCTAATTGCTTTAGCAATCTACCATCGCACAGCCTTTGCCTCGCACAAGTGCTTGGCGCGGTGATGACCTTATATTGGAGTCTTGCTCCCAGCCATCGATCCAGACTTTTTAGATGTTAATTTCAAAAAGCGGCGCAAAGATAGTTATTTTTATTCATATTACAAAATTTTCTTGTCTTATTTTGTGCAATATTTGAGTTTTTTCGATAAATATTTTAAAAAATAGCCACTGAATGAAACAACTTATCATATTTTTTATTAATTTTGCAGCGTTTAAGACGGATGATATCAACATTAGGAACGTAATGTAGGTATTTTGGGCGCAAGATTTCAACGTTGTGTACGTAACGTTGAAATCCGCGACGAAAGATATTGACGTTGTGTACGCAACGTTGAAATCGACACAAAAAAGTAATAACTACTAAAAACAAATAATATTATGGCAGAACAAAGAGATTGGAGCAAGCTCGGCTTCGGTTATAGCAAGGCTCCATACAATGTACGTTGCACTTATAAGGATGGTGCATGGGGTGAGTTGCGTGTATCTGAGAGTGAAGAGGTTACCATGCACATGGCTGCTACCGTGCTGCATTACGGCCAGGCAGGTTTCGAAGGCCTGAAGGCTTTCCGTGGCAAGGACGGCAAGATCCGTGTCTTCCGTATTGATGAGAATGCAAAGCGTATGCAGCGCACCTGCGACGGTATCCTGATGGAGAAGTTGCCTGATGGTCTCTTCGAGGAGGCTGTCAAGAAGGTTGTCAAGCTCAACGAGGATCTCGTGCCACCATACGAGACCGGTTGTTCAATGTATATTCGTCCTGTACTCTTCGGTACTGGCGCTCAGGTAGGTGTGCATCCTGCTGATCAGTATGAGTTCATCGTATTCGTTATGCCAGTAGGTCCTTACTTCAAGGACGGCTTCAAGGCTACTCCATGCTGCATCATGCGTGGTTATGACCGTGCTGCTCCTCTCGGAACTGGTCGCTTCAAGGTAGGTGGCAACTATGCTGCCAGCATGGTAAGTGGCATGAAGGCTCACGAGCTCGGCTACTCAGCTGTAATCTACCTCGATGCTCGCAGCAAGAAGTTCATCGACGAGTGTGGTCCTGCTAACTTCTTCGGTTTCAAGGGCAACTCATACGTTACTCCAGCATCTGAGTCAATCCTTCCATCTATCACTAATATGTCTATCCAGCAGGTTTGCCGTGACCTCGGCTACAAGGTTGAATCACGTCCTATGCCAGTAGAGGAGCTCGACTTCCTCGACGAGGCTGCAATGTGCGGTACTGCTGCAGTGATTGCTCCAATCTGCAAGATTGACGATCTCGATGAGGATAAGACCTATAACATCCTCAAGGACACCACTCCTGGTCCTATCTGTACTCAGCTCTACAACCACCTCCGTGGCATTCAGTATGGTGACATTGAAGATATCCATGGTTGGGTAACTGTGATTGAATGATAAATTACGATTTAAGCAAAATAAAGGCGCTGGTCTTCGACGTCGATGGGGTTCTCAGTACAAATACCGTCCCTATGGATGCCGATGGCCAGCCTTTGCGTACCTTAAATATTAAGGACGGCTATTCTATCCAGTTGGCTGCTAAGATGGGATTGCAGCTCGGTATTATCACCGGAGGCAAGGGAGAGCAGGTTCGCAAGCGCTATGAAGGCCTGCATGTGCAGCATATCTATATTGCTTCGAGCATCAAGATCCATGACTTGCATGACCTGATGCAGAAGGCGGAAGTAACTGCAGAGGAGGTACTCTATATGGGTGACGATATCCCTGATTATGAGGTGATGCAGGAGGTTGGCCTTCCTGTCTGTCCTGCCGATGCTGCTCCTGAGATCAAGGCCATTAGCAAGTATGTAAGCCCTATGAATGGCGGCTGCGGTGCTGCGCGTGACGTCATTGAGCAGGTGCTCAAGGCGCAAGGGAAATGGATGTCTGATGCCAAAGCTTTCGGATGGTAATATGAAACTGCTATTAGCTTCAAATAGTCCGCGTCGTCGTGAACTCCTCGCTGGCCTTGACATCCCGATGGAGGTGGTCAAGCTCAAGGACATCGACGAGACACATCCTGCTCATCTGCAGGGTGCTGATATTCCATTGCATATCGCTCGCCTCAAGATGGAGGCTTACGATATGGAACTCGCAGCAGGGGAGGTGCTGGTGACTGCCGACACCATCGTCTGGTGCGAGAATGAAGAGATGGGTAAGCCGAAGGATGCTGCAGATGCCCATCGTATGCTCCGCGCCTTGAGTGGACGTACCCATCAGGTCTACACCGCCGTCTGTCTTCGCAGTGCAGTAGATCATATTGAGTTCGTCTGTGGCACAGACGTGACCTTTGCCGAACTCTCTGATGAGCAGATAGATTACTATATCGCTCAATACAAGCCTTTTGACAAAGCTGGCGCTTATGGTATCCAGGAATGGATCGGTTATGTAGGCGTCACTCGCTTGGAAGGTTCTTATTTTAATGTGATGGGCTTGCCGGTGCAAAAGCTTTATACTGCATTGCAAAACCTGAAGATGTAATAGGTCTATCATCACATTCAATTTTACATTTTTAATTTTAAATTTTACATTTACTTTGAAACGTCTCATTCCCGCTATTCTATTGCTGATCACCCTGATGGCCAGCTGTTCTAACGAGAAACCATATACTATTCAGGGTCGTATCGAACTGCCAGATTCTCTGCTCGTCGGGGATTCGCTCATGGCTACTCCTTCGCTTGAGGGTTGGCAGGTTTATATGCTCAACCTTGATGGCGAGTCGATTGACTCTGTCCAGATTTCTGATAATCAGTTCAGTTTCGAAGGTGTGGTTGACAAGACGGATCCATATTTCGTCTATCTTGCCAGTGACCTTTGCGTAGGTCTGATTGCCATCGAGCCAGGTGATATTGAGGTTGTGATTGATGCTGAGTCTCTGACTGCCACTGGTACGCCTGTCAATGACATGATGATCGATATTGACGCAACACTCCTTAATCTTCAGCAGGACACCTATGCTGAGATGGCTGCATTGACACAGGAATATGGAGATGCTATGCCAGATAGTTTGATCATGCCTCTCTACCAGAATTATATGAGCAAGTATAATCAGGTCGTTGATTCTTTCTATCAGGCTTCACCAGAAGGTCTTGCTGCTGTCTATTGCGTTAATGTGCTGACTTCTCATGCTCAAAGTTCAGCAGAACTGTCTGAGGCTCTTGCTGACTATCCTGAGGAAATTAAGAACTCACAATTGATGCAGTCGCGTCTTACTTACCTTCGTGGCATTGAATCTTATTATCAGATGCTTGAGGGTCAGATGCAGGATACTACTTCGTTCTCAATTGAAGATCTGATGCGTGACGCTCAGATTTCATCGCCAGACGCTAATTGATGGAGAAGATCATCCTGGGAATCGACCCTGGTACGAATGTGATGGGTTACGCCATCCTGGAGGTCGTCGAGAAGAAGCCGCGCCTAGTGGTGATGGGTGTCCTGACGCTGGCCAAGGTGGAGAGCCATTATCTGCGACTGAAGCGTATCCATGAGCGTGTCCTGCAGTTGATTAATGAGTATCATCCTGACGAACTGGCCATTGAGTCGCCTTTCGTCGGCATCAACCCTAACTCCATGATCAAGCTCTGCCGTGCACAGGGAGTCGTCATGGCAGCTGCAGTGGAGCGCGACTTGCCGGTCTTTGAGTATCCGCCTGCCAAGGTCAAGATGAGTATCGTCGGCAATGGTGCTGCCAGCAAGGAGCAGGTGGCCGAGATGTGTAAGCGTCAGCTGCATCTCACAGATGATATGTTCGCTGGCCAGAAGCTCGATGCTTCCGATGCGCTTGCCATTGCCCTGACTCATCAGTATATCACCTCACGGCCGACGGGAATCGGTGGAGGAGGAGCTAAGTCATGGAAGGACTTCATTGCCAAGAATTCGGATCGAGTCACTAATCCTTATAAAAAATAACCATATTATAATGAAATATTTTGCAACCTTGTCTTTATCAGCTTTGTCTGTCTTGATGCTGACCAACTGTACTACTCAGGAGCAGCCTAAGCAGCCAAAGTATGTCTTCTATTTTATTACCGACGGTACGGGTATCAATACCATCCAGGGTACTGAGTTCTATTGCCTTGAGACTTCTGAAGGCAAGATTGGTCGTAAGCCTCTTTTAATGTCGACCTTCCCGGTGGTTGGTGTAGCATCGACTTATAGTTCGAATAGCGGTGTGACTGACTCGGCTGCATCAGGAACAGCTTTAGCTTCAGGTGTTAAGACCTATAATGGAGCTATGGGTGTAGATCCTGACACCATGGCAGTTTATAGTATTGCTGAGTGGGCCAAGGAAAAGGGTATGGCAGTAGGTGTGGCTACCAGTGTGTGTGTCAATCATGCTACTCCATCGGCCTTCTATGCACACGCAGCCTCGCGCAATGAATATTATAAAATAGGTACACAACTGCCAGTAGCAGGCTTTGACTTCTATGGCGGTTCGGATTTCCACCTCGACCGTGACCACAATACCCGTGAGTATCGTGACTCGCTCTATTTGAAGTGTACAGAGAGCAACTATGCCATCGCACGTGCTTCGTATGCTGATTATGAGGCTAAAGTAGGAGAGGGCGCAGAGAAGATCGTTTTCTTTCAGGACTTGGATCGTACGCTCAATGTGGACGATAACTCGCTACCTTATAATATAGATGCTAAAGAGGGTGAACTCTCTGTCTATGACATCACACGTGCTGAGATTGATTTCCTTTATCGCAAGTCAGAGAAGAATGGTGGAAAGGGTTTCTTCCTGATGAATGAAATCGGTGGTAAGGTCGACTATGCTTGTCATGCTAATGACGGTAAGACTTCATTCAGTGAGGTGATGCTGGTCGATAGTTGCTTGCAGCTTGCTTATGATTTCTATCAGCAGCATCCTGATGAGACACTTATCGTCCTGACTTCTGATCATGAGACTGGAGGCTTTACCATTGGCAATAGCTATGGCCACTATGCTACAAATATGACTCCGCTGGCTTCGCAGAAGTGTTCGCTCGATGGCATTACTAAGCATCTGCAGGCGCTCCGATCTGCTACTCGCAACCGTGTGACTTGGGAGCAGGTGCAGGCTGTCTTGATGGAAGATCTTGGTTTCTGGAATACCGTTGAGCTGAAGGAAGATCATGTCGAAATGCTTAAGCGCATCTACACGATGTCTTTCGTTGGCAAAATGCCAAACGAAGAGAATCTTTATTCAGCAAATGAACCTCTTGCTGCAACAGCTGTCCGCATCATGCAGCAGATTTCCTTCTTAGGATGGACCAGCTATGACCATACAGCAGGTCTCGTCCCTGTCTATGCTATTGGTGTAGGAGCTGAGAAGTTCAGCGGTCACAACGACAATGCAGAGATTCCTTTGAAGATTGCAGAGATTGCTGGTTATACTGTTAATCAGAGACGATGAAGAAGATACTCTTTGTCTGCCACGGAAATATCTGCAGAAGTCCGATGGCTGAATTTGTCATGAAGCATCTGGTTGAGGAAGCTGGACTTCAGGACCAGTTCTATATTGCCTCGGCTGCTACAAGTACTGAGGAGATCGGCAATTCTGTCTATCCACCTGCTCGACGAAAACTGGCAGAGCATGGAATTTCGTGTGCTGGTAAGACCGCTCGACAGCTAACTCGTGCAGATTATCAGACATACGATCTGCTTGTCGGTATGGATAATTGGAACCTACGCAATATGAATCGTATGTATGGGGGAGACCCTGAGGGTAAGATCTGCCTGCTCCTTGACTTTACCAATCGTCCTGGAGAGGTCAGCGATCCATGGTACACAGATGATTTTGAGTCGACTTGGAGAGATTGCCTGGAGGGTTGCAAGGGACTTCTTGAATATCTGACACAGAACTAACAGAAGACTCTTTAGTTTTGCTCAGTTTATACTCGAGTATTATCCTTATTTTTGAGGATATTCCGATAAGATTGAAATGTTAACGTTGCATTTGTCAAAATTGTAAATGGTTTTTGTGTGAAAAAGTCTTTAAAAATTATTTAAAAGTGACAAGTGTATTGCTTACCCCAGATATTTTGACTATATTTGCAACGTCTAAATACGGACAGATTCTATCGTTTAACATTAAATATAAACAAAAAAAGGTATTATGGCAAATTTGGATTTGACCAAGTATGGTATCACTGGTTCTACCGTGATCGCACACAATCCTTCGTATGAGCAGCTCTTTGCTGAGGAGACCAAGGCTGGTCTTGAGGGCTATGAGGTAGGTCAGAACACCGAGCTCAACGCAGTTAACGTAATGACTGGTATCTACACTGGTCGTTCACCTAAGGACAAGTACATCGTAATGGATGCTAACTCTAAGGACACCGTATGGTGGACCACTGAGGGCTACAAGAACGATAACCACCCAATGTCAGAGGAGGTTTGGGCAACCGTTAAGGATCTCGCTGTTAAGGAGCTTTGCAACAAGAACCTCTATGTAGTAGACGCATTCTGCGGTGCTAACAAGGACACCCGTATGTCTGTTCGTTTCATCGTTGAGGTAGCTTGGCAGGCTCACTTCGTAACCAACATGTTCATCCAGCCAACCGCTGAGGAGCTTGCTGAGTTCGAGCCAAACTTCGTTATCTACAATGCTTCTAAGGCTAAGGTTGAGAACTACAAGGAGCTCGGCCTCAACTCAGAGACTTGCGTTGCTTTCAACGTAACTTCACGTGAGCAGGTTATCATCAACACCTGGTATGGTGGTGAGATGAAGAAGGGTATGTTCTCTATGATGAACTACTACCTCCCACTTCAGGGTATCGCTTCAATGCACTGCTCTGCTAACTGTAACATGGAGGGCAAGGAAACTGCTATCTTCTTCGGTCTTTCTGGTACTGGTAAGACTACTCTTTCTACCGATCCAAAGCGTCGCCTTATCGGTGATGACGAGCATGGTTGGGATGACAACGGCGTATTCAACTTCGAGGGTGGCTGCTATGCTAAGGTTATCGGCCTCTCTAAGGAGAACGAGCCAGACATCTATGGCGCTATCAAGCGTAACGCTCTCCTCGAGAACGTAACTGTTGCTGCTGATGGTACTATCGATTTCAACGATAAGTCAGTTACCGAGAACACTCGTGTATCTTACCCAATCAACCACATCAACAACATCCAGCCAGGTTCTTCTGCTCCAGCTGCTAAGAACGTTATCTTCCTTTCAGCTGATGCATTCGGTGTATTGCCTCCAGTATCTATCCTTACTCCAGAGCAGACCCAGTACTACTTCCTCTCTGGCTTCACCGCTAAGCTTGCTGGTACCGAGCGTGGCATCACTGAGCCTACTCCTACCTTCTCAGCTTGCTTCGGTCAGGCATTCCTTGAGCTTCACCCAACTAAGTACGCTCAGGAGCTCGTTAAGAAGATGAACGCTAACGGTGCTAAGGCTTACCTCGTTAACACTGGTTGGAACGGCACTGGCAAGCGTATCTCTATCCCTGATACCCGTGGTATCATCGACGCTATCCTCGACGGCTCTATCCTCAGCGCTCCTACCAAGCAGATCCCTTACTTCAACTTCGAGGTTCCAACTCAGTTGAACGGCGTAGCTTGGGGTATTCTTGATCCACGCGATACCTATCAGGATCGTTCTAAGTGGGAGGAGAAGGCTAAGGACCTCGCAGCTCGCTTCATCAAGAACTTCGAGAAGTACACCACCAACGAGGCTGGTAAGGCTCTCGTCGCTGCTGGTCCACAGCTCTAATTATTTAGAGCGACAGCAGCAACGTGCATTCAGCATTTGCTGCTGGTCCTCAGCTCTAATTCGATTAGACAGTCGAAGACAACAAATATCAATCCATCCGCTGCAAAATGCGGATGGATTTTTTTTATAAATCTCACTATTTTCTTATTTAAATGACGGATTTTTCATTTTTGACGCGGTTTTAACACGTTTTTACATCGAAAAATCACTAAAAAATTAAAAAATCGCATTTTTTTTGGCATTTATACTTTGCAATATAATTTTTTTTGATTATCTTTGCAGCGCAAAATGTATCCAGGCCTTAATAGGTTAAGTTATGTTTGTATTTCTAACAACCCTATAAAATTACTGATAGTGGAGACCTTTTATAGAACTCATAAGTATCTTGTAGAGCACGTTTATTCACCTGTACGCCGTCAGTTGATCGATGAGATTAACTGGAGCAGCCGTCTCATTGGTATCAAGGGCAGCCGAGGAGTAGGTAAGACTACTTTCCTTCTGCAGTATGCACTTGAGAAATATGGTCCGGATGATCATCGTTGTCTTTACATCAACATGAATCACTTCTATTTCTACACCCACACCTTGCGCGAGTTTGTAGCAGCGTTCCAGCAGCAGGGTGGTCGTACTTTGCTGATCGATGAGATCTTCAAGTACCCTGATTGGAGTGAGGAGTTGAAGTTTATCCATGATCAGTATCCTAAGGTTCAGATTATCTTTGCTGGTAGTACTGTGATGCGCCTTAAGGAGGCAAATCCTGTGCTCAATGGCATCGTAGACTCATATAATTTACGTGGTTTCTCTTTCCGTGAGTACATCAACCTTATGGCAGGTACAAACTTCCGTAGTTATACCTACGAAGAGTTGCTTGCTAACCATCTTCAGATCGCTTCAGAGATCTGCGCTCAGGTCAAGCCTCTCAACTACTTCAAAGATTACGTTCATCACGGCTATTATCCATTCTTCCTCGAGAAGAAGAACTACTCTGAGATGCTTATCAAGAAGATGAACACCATGCTTGAGGTTGATATTCTCTTCCTGAAGGAGATTGAGCTCTCGTACCTTCCAAAGCTGAAGAAGTTGCTCCACATCCTTGCACAGGAGGCTCCATGCTCACCTAACGTCAGTCTTTTGGCTAAGAGCATCGAGACCAGCCGTGCTACTGTAGTCAACTACCTTTCTTATTTAAAGGAGGCTCGTCTCATCAATATGCTTTATACTACCGACGAGTCGTTCCCTAAGAAGCCGGCTGTCGTTTACATGCATAACACCAATATCCTTTATCCAACTTGTCTGAATGAGGTAGAGCCACGTCAGCTCCGTGAGACCTTCTTCTACAACATGCTCCATGAGCGTAATAAGCTCAATAAGAGCAACGAGCGTAACGTACAGTTCCTTGTCAATGGTAAGGATCGCTTCCGTGTATGTGACTGGGTAGTTCGCACCAAGAACAATCCTGAGTACTACTATGCAATCGACAACTTCGAGATCGGACATGACAATGTCATTCCACTCTGGTTGTTTGGATTCCTCTATTAAAATCTAATTTTCTGACTTAAGAACATAAGAACACGTCGATTTTTTTCGTTATTTATAAATACGTATAAATTCTGTTCTTCTGTTCTTTTGTCATTATATTGACATAAGCAGGAGGCTTGGGTCTCTTGCTCGATTTTGTTTGAATCATATTTTATAGTTTACACTAACTTATAATTTTATTTAAAAACATCATGGCAAAAAAATTTATGACATGTGATGGTAACACCGCTGCTGCTCATATCGCGTATATGTTCAGCGAGGTTGCTGCTATCTATCCTATTACTCCATCTTCTCCAATGGCTGAGAACGTGGATGAATGGGCTGCTCAGGGCCGCAAGAACCTCTTTGGCGAGACCGTTCTCGTACAGGAGATGCAGTCAGAGGGTGGCGCTGCTGGTGCCGTTCACGGTTCTCTTCAGGCTGGTGCTCTTACCACCACCTTTACTGCTTCACAGGGCTTGCTCCTGATGATTCCTAACATGTATAAGATCGCAGGTGAGTTGATCCCATCTGTATTCCATGTATCTGCACGTACTCTTGCTTCACACGCTCTCTGTATCTTCGGTGATCACCAGGACGTAATGGCTTGCCGCCAGACTGGTTTCGCTATGTTGGCTGAGGGTTCTGTACAGGAGGGTATGGATCTCGCTGCTGTAGCACACCTCGCTACTCTTTCAAGCCGCGTTCCATTCCTCAACTTCTTCGACGGCTTCCGTACTTCTCACGAGTATCAGAAGATCGAGGTTGTTGATCAGGAGGAGCTCCGTCCACTCGTTGACTGGGAGGCTGTAAAGGCATTCCGCGATCGTGCACTCTCTCCAGAGCGTCCTGAGATGCGTGGTATGGCTGAGAACCCAGACGTATTCTTCGCTCACCGTGAGTCTTGCAACCCATACTACAACGCTGTTCCAGATATCGTTGCTAAGTATATGGATCAGGTTTCTGCTATCACTGGCCGCAAGCATCGTCCATTCGACTACTATGGCGCACCAGATGCAGAGAACATCATCATCGCTATGGGTTCTGCTACCGAGTGTATCAAGGAGGTTATCGACTACAAGGCAGCTAAGGGCGAGAAGGTAGGTTTGATCTCTGTTCACCTCTACCGTCCATTCTCTCTCAAGTACTTGAAGGAGGCTATCCCAGCATCTTGTAAGAAGATCTGTGTACTCGATCGTACCAAGGAGCCAGGTGCTAACTCAGAGCCATTGTATCTCGACGTAGTTGACGCTCTCACCGAGCTCGGCCTCATCGGTCAGATCAAGGTTGTAGGTGGTCGCTATGGTCTCGGTTCTAACGATACCACTCCAGCTCAGATCATCGCAGTTTATGAGAACCTCGCAATGAACGAGCCAAAGAACCACTTCACCCTCGGTATCGTTGATGATATCACCTTCACTTCACTCCCAGTAGGTGAGGAGGTTTCTGTTGCTCCTGCAGGTATGTTCCAGGCTAAGTTCTACGGCCTTGGTGCTGATGGTACCGTTGGTGCTAACAAGAACTCAGTTAAGATCATCGGTGAGACAACTGACAAGTACTGCCAGGCTTACTTCTCATACGACTCAAAGAAGTCAGGTGGTTTCACCTGCTCACACCTCCGTTTCGGTGATACTCCTATCCAGTCAACCTACCTCGTAACCACTCCTAACTTCGTTGCTTGCCACCAGCAGGCTTACCTCAACATGTACGATGTTACTCGTGGTATCCAGCAGGGCGGCACCTTCCTTCTCAACACTATTTGGGACGGTGAGGAGCTCGTTGCTAACATCCCTAATAAGGTAAAGGCTGTTCTCGCTAAGAACAACGTTAAGGTTTACTACATCAATGCAACTAAGATCGCTCAGGAGATCGGCCTTGGTAACCGTACCAACACCATCCTCCAGTCAGCATTCTTCCGTATCACTGGCGTTATCCCAGTAGAGCAGGCTGTTGAGGAGATGAAGCACTTCATCGTTAAGTCTTATGGCAAGAAGGGTGAGGACGTTGTCAACAAGAACTACGCTGCTGTAGATCGCGGTGGTGAGTACAAGGAGTTGGCAGTTGATCCAGCATGGGCAAGCCTTGAGGCTGAGCCAAAGGTATATACCGATGGTGATGCATTCATCAATGGCGTAGTTCGTCCTATCAACGCTCAGGATGGTGACCTCCTCCCAGTATCTGCATTCAAGGGCATCGAGGATGGTACTTGGGCAGCTGGTACTGCTAAGTTCGAGAAACGTGGTGTAGGTGCATTCGTTCCAGTATGGGATGCTGAGAAGTGTATCCAGTGTAACAAGTGTGCTTATGTTTGTCCTCACGCTTGTATCCGTCCATTCGTAATGACCGCAGAGGAGAAGGCTGGCTTCACTGGTCAGACCATCGAGATGAAGGCTCCAGCTGCTATGAAGGGTATGTTCTTCACTATGCAGGTTGGCGTTAAGGACTGTCTTGCTTGTGGTAACTGTGCTGACGTTTGTCCAGGCAATCCTAAGCTCGGTGGCCCAGCTCTCAAGATGGTTGCATACGATGATACCTCTGCAGAGGCAGCTAAGGAGGCAGCTCAGTGGCAGTATTGCGTTGAGAACGTTACCTCTAAGCAGGATCTCGTTGACATCACCGCTAAT
Source organism: Bacteroidales bacterium (assembly GCA_045628985.1). Classification (GTDB taxonomy): domain Bacteria; phylum Bacteroidota; class Bacteroidia; order Bacteroidales; family UBA3663; genus Liminaster. The sequence continues at coordinate 1,334 of JAZQQH010000056.1, read as the reverse complement.
GTTAAGAACTCACAGTTCGCTACTCCACTCTTCGAGTTCTCTGGCGCTTGTGCAGGTTGTGGTGAGACTCCATACGTTAAGCTCATCTCTCAGCTCTTCGGTGATCGTGAGATCGTAGCTAACGCTACTGGTTGTTCTTCAATCTACTCTGGTTCAGTTCCTTCAACTCCTTATACAAAGAACGCTAAGGGTCAGGGTCCAGCTTGGGCAAACTCACTCTTCGAGGACTTCTGCGAGTTCGGTCTCGGTATGTGCATCGCTAACAAGAAGATCAAGCAGCGTCTCACCAAGCTCATGACTGAGGCTCAGTCTTGCGAGTGCTGCTCTGCAGAGCTCAAGGAGATGTTCAACCAGTGGATTGCTGGTCAGGAGGATGCTGCTACCACTAAGGCTCTCGCTCCACAGATCGTTGCAGCTTGTGAGGCATGTGGTTGTGATACCTGCAAGAACATCCTTATCTATAAGGATCACCTCGTAAAGCGCAGCCAGTGGATTATCGGTGGTGATGGTGCTTCTTACGATATCGGTTACGGTGGTCTCGATCATGTAATTGCTTCTGGTGAGGACGTTAACATCTTCGTTATCGATACTGAGGTTTACTCTAACACTGGTGGTCAGTCTTCTAAGGCTACTCCACTCGGCGCTATCGCTAAGTTCGCTGCTGCTGGTAAGCGCGTTCGTAAGAAGGATCTCGGTATGATCGCTACTACCTACGGTTACGTTTACGTTGCTCAGATTGCTATGGGTGCTGACCAGGCTCAGACTCTCAAGGCATTCAAGGAGGCAGAGGCATATCACGGACCATCTCTCATCATCGCTTACGCTCCATGTATCAACCATGGTTTGAAGGCTGGTATGGGTAAGAGCCAGGCTGAGGAGGCTAAGGCTGTTGAGTGCGGTTACTGGCACCTCTGGCGCTTCAACCCAGAGCTCGAGGCTGAGGGTAAGAACCCATTCATCCTTGACTCTAAGGAGCCACAGTGGGATAAATTCCAGGACTTCCTCAAGGGCGAGGTTCGTTACGCTTCAGTTGCTAAGCAGTTCCCTGCAGAAGCAGCAGAGCTCTTCGCTCAGGCTGAGGAGATGGCTAAGAAGCGCTACGCTACTTACGTTCGTCAGACCAAGCTTGAGTATTAATACTCCTGCTTAGTTTAGATATTAAAAAGACTCCCGTTACACTATTGTAGCGGGAGTTTTATTGTACGCTCGGCACGAGCATTGTCTAACGGGTGCAAGTCCCGAGTGAGCCCTAATAGCGGGAATCACATAGCCTAAGGCAAGGGTGTCCATCGCGAGATGGAATCTGAAGGAAGCCGGCGGCAAACATCTGGCCT
>JAZQQH010000055.1:0-3528 GCA_045628985.1 Bacteroidales bacterium | reverse complement strand
TCATTATTTCGATTCCTTTTTTGCCCGCAAATATAACGAAAAGACACCAGACTTGCAAGGCCTGATGTCTTTCCATGTTTTTGCGTGTTTTCTACACAAAGAAAACTTTCAAAATCGTGCGCAATGGCGTTTGAAGGTGGCTATTTGGGGGGATTTTACGGACCACACACCACATCATCGTCTTTAGGAACGTAGCCTGGAAGGCTGTACACAGCGAACGGAGTTAGCTGTTAGTAACCGGGGACGAAGTCTCCGGATAAAGGACCCCTCTATTAGTGCTGCCTGGAGGGCAGTACCTCGCATAACATGGGTCAGAGGGACAGGTTCCTGACCCAATCGGGAATCGTTACTTTTGTCAAAGTTTTATCAAAGTGGATCAGGTACCTGTCCCTTGACCCTCATTAGCTTCAGTCACTGAGATTGACCTCATCAGGATATCGTCTTCTAGTATTTTATTATATACTTTCCTATCATCTGCATCTTTCTGAAAATTCCGAAAATAAGACAGAATGATCTCTTGTCGCATCCGTATCTCCTCCATACTCTTGCCCATAGGGATCCCCTCCGCATCGTGGTGTCCACCGTACCTGTCCCTCCGGACTCTCTATCATCTGCATCTTTCTGAAAATTCCGTGGTGTCCACCGTACCTGTCCCTCCGGACTCTTGTTTGCGAAAATTCGGCGGAGAATAGCGTATTCTGGACTTAAAATTTGGAATTTACAAGAATTATTGAGATATTTGCACACATTTTTATTTTTATAGTATTAGTCTTTAGAATATGATCAGGAAAAGTTTATTGTTACTCTGCGCATTCACGCTTACAGCACAAGCACAACAACTTTCGGTAGAGCAAGCTCGGCAGAATGCCATGGCCGTGCTGAGTAAGAAAAGTAATGCCACGCAGACTCGCGCAGGGTCCGACTTGGCCCTGGTGCATACACAGAAGAGCCTCGGCGAAGACAAGGCGCTGTATTATGTGTTCAGTACCCACCAGAATGACGGCTTTGTGATAGCAAGTGCCGACGAGAGAGCCAATGCCATACTCGGATATGCAGAGAACGGCACCTACGAGCAGTCGCTCACGATCCCGGCCTTCCGTGAGTGGGTCGACGGGTGTAAGGAGGCCATGCAGCGCCTCTGCAGCACCGAAGTGGCAGCTGTGACATCGAGCTATATACCAGAAGATATTCCTGATCAGGTGGTTATCGATGCCGATGGCACTATCAGCCTGACCATCCCTGGCCGACACTATTCTCAGGCCGCTACTCTTCCTGCCAGCGTGGAGCCACTCCTTGAGGGCATCAACTGGAATCAGGATGAGCCATACAACCGTATGACCCCTATGATTCCTGGCAGGAATGCCCACTGTGCTACAGGTTGTGTAGCCACAGCTATGGCTCAGATCATGAAGTATTATGAGTGGCCTAAGCAAGGCACAGGCAGTGCCAGCTATACTTCAGATGGCGTAATAAAAGGTGTGCTTGAGGCAGACTTCTCTCAATCGGTCTACGATTGGGACAACATGCTGGGAGAATATAACGGTGACTATACCGACGAGCAGGCCTATGCCGTAGCTAAGCTGATGAGCGATGTGGGCATTGCTACGAGAATGGACTATGGCCCACAGAGTGGCGCATCACAGCAGTGGTCGAACTACGCGCTGGCTACCTACTTCGGGTATAACAAGGGTTTAGAATTGTGCATGCGAGAGTTCTTCGATTATGCCGAGTGGAATAACCTCATCAAGCAGGAACTGGCAGCATCACACCCTGTCTGTATGGGTGGAATCTCTCCCAGTGGAGGACACCGTTTTGTGCTCGATGGATATGATGAGGATGAGATGTATCATGTCAACTGGGGCTGGGGTGGCATGAGCAACGGCTACTACGACATCAACTTCATGCGCCCTCATAAGCAGGGCACAGGAGGCTGTGAGGGTGGCTATCCTGGCTTTCAGAGAATCATTATCAATTGCTTCCCTGACAAGGAGGGCACCTCGGTGGCGCACGCTCAGATGGTGGTAGAAGAAGAGCTGATCCTGATTGAAGATACCATCTATTGTAACATCTCTAATTACGGCCTTGGTGCTTATACAGGCCCGTTGGGCGTTGTCGCCGTGGTAGACGACGAGATCGTAGGTGCTACTTTCTTAAGTATCGATGAGTTCGCTTTCGGCAGACAGGCTCGATTTCAGGTTGCGATTGATAAACTAGAGATCGATAAAGAAAAACTTGCTGACGGCAAGAAGTGCCTGGTTTACCCAGCTTGCTATATTGAGGGCGAAGGTTATAGAGTGCCATTGTCGAAGGTCGCCTTCCAGCCGTATCTGATGCTTAGCCTCGATGCCGACGGCAAATTCGTCAGCGAGTCCAACCCCAAGGATAATGCAACCTTGAAATGCGATAGCCTAGTGCTCACACGCGACTATGCCGACTTCAGCGTCAAGGCCACGGCTACCCTCACCAACGCGATGGATTGCCCGACCTTCGACCGTACTGTATATATGATCATCTGGGATGAGAATCATAACAGGGTATCTTTGGGTTCTAACTTTGCCTACCTTGATCCGGGTGAGACACGCGAGTTAGTATTTACATGCAAGCCGGATAAAGGCAAGGTATTCGAGAGCGGTAAGCCGTATACGGTGGAGCTGATTTACGAATCTCAGTATAAGGATCAGGTGATTCCTGGTAGCAACAAGACGATAACCCTGAAGGATACCGGGGGTGAGCCTGTCCTTGCATTCTCTGACTATGCCATCGATAAGACCGTCATCAGTCCTGAAGAGTACCTTGGCGTAACTTTCGACATTAAGAATACCGGTGGGTTCTATGTTGAGCAGTTCTATGTCTTTGTCTTAAAGGAGGGCGGTGACGGTAACAGCCTGATGGTTTTCCCAGTGTTTGAGACCGATCTGTCTACAGGTACCACGACCTACGAGAATGCATCCATAATCAACCTTCCAGAGGGCAACTACTACTGCATTGTTTGTTATAAGAAGGATGGCGACTGGGTAGTTTTGACCAACGATCTGACGTTCACCATCAAGGATCCTGCCACGGCCATCAGTACCATGACAGAGGATGCTGACGCCTCTGGCCAGTATTATGACCTGCAGGGACGCCGTGTGGACAACCCGACCAAGGGCATCTATATCCTGAATGGTAAAAAGATTGTCAAGTAAGATGAAGAAGCTGATCGTAGCGCTGTCGGCAGCAACCCTGTCGGGAGCGTTACAGTGTTACAGTGTTACAGTTCGGTTTTTCCTAAAAAAGGGGAGAATTTATTCTTTATATATATATTTATATATATATAAAAATTTGACTTTGAGTTTTTGGGCAAAAATCATAACTGTAACACTGTAACAACTGTAACAAAATTGCGAATTTTAGGCGGCGTCGGGGGTGCCGATGTACTCGTAGATGAGTGCTAACTGCTTGGAAGTGAAGACTCTTTGTCGGTCATGATAACCGGCGGCATAGAGGGCAGAGAGGAGCTCCTGGTCACCGTGGATCCAGCGGTGGAGG
>JAZQQH010000054.1:0-3246 GCA_045628985.1 Bacteroidales bacterium | reverse complement strand
GCAGAAGCGTAAGAAGCAGGCACCGATCAAGCGCAGCGCGTTTGGCTGCTTCAGCTTTTGACAAAGCATCTTTAGCAAATCATTTCAAGGTCTTGACTTTTTTCTCCATACTTTTTGTGTCAAGACAAAAAGTATTGGCCCCGTCGCGGGGAGCGACATAAATATCAATTATCAATTAAATTGTTTAGGTACTACAACAACGACTTCGGGGTGCTGAGCCGAAGTGGCGCAAACTACACGGCTGTATGCCCGGAATGCGGCAAGGAGAATCTGAGCCTGAGTCCTGCGAAGCACATGGCGAAGTGCTTCACTGCGGGATGCGGGTTCAAGGCTGGAGAGTTCCGAGATGAGCCGCGCCCGGAGGATGAGCCGTATGGCATTCCCGTTGAGTCAGAGAGAAATAAGAGTCGTGAGAATATGATCAGTGAATATTCGATGGAGAAGGTCAATCCGTTTACTACATACGTGACCAGCGATGAACAGGTGCCGGTGCTAATTTCCGACTATGGCAGAAAGGAGATTACGCTGAAGGATAAGATCGCGGTGCTGACTGCCGATGCGGATGAGAACTGTGTGGAGGGGATGCGGATGGTGAGGAAGTATCTCCAGGATATGGGCATCAGCCTGCAGACTGCCATCGACTCGGGAATCATGGCTGGTATGCTCAGCTTCAGCGCAAAGGAGATGAAGCACTCGAACGCTGAGAACGAATACGAGCAGCTGCCGGTGATCATATTCCCATACTTCGTCGGTGAGAGAATAGTGGCTATAAAGGCTAGGACGGTGAGCATGAGGGGCGGGAAGTATGAGAAGGCTTTCCATGCCGAGAAGGCTTACAAGGAGCTGCCTACGCCTCCGTTCGGGATCAACGAACTGCAGAAGCAGCAGTACGACAAGATCATCATCACCGAGGGTGAGAAAGACTGCCTGGCTCTGCGCGAGGCTGGCTTCTGGAATGCGATATCTGTTCCGAACGGTGCGGGCGATGATATCCGCAAGTGCCTCGCTCCTTTCATGCATCTGTTCGATGCTGCCTCCGAGATCATCATCTGTGGCGACAACGATTTCCGGGGTCGTTTCCTGCAGATGCGTCTCATGTATATCTTCCAGGGACGCAGTCGTCTCGCTGAGATCGACCCGACGGAAGGCAAGGATATCGCCGATGTGCTGCTTAATCAAGGTACCGAGGCAGTACGCGAAAAGATACTCTCTGCCAGGTCGTTTTCCGACAGTAAGACGATACGTCCCAACGACATCGAGAATGATGTGCTCAATGCGCTGCGCGGTGTGTCTATAGAAAGCTTCTCACTCGGATACGGTCCTCTCACCGACCGTCATTTCCGTCTCACCAACCGCGGTGGTCTCGTCGTCGTCACCGGTCTGCCTGGCGATGGCAAGAGCGACTTCCTGTACGACATGGCGGCTCATCTCATCAACGCGCAGAAGAAACGCTTCACCTTCTGCAGCATGGAGGAGCCAGATGTCCAGGAGGTGTTCGGCGATATGATTCACCGTATCCTCGACCGCGCCGACCTCACGCAGCTATCCGACGCGCAGCTGCTCGACGAGGTGCGGTTCCTCAACGACTACATGGCGTGCTTCAACATTCATAAGGGTGATCCTTCAGGGCCCGAGATCATCCGCGAATGCGATGCTCAGTGGAACACTTTCCGCCCCGACTTCCTGATCATCGACAACTATGCACGCCTGAAACGCGACATCAAGGAGTCGCAGAACGAGACCGACTTCGTGCGCGACCTCCTCGCCAATCTCCAGGACTGGGGGCTGCTGCACAAGGTGTGGGTGTTCATCGTGGCTCATCCGCGTAAGGTGGAACGTCTACTCGACGAGGATACCGTGAAGGCCTCCGACATCTCAGGTTCTGCCCACTGGCATAACCTCGCCGACTTCGTGATATCCATACGTCGTATCTCGGAGCCTGCCACGGGCACCGATTTCAAGATCCTCGACGTGCTCAAGGTCAGAAACCAGAGGGTGTGCACTCCCGGTCGAGTGCACTACCACCGAAGGGAGAGCGGCCGACATTGCGAATTCGAAAGATAACAACGACGCGCGTCAATTGTGAAACTCTAAAAAGAAAACTATGAACTTAAAAGTAATTGAATCAATCTCTTTTGCGAAACTTACCAACGCCTATCATGTCTCGTTCCTCGCGAACGTGAAAGCTGACATCGAAAAGTATGGCGCTGAAGACTTGGGTCTGGATGCTACGCTCTACGGTAGTTTCTGCTCATTCCTCGAGACGGAACAGGACATCGTCAACCGTGCGCGTGCATCGGCATATACGCGACAACTCGCCGAACACGATCAGACTCGAGATAACTATTTTCGTCGTATCTACTACAAACTCAAGAATGCCGAGAACGACTCGATGAACGAGAGCATCACGCCTGAGCTCATTGCGACCATCAACGCGCATTTCCTCTCGCAGTACCCTATCTCGATCACCAAGGATGCCAACCAGGTCGAGACTGCCAAGCTCCGCGGCTTCATCAAGGATCTCCGTCAGTTCCTCCTCGACAGCTTCGAGGTACTCCAGATCACCAGCGACATCGCGATCCTTGAGACTGCCAACGATACCTACGAGGAGCTCTATATGGCTCGTATCCGCGAGAAGTCTGAGTCGGCGGTATCAACCGAATGCCGTGCCAACACTGAGGCGGCATTCCTCCAGATCTCCTATACCCTCGCGGCCACTGCCAACATGGTATCTAACGATGTCGATCAGATGATGAAGATCAGCCGATGCGCTAATGTCATCGATGAGATCAATGTGCTCATACGTGACTTCAAGAGCAAGGCGTATCGAGGTAATAACGAAAACGAAGAAAGCTCTGGCGAGCAGGAAGAATTAAGCTTGCCAGCTTAAGCATTATCAAAGCTTGCCAGCTTTACCGGCCAATACTTCTTGGCTTGACCCAAGAAGTATTGAGAAGAAAGTCAAGGCTTAACCTTCTAAGCTAAAAATAAAGTAAATTTTTCTAAAGCAGCCAAACGCGCTACGCTTGATCGGTGCCTGCTTTTACGCAAAATTTCCTTTATTTTCTTTACGCTCAGAAGCTGAGGCCCTCTTTGGCTGACGCATTGGAAATTAAAAGTTAAAAATTAAAAATTAAAAATATAAGTTTTGACAAAGTATTATTAAACAAATCAGGTTTGTCTATATCTTTATTTTAGTAGTAAGGTATATAGTAATAATTTTAAACTTTGCACTTTTAATTTTTA
>JAZQQH010000053.1:0-4810 GCA_045628985.1 Bacteroidales bacterium | reverse complement strand
ATAGGTCATAGCGCTGAAGGTGAAGAAACGGGCATTTTTACTGAAGTCGAATCTACCCGAGAACGGCAGGACAAGCGTAGAAGGCACGTGAGCCTTGAAGCTACGGTTGAGCGATGCATTCTCTACCGTGAAGCCCTCCTTCAGGGTGAGGTCGCTGGTAGAGTTTCCATCGAGCCATGCCATGCTATAGTCGTTCGAGACACGGATTGGACCAAATTGCAGGAAGCCGCTTTGATCCTTATCGTTGGTATAAGCCTCATTTCCGTAGCTCGAGTATGCATAGACAATGTCGCCGCCACGTGAACTAAAGATAGGATACTCATCCTTACCGATCTTCTGATACCAGTCAAGGTCGCCCTCTGTAGCAAAGCGGTTCAAATAGTAGGTGAGCTTACCGTTGGCGAGGTCTTCAGAGGTCATCTTTACAACGCCACTCTGGTTATCCTTTTCATCAATCTTGTAAGGATCGATAGCATAGCAGTTTTGGAAGTAGATCTTCTGATCGTATCCGGCAAAGTATTCTGTCTCTCCTGAAGGATTTTTCTTATCATAAGGGGCAGGACAATTGTCGTCCCATCTAATGAGGAAACCGGTTGACCAGCAGTTGGTGATATAAGCGTTGTTCTTGGCATACCCGCACAAGAGGCCACTCATGCTGTTATGGGCAACAATATCGGCGTGATTGAAACACTTGTTGATGTAGATCTTGACGTTTCGGTCCTTATCGCTGGTTGTGACACGACCTAAGATACCACCTGCGTGCTTGTTGGCGGTGACTATGCCGTGGGTGCCACAGTTCTCGATGACGACGTTAGCCCAGGCCCAACCGATGTTGACACGGCCGAGGATGCCTGCAGCACCGCCATCGCCAGTGTTGACAATAGCGCAGTCGTCTGCCAAGAACACATTACGGATCTCAGCACCGGTATGAGCCACGCCGAAGAGACCTGCGCCGTCAGCGTCGCTGTTGATGGCAAAGTTCATGCCTTTGATAGTATGGCCCTTGCCGTCGAAACAGCCACGGAAGCGGCTCTGGTCGGTACCGATAGGTTTCCAGTCGTAGTCGTGGAGGTTGATGTCCGCATCGAGCACAGCACAGGCGAACTGATCACCACTGTTGACCTTCTTGGCGAATTCCATGAGCTGGTCGGCTGTTTTGATATGCATACATTCCTCGATATTTTCTATTTCAACCACATGCTCAAAAGAAAAATATTGATTACGCAGGTAAGGGTAATATTTATTTAAAAAGAGCAGCTGATGCCATACTGGCATGATATTCCAACGGTTCTCATCGCCGTTGTTGAGCCAGCGTGTCACGAGGCCCGAAGTCAGAAGCTTATCGCTTACACCCATTACCCAGTCGCTGTTTTTGTGGTTGTTGACCTCCAGACGGTAGTTGTTGCCCGAAGCTGCTCTCATGCTCTTCTCCTCGCCGATGAGCGGATAGTCAGCAAGCGACAGACAGCTGGCAACCCTACTATTCTCGGCAGAACCGATGATACCACCACAAGTGTTTTCGCTAAATTCAAGTTCCTGCGATGTATTGAGACAGTTGATGATGGATACGTTATTGCCGAGACCTACGATGCCGCCACCGTACTCATCCTCACAGTAGAGCTTGCCATCGTTGACACATTCGAAGAAGCTTGAACCTGTAGCTTTAGCAACAATGCCGCCCAGCTCATCGTCATCCTTAAAAATACCGCTGTTATGACGCACGTAACCGCTGTTGATGCATCGGGTGAAGGTAGAGTATTGATCCGAGCCAACGATGCCGCCAACCTTGCCATAAACGCCTGATACCTCTGCATTATTCCAGCAATCGGTAAAAGCAGAAACATTAGCTTTGTACACCAGGCCACCAGCGTATCCCCTAGAAATGACGCTGGTATGATTGTCGGTTTTACAGAAGGTGAAGCTGTCATGATCTGAATCGCAGACGAGGCCACCGACACTACCGATATTGACATGAATAGAAATCTCAGAGTTCGTGAGATTGATTTTCTCGTAGGTACAATTCTTAGAGCCGCCTACCAGGGCTCCTACCAAGTCTTTAAACTTGACTTTCACGTTGTCGAGTGTCAGGTTCTTGAAGGTAGCACCCTCGGCAAATGAGATCAGGGCATTGTGTTGATTTGGCTTTTCGTTTTTTCCAGTATTGTCAATCTTGATATTCTTGATCGTATGGTCATTGCCATCGATCGTACCATGGAACTTGTTATGAATGTCAAAGAAGGTGTAAAAATTACCTCCGAAGTCAATGTCCTCCGTGAGTACGATGTTAGCATTCGGATCGCTAAGAGCCTTACGGAACTCATCTAAATTTGACACCCTAATGGTGTCCTGCTGTGCCCATGCGCTGCTGATGCAGGCGAGGGCGAGAATAAGTGTTGATAATAGTTTTTTCATATGTGAATAGTTTTTAGTTTGTTTTATCTTCAATAAACTTTCTGAATCTGAGTGCCGTCATGCCATGCTTTTCTTTGAACTGACGGCGGAAGGTGCTCTGATCTTTGTATCCGCAACGGTGCACCAGGTCTTCGATAGCTGTATTAGGATTCTCTCGCAGCAACCTTTCGAAGAGGTTCAGACGATATTCTGAGAGCCACTGGCGGAAGGTCTTTCCGGTGATGCGGTTAATACAGATCGAGACGACCGAACGGCTTGAGAAGACTGCATCGGACAACTTTTGGATATCGAGTTCGCTGTTGAGGTAGAGTTTCTCATCTTCCATGACCTTTATGATGCGCTCGTAAATGGTCTGCATGTTTTCGGAAGATTTCTCAAACCGCATCTCTTCAAGCTGAAGGGCCAGGTCCTTGACTTCATCTTTGGTATCACAGAGGTCCTGTTGTGTCTGTCTGATGAGTCTTTCCTTCTTCAGGTTTTTATACACCAAGAATCCGATGATCATGCCGATGATAAGGATAGCGATAAAGCCGAAGGTAAGCAGACGGGTCATCAGCTTCTGACGTTCCAGCTGGTTCTCGGCATCCTGACGGGCGAGCTGCTGTTCCTGCACCATGTTGAGTGACATCTGTTCGGCCAGCACGAGCAACGATTCTCTCTGGTTGATGCTGTCGGTCACGACTTGGGCACGCTTCAGGTAGTTGGTGCTGGCCTGCAGGTCGTGACGTGACTCGGCGTCGTTGGCAAGCAGGGTCAGGTAGTCGACGTATTCGACCACCAGGCTATCGCTCTTGAAAATCTCTTCGGCTATGGGGCGAGTGCGGTCGAAGTCGGACTTCAGGCCAAGGAACTGCATCTCCTGCATGGAGTTGATGAGCGCCATAGAGGTCTCTGCGGCATCGTTGCTCAGCAGTTTGAGCATGTAACTCCTCACGGAGTCGGTTTCGGCCTTGACGTCAACAGCCTGACCGAGATCGATTCGCTTATGGTAGGCACGTGCCAGACGGTGATAAACCTGGCAGCGGTAGAAATCGGCAAACTCCTTGGTGGCTGAGCCCGCCTCCTGCATGGTAATGGGACGATGGCCGACGAATGAAGGGTCACGCTCGAAACGCTCCACCAGCTGCTCTATCTCATGGCAGGTGGCGATCATGGAGTCGAAATCCTTCATATCGTGATATAGCTCCACCTGTCTTTTCTGGAGGGAGATGAGTGCCACGAGGTCGGCAAACGTGCTGGTACCCTTGAGGAGCTGGTAGGCGCGGTCGTAGGTCTCACGAGCCTGCTCGATTCTGCCCAGTGCCTGCTCGGCCACTCCTACTCGCGACATCATGGTAGCTTCGTCGCCACGCATGCGTTCGTCGCCATGACAGAGGGCAATGCCTCGATTAGCGTATTTCAGCGTAGCAAGATGACTTTTAGTCGAGGCGGTGATATTCGATGCCAGAGCGCAGATCTCCTCCTCCAGGAAGCGATCGTCGCCAAAGACGCCTTCATCGAGCAGACGGTCACAGATGCCGAGGGCAATGTCATGCTTGTTCTCTCCGGAGAAGTTGACCATGGCGTGGAAGTAGTCGCAGCGCTGAGGTGTCATCAACCCAGCACCGGCGATAGAATCGAGTATCTGATGTGCCCTCTCAGGGTCAGACTTCATATAGCTCATGCTACGGTCAATCAGGTCGAAGGTCGACTCGGAAGGATAGTCGCGACCCTTCCCGTCAGCGGGTGACTGATCCTGACTTGTGCAAGCGCTGAAGAGCCAGAGTAACGTAACAAGGAGAAATGCAAGAGAATTGTTCACTTTGATTAATATATAAATTACGGGTGCAAAATTAAATAAATTTTCTCAAAATCTACGAGCAAAACCCAAAAATTTGTAAAACTTGCAAAATTTCAAGTCGTTTTGCAAACTTTTAAAGGGGGAATTGTGAGAATAAGGGGAAAATGACTCCTCACCGCTCGCGATGCCGGACTTTGACTCTCGGCTCTCTCCCCCGTCCTGTCTGGAGGACAGTACCCCCTCAAAACGAGCAAAACGTCTTTGGAGCGAGCATTACGACTTAGATTTAACGTAACTTTGCCATTTTTTGCGGATTTTATTATACATTATTAATTATTATAGTTATCTTTGCACAAGAAAATCCGACCAAAGCTTATTATTTCATTATTAAGTAACTGATCAAAATTAATTAATAACATCCGAATCTCACTGCGTGGTGCTGAAATACGATAAATATACTAAATACGATAAATACATTCACTGCGTGGTGCTGAAAAACTATAAAAACAAATAAAAACTATAAAAACGTATTTATAATATTTATAGTATTTATCGTATTTCAGCACCGCGCTAGCGAGAAAAACTCAAATATTGTTTTTATAGTTTTTACTCGTTTTT
>JAZQQH010000052.1:0-53081 GCA_045628985.1 Bacteroidales bacterium | reverse complement strand
TTGTAGACATGATTTTAATTGCCGCAAAGATACGCATTTTTGCGGATATAAAAAAGTCCGAGCTTGTGAAAGTCCGGACTTTTAATTTAAATTAGTAAATGTGGGTGTGTCTGGGGCTTTATACCTTTTGACACACCCTCGTTTTTATCTTAGGAAAAGTATACTAAATTACTCTTCGACCGCGGCCTGGGCGGCAGCGAGGCGTGCGATAGGTACGCGGAATGGAGAGCATGAAACGTAGTTCAAGCCTGCGCGGTGGCAGAACTTAACTGAGCTTGGCTCACCACCGTGCTCGCCACAGATACCACACTTGAGATCTGGACGTACTGAGCGACCCTTCTCTACAGCCATCTTGATGAGCTGGCCTACACCCTTCTGGTCGAGTACCTGGAATGGATCGACCTTAAGGATCTTCTTCTCCAAGTAAACTGGGAGGAATGAAGCGATATCGTCACGAGAGTAACCGAAGGTCATCTGGGTAAGGTCATTGGTACCGAATGAGAAGTACTCAGCACGAGCAGCAACAGCATCAGCGGTGAGGGCTGCACGTGGGATCTCAATCATGGTACCTACCTTGAAGTTGAATGGCTCAATGCCTTCCTCCTCAAAGAGAGCTGCAGCGGTCTTGCGGATGATAGCCTCCTGCATATCGAACTCGTGATGACGGCCTACGAGTGGAACCATGATCTCTGGGATTGGGTTCAAGCCCTCCTTCTTCAACTGGATAGCAGCGCCGAGGATAGCACGGGTCTGCATCTCAGTAATCTCAGGATAGGTGATGCCGAGACGGCAACCACGGTGACCGAGCATTGGGTTGTTCTCGTTAAGAGAAGCAACACGTGCCTTAATGTAGTCGATGGTAACGCCCATAGCCTCTGCCATCTCCTGCTGACCCTTCTGATCATGTGGTACGAACTCGTGGAGAGGTGGATCGAGAAGACGGATGTTGACTGCAAGGCCGTCCATTGCCTTGAGAATGCCATAGAAGTCAGCCTTCTGATATGGGAGGAGCTTCTCAAGAGCCTTCTTACGACCCTCAACATTCTCAGCAAGGATCATCTCACGCATTGCCTTGATCTTCTCACCCTCGAAGAACATATGCTCGGTACGGCAGAGACCGATACCTACAGCGCCGAAGTCGCGAGCAACCTGTGCATCGTGTGGAGTATCTGCGTTGGTACGAACAACGAGCTTGGTGTACTTGTTACAGAGGTTCATGAGCTCAGCGAAGTCGCCAGAGATCTCAGCAGCCTTGGTCTCTACCTCACCGAGGAGAACCTGACCGGTTGAACCATTGATTGAAAGGAAGTCACCCTCATGGAGCTCTACGTCCTCGATCTTAACGGTCTTCTTGACATAGTCAACCTGGAGAGCACCTGCACCTGATACGCAGCACTTGCCCATACCACGAGCCACAACGGCAGCGTGTGAGGTCATACCACCACGGCAGGTAAGGATACCCTCTGCAGCAGCCATACCAGCGAGGTCCTCAGGTGAGGTCTCGATACGTACCATGACTACCTTATGGCCATTCTTGTGCCATGCCTCTGCGTCGTCAGCTGAGAAGACGATCTGGCCACAAGCAGCACCTGGAGATGCAGGAAGACCGGTGGTGAGGACCTTAGCCTTCTTCAAAGCAGCCTTATCGAATACTGGGTGGAGGAGCTCGTCGAGCTTCTGTGGCTCACAACGCTGGAGTGCGGTCTTCTCGTCGATGAGACCCTCCTTAACGAGGTCCATAGCGATCTTAACCATTGCAGTACCTGTGCGCTTACCGTTACGGGTCTGGAGGAACCAGAGCTTGCCCTCCTGAACGGTGAACTCCATATCCTGCATATCGTGGTAGTGGTTCTCAAGCTTGGTCTGGAGAGCGTCGAGCTCCTTATAAAGCTCTGGCATAGCCTCCTCCATTGAAGGATACTTAGCTACGCGCTCCTCCTCAGAGATCTCTGCACGCTGAGCCCAACGACGTGAACCCTCGATGGTGATCTGCTGTGGGGTACGGATACCTGCTACGACGTCCTCACCCTGAGCGTTGATCAAATACTCACCGTTGAAGATGTTCTCACCGGTAGCAGCGTCACGGCTGAAGCATACGCCGGTAGCTGAGGTGTTGCCCATGTTACCGAAGACCATGGCCATAACAGATACGGCTGTACCCCATTCTGCTGGGATGCCCTCCATCTTACGATAAAGGATAGCACGCTCGTTCATCCATGAATCGAATACAGCGCAGATAGCGCCCCAGAGCTGCTCATATACATCGACTGGGAATGCCTTGCCGGTACGCTCCTTGATCATAGCCTTGAACTTGGTAACGAGCTCCTGGAGACCCTCAACTGGGATATCCTTATCAAGAACTACGTTATACTCCTCCTTGACCTTCTCGATGATAGCCTCGAATGGATCGATGTCAGTCTTGTTGACTGGCTTGAGTCCCATGACAACGTCGCCATACATCTGAACGAAACGTCGGTATGAATCCCATGCGAAGCGTGGATTGCCAGTCTTCTTAGAGAGACCCTCTACTACCTCGTCGTTGAGACCAAGGTTCAAAATGGTATCCATCATGCCAGGCATAGAAGCACGGGCACCTGAACGTACAGAAAGAAGGAGTGGATTGGTAGCATCGCCGAGGGTGCTGTTCATCAAACCCTCAATGTGCTTTACTGCAGCAAGAACGTCGTTCTTAAGTACGGCTACGACATTGTCCTTGCCGATCTCGTAGTACTCGTTACATACATCTGTGGTAATAGTGAAACCTGGAGGTACAGGGACGCCGATGAGGTTCATCTCTGCAAGGTTTGCACCCTTGCCACCCAGTTCGTTACGCATGTTTGCATTACCTTCAGCCTTACCGTTACCAAAGGTATAAACGCGTTTTTTGTTTTCTGCCATAGTGAAAAAACAGTGTTGATTGATTTAAGTTATGTATAATTCATCACTATGATTGGCCGCCAGGGAGAGTCCTGACGCTTCTTCATTAATATATCTCTTTATAAATATATGTATGTACTTCGTACGGTATTCCTTATGATAGTTGATATACCAATAATAATATGTACTATGTACATTACATCTCTTGTGTTACGGAGTGCAAAGATAGGTCAAAATCGCAATCTTTCCAAAAAAAATTGACAAATTTTAATCGAATTACCAAAATTCAATCGGTTGCACAGATTGAGAGTATGTTATAAAACATATTTTATCGATAGAAAGTTGGCAAATTGTAAGACTTCCTTTCCAGGAAGGGGGAGTCTTCCCAGACGGGGCTCCTTCCGGAGGGGACTCCTGTTCGGAGGGAACTCCTACCCGGAGGGGGCTCTATTTCTTTGTGTCGACAAAGAAATAGAGGAAAGAAAACTCGGGCTACGTTACAGGAGGTGGCAGAGACTGGTCTGACTGGCAAGGAAACAAACGCAGCCTTCGGCTTTGAACGGTGTTTCCTTGCTGGCGTCATCCTCAGTCTCTGCTTTTCACCTCCTTTCACTATGCCCTATCAACTCCCCTCATGTCGCTTCGCTCCTTGTCCCCTCATTCTTTGAGGGGGTTAGTTCTTCTCTTCCGAAATGCACTGGTGGAGTGGGCTGAGGCTCTTTGTTCGGAGCACCAGGTGACGTCATGTCGGGATTTGTACTCACTCTGCGGCATCAGCAAGATGCTCAAAGCCCATGATAGCAGGATAGTCGCCTACGAGCTTCGACTATACCACTCATTTCGTCAATCTCCAAGCTCGTTTCGAGAACATGACCTCTGAGCATAACTATCCCCCTCAAGAATGAGGGGACAAGGAGCGAAGCGATATGAGGGGAGTTGAAAAGGCCATCAATTCGGAAGCGTAAAGAAATGGTGGCGATATTTCTGTTAAGAAGCAGGCACCGTCCAAAGCCCAAAGGGCTGCGTTTGCCTGCTTTAAGAAATACTGCCACCATTTTAGCTGGAGAATTTAAGGCCTTGATTTTTCTTTACTCCACTTCTTTGCATCAAGGCAAAGAAATGGAGCCCCCTCCGGGCAGGAGTCCCCTCCGGAAGGAGCCCCGTCTGGGAAGACTCCCCCTTCCAAAATAGGAAGAAATTAATCAAAACTAATCTTTGTTTTGGTGCCTTTAGGAACCACACTCACCTGATCCGCATCCACCTCAAACTTTGCGCAGAGCATATCGTTCAGTCTAACGCAGAGAGTGATCTTATGCTTCGGGATAGGATTACCCTCGCTATCGAGCACAAGATTGCCATAGCGATCGGTCTGGAACTCCGTCTTGCTGATGACCTCCTTAGTGCTGACAAGCTCAGCGACATGACCCTTGAGTTGGCCAGCGAGGATGAGCACCGACTCGCCAGGAGTGAATGTCGGAGCCTCCATCTGATACGCATACTTCGATTCTGTGAGCGCACGGAATGTCGCCATCTCTGCATCAGGGATCGGCTGCGGACGATGACGCGCCTTATCGCTCATGAAGCCGACGACATATTCTTTGCACTTGCCGTAGAAGAGAGGATCGCGATTATCGAGCGAGCAATGCACGAAGACAACGCCAGAGATGACAATCTTCTCTTTCCAGACCATACGGTCGGAAAGCTTCACCTTGACACGAGCCACAGGAACGTAGCATTCCATCAGGACCTTGGCAGGATCGACCTTCACGAAGAGATCCTCCTCCTTCGGTTTGCCACGACGCTTGCTCTTTGACTCCTTCTCAATACCCATCAGGTAGTCATGGATCTGGAACTCATGCTGGGGATGGACATAGCAAGCATACCAATGAACTTCGCGGTTGAACTTCAGTTTCTCGCGCTGTCTCTTGACGACTTCATCATCGCACTCAGAGAGTTTGCGGAGTGTCTTTTCTGTATCTGGCATATAATAATAAGTTAGGAGTTAGGAGTTAGAAGTTAGGAGTTAGGAAATATTAAGCCGAGCAGGCGGTGGGTCATGACTGACCAGGAATACTTCTGCTTCTCATCGATGATTCCCTCCGAGAAGTCCGGTTGATGTTCGGCAAAATCCTGCAGCGCCGCAGCAATAGCATCGACAGTAGGGTCGACAGCATAGCCGACTTTGCCATCAGGGACGATTTCCGGGAGACCTCCTACCCTAGTCACCAGCATCGGTTTCTCAAAGTGATAGGCAATCTGTGTGACACCCGACTGCGTTGCCGTCTTATAGGGCTGAACGATGAGGTCGGCTGCAGAGAAGTAGTATCGCACTTCACTGTCGGGGACGAACTCTGAGCGCCACTCAAGCGCATCCTGAATCTGGAGTTTCTCGGCCAAGGCATGGTACTTGGTGCCATCGGTATAGAACTCGCCAGCGATGAGCAGGCTGTAGTGAGGAGTGTGGAGTGAGGAGTGAGGAGTTAATTTGGCGAAGGCTTCTAATAGCCAGTCGAGGCCCTTATAGTCACGGATCAATCCGAAGAATAGGAAATATCGTCGGTTGGGATCCAATCCCAGATGAGCACAAGCCTCTTCGCGCGAGACTTTCTCTCCGAAGTTATCATACAAAGGATGCGGTGAGAAGACTGCAGGAAGCTGCGCATTGAAGACCTTGATATCTTCGAGCACCGACTTAGAAAGCGAGACGGCGGCGTCAACAGATCCGATAAAGTAGCGACTGAAGAGCTTATCGCCAGGACGCGACTCATGTGGGATGAGGTTGTGAAGCAAGGCGACTACCCTGGTATGGCCATTGCGACGAGCAAGGCGGCAGATGGAGCCAAATGCTGGAGCCATGAATGGCAACCAGTACGCCACGATGAGAAGATCGGGACGATCTTGGGCAATGCGACGACCAGTTTTCCACCACGACAGGGGGTTACAACTATTAATACTGCGCTCTATTCGCAGGCCTGAGGGAGCGGGTTCTACACTATACTGCGTCTTGCCAGGGAACAAGAATCCCGGGTACTGCATGGTAAAAGTATAGATACGGACATCATGCCCCTCAGAAATAAACTGATGGGCAAGACGTTCGTTAAACGCTGCTATGCCGCCACGATAGGGCCAGGCGGGGCCGAGTATTGAAATATTCATTTCAGTTAACAGTTAACAATTAACAGTTAACAATTGCGTTTGCGGAATCCGAGAAACACGCATCCTGCAATGATCAGGTACATGGCGATGACAAAGGCCATGGAAAGCATATTGCCTTTCTCGACAGACTCAGGACGGAACTCAAAGCGGATGTGATGCTGACCTGCAGGGACGTTGAGCGCACGGAGCAGATAGTTGACGCGGAAATGCTCAGCAGGTTCTCCATCGATCAGGGCCTTCCAGCCATGAGGGTAATAGATCTCGCTGAAGACAATAGTGCCATCCTGTGATGACTGTGCATCATACTCAATATACTCTGGAGTATACTTGGTGAGATGAACGGATGCGGTGCTATCGGCTTCATTGACGATCTGAGCATATTCTGGGTAACCCTTGAGCTGTGAAGCAAATTCCTTGTCGAGGACGGCTGTAGTATGAAGATCATACTCCATCAGCGCATCACATTCCTGATTTGGAGTATCGACGACGATGAGCGTATCGACATACCAAGCGTTGCCCATGGCATTCGGATTGAGCTGCACGCCGGTCTGGCCAGATTCCTTGTCGGCAAAGATGATATACTTCGCATTGAGCATATCGATGACAGGCCAATGCATCTGGCTGAGGTGCTCGTCGATAAGATCCTGATAGCGACGAAGCTTAGCTGCACTGTAGCCACCGATGGACTTGAGGCGATAAGAAGTACGAGCATCATTGAAAGTATTTGCTGCCAGATTCATGACACGGAAGTTTGGATCCTTGTCATTGTCGAGAATCTGCTTCTCCCAAGGCTGCATCTTGAAAGCCTGATCGAAGCTGTTGCCCTTAGAGAACATACCGTCGTTCATGTAACGCTTATCGACTGGCCACATATCGCACAAGATCAAGGCGCCCATGACGAGAGCTACGATGGCAGTACCCTGCATCTTATACATCTTAAGATATACTACCAAGAAGGCAACGGCACAGAGGACAAAACCGAGGGTACGAGCCCAATCGGCCTTGAACATAGCTTCACGCTGGAGGAGGATACCGTCGCTGAGCCAATCAGGCAACTGCGAGAACATACCAGCATCGTTAGGACCAGTAAAGCCAGAAGTGGTGATAAATGCAATGATGAGCAAGCCTGCAATGACGCCAGCAGCCATGCCCAACTGACGGATCATCTGCTTGACAGAAGCATCAGCATTGTACTTCTCGACCGAACCATTGGCTGCATCTACTGCCTGTTGCTTGACTTCGCAAAGGCGCTTGAGGGCCAGGAAGCCGAGCAATGGCATGGTGACTTCGGCAATGACGAGGATCGACGATACAGCACGGAACTTATTATACATCGGCACGACATCGAAGAAGAACTTGGTCAGTGACATCCAGTTGTGACCCCAAGAGAGCATCACAGAAAGGATCGTCACAGCCAGAAGCGCCCACTTATAAGGACCCTTGACGACGAACAAGCCTAAGACGAAGAGCAGACATACGATGGCACCCATATAGACAGGGCCTGCGGTGAATGGCTGATCGCCCCAATACATTGGCAGACTCTGGCAGAACTGCTCAGCCTGCTTGCGCTGCACGCCCTGCTGAACCATCATCTGACACAGTTCGCTGTCTGAACCGACATTATAGTTCGACGAGCCACCCATATAATCTGGAATCAGGAAGGTCCAGCACTCATCGATGCCATAGCTCCAGGCGGTGGCATAGTCGAGGTCGAGGCCATCGGTCTTATTCTCTTTGTCATTCTCTTTGGCGAGGTCAGAGCCACCTCCACGCATAGTCTCCTGCGCATACTCAAGGTTAGTGAAGGTGGCGCCTGTGCCCGTGCCAAGGCCTATGCCGAACGAGGCGACAAAGAGAGCGGTGCTGATGCCAAAGACTTTCCAAGCCTTGCTCTTGATAGCCTCCCACAACTCTGCCAACCAGAAGAAGCCGATGATGAAACACATATAGTACGACATCTGTGGATGTGGGAAGAAGCCGACAGCCGAGCAGATCATCGTCAGGCAGATACCCGACTTACGATGCCCATGGAAGATGAGATAGAATCCCGCTATCACAGCTGCCATCAAAGCAAGCGTAGAAGTCTTGCTATGGTGGTTGGCACCGATGATGATGAAGAAATAAGACGAGAAGGCAATGGCCAGAGCACCGACGATGCACAACCACTTATCGACCTTCATGCTGCGAAGCAGTGCGAAGAAACCTAAGCAATAAAGCAGGACGATGGCGATGACGTTGCTATGGCCCCAGAGGAGCACTTCACGGATTGGCTGCATCCAGTTCTGTGCGGTGAATCGTCCACCTCCAATCTGGTAGTTGGGCATACCGGAGAACATAGAGCCTGTCCACCACGTACGGTTGCCAGTCTCCTGATAATAAGACACCGCCTCCTGCACGGCTGCACGACCCTGAATACCATCAGAGGTTGCAATCACTTTGCCATCGAGCACAGGTGACATATAGATACATGCCACCGCGGTGAAGACGATGAGGGCCACAAGATAGGGCCAGAGTTTCTTGATGTAATTCATATTTCGTTTTTATATTATTTCTTTTACTGCTTGTGCGAGTCCTTTCTTGAACCAGATCCAACTCATGACGAGATTGTATTGATTCAGATGCAAATGCTTGTATCGAGGATCCGTCTTCAGTGTGGAGAAATCCTTCATCAAAGCATTGACCGCCTCCATACGCTCCTTACATCTGCGTGGGTTACGACCCGTGGTCAAAGAGTTTTCGCGTATATTATATATGTATAAAGGTGTATCGACACAAGCAATCGTCTCGGCTAACAGCAAGCAACGGGTCAGGAAGTTGGTATCTTCGCTGTTCTTGTTGGCTGGAAAGCTTAAGTTATTTTCGAGCAAGAATGATCTGCGAAAGAGGAAGCAGACCGAGAAGGTGACAAACTTGCTCAGGAAATACTTCTTCTTGGCTGGTGTAAATGCACCACTCTGCAAGACAGGATTGTGATGCTCCTGACCGTCCTTGTTGCCTCCTCTATATCTGAGCTGGCAATAGGAAAGATCGGCAGAGTGAGGAGTGAGAAGTGAGGAGTGAGGAGTTGATTCTGCGACTTGCAACATTGTCTCCAAGAAGTTCTCTTCCCAAAGGTCATCGCTATCGAGGAACGCGATATATTCTCCCTGTGCAGCCTTGATGCCGACGTTTCTCGCAACTCCAGGACCAGAGTTCTCTGTTGTCTCTATGAAACGAAAACGAGTATCATCGCCTATCGTTGCCTTTGCTACAGATATGCTATCATCCTGGCCATGATCGTCAACGAGGAGTACCTCGAAGTCGCTCATGGTCTGGCACTGCACACTACGCAAGGTGTCTGCAATGTATGGTGCAGCGTTGTAGACAGGGATGATGACGCTTATTTTCATTCTTATTAGTAAAAACTATATTTTAGCCATCAACTTCTTGGGCCAATTAGCGATGCGCTGCGGCACTTTGATGCTCCATCGGATGATCTCGTCAATGGTGAAGCCAAGACGCGCCAGAGGGCCAAATACAGGCCTTCTGAGACCTCTGATCTGATAGGCGCTATCGATGATGGCATTGATGCGGAGCTGATGGTTAACATCCTTTCGATCATTGCCTTCGAAGAGCCGTGTGAAGACTGACACCTTGAAGAGGCGTGCAAACCAAGTGTGCAGACAAAGCAACTGCTGATTGAAGTAGAGCTGCGTGGTGATCGTATCTGCATGACGCGTATTATCAAGATACAAGGTACGGTCAGGGAAGGTACGAACCATCCAATGGAAGAAATTATAATAAGGTTCGATGCCTTTGAGCGCATCTTTCTTCAATTCCGGAATGAGGCGATAGGCGTTCCAGGACTTGCGGATCTCGTGCAAGTTGAAGACATTGAAGAACGGATTGGTCACCGTAGCATCTCCCTTGCGTGGTACGCCAGCACCAGCATCGCTGCATCCGGCATTGACCCAACCTTCGTCCTCTACCCTCTTCGCAAGCTCCAGCACGGCGGCGAGATCGGTGATGAAACAGTCTTCATCGACGTTGATGGCAATGTCGCACTCCTCATCGGCCAGCATTGTGAAGAAATAGCCGTCGGCGGTCTGGTCAGTCAGCCGGACACAAGGATAGCCTGCCTGCTCATACAATCCTTTGCTGAGTAGGTAGAGTTCCTTATTGAACGAGCGACAATAGAATTTTATGCGAGGGTTTCGAGACATTGCTGGATGCGTTGGATGAAGGTATGTTGTGTGATGATCTTCTCGTAGGCGGCTTTTGCCTGTGCACTCATGTCATGCTGCAAGGCGTAGTCGATGCATGCGAAGAGGGAGTCATAACGATGCTCCTCTCCTGCCTCAGTATCGAGCGCGTAGAGACCGATCTCACCATTTGGGAACAGTTGCGCGATGTAGGGGTTGGCATCGCAGATCTGATAAGCGCCCGTCGCAGCAATCTCGTAGACTTTAGGATTGGCGCCATCTTTCTGCTGCTCGTGATGAATATTCAGGACGATACGTGCCTTATTATAGTCTTCATTGAGTTGCTGACCTGAGGCGTTGCAGTTCATATAGACGTCTTTGCGCTCACGTGTCAGCCACTGCCAAGGATTCTTATACCAAGGCTTATACTCTCCCCAGACTTTGATCTTCAGCTCCGGATAATGAGCAACGACAGCCTGGATGACTTGGCGACGCTTCTGGCTGTGGAAGATGTCGCCAGCGAAGACGAGATCGTAATCATAATGAGGAGTGTGGAGTGAGGAGTGTGGAGTATGTTCGTCGCGAGAAAGGGGATGATAGATCTCCGGATCGACGGCCTGCGGGAGGAAGTGCGCCTCAACGCCATATCGCTCCTTGATGAGTGGAATATCGGTCTGCTCATAGCAGAAGACGGCATCAACCACAGGGATACACTCTTCGCACAACGGGATATGTGTCATGCTATCGAAGAACCACAAAGCCACCTTCGCAGGTTTTTCTACCGGCGAAGGGTCCTCTTCCATCTTGCCACGCCAATGCAGGATGGTATCAGAGAGCAGCATATCGCCATTCATCACAAAGACCACATCTGGAAGGTACTCCTCGAAGTCCAATTCTGCCTCAAGATGGAACAAGGCGCGAGACTCTCTCTTCAATGCCAGCTTATCTGTGGCCAACTTATAACGTATCTTATTATCGAGCGTATAAGGATGCACAGGATTGTCATAAGCCAGAACGCGCGTCTCATAGCCAAGGGCATGGAAAGCACGTTCAACGCTCAGGTTGAAGTAATGGAACTTAGGACCGATGATCAATGCACGCACGATAATGGAGGTATAAAGTTATAGAGTTAAAAAGGTAAAGAGTTATTTGCCTACAAAGGAGCCTGCAAGATTTAGAAGCACTTGACATCCTCCAGATTGACGGCAGCATACTGCACATGCTGGCGGCGCTGCTTCTCGTTAGGCAGTTTCATATAGTCGCCATAGATGTCTGAGAGGCGTTTGTGAATATCCTTAGGTGCAAAGACCTTAAGACCTTCGAACTCGACCTCCTGCAAAGGATAGAGATAATCCGTATCGTATGGTTTACCATTGCCATAGGTCTCCGGCGACGGACTCAGTCGCTTCTTGCTCTTAGGCAGGCAATGCCAGAGGCCTTTGAAGAGCACGTACTGCACAGGATACCAGAAGTAGCAGACGATATTATGGAAGTTGAGCTGCGGGTTGTACTTAAAGAAGTTATAGGCAAACGACACGCGTCGCATGATGTAGCGCCAAGGCTTATACGCCATCTTCGGTTGCTCGACAAACTCAAAGATATCGATGAAGATACCCTTGTGACAAGGCTTGCGGAAGTCCTGGAAGTTGAAGATAAAGAGCGAATGGTTGTCACGGATACGCAGGTTGCCACTGCCTACCTCTGACGTCGGATCGCTCTCGCGAGTCTGCAAGAAGTAATCCTCGCTCAGTTCTGTCTTGGCAATCTCGATGAACTTGCGATAGTCTTCGCTCGGCATATCGACGTCGAGGTCATCGTCCCAAGGAATAAACTTCCCATCATGGCGTTTGTAGCCAAGGAGCGTGCCATAATCGATCCAGTAGCGCAGATTGTGCTTGCGGCAGATGCGATCGACTTCTGCCAACATGGCAATGGCACGAAGCTGAACCTTACGGAGGTTAGAACCCTCCTGACCATATTGATATAAATCTTCCATAGCTTGCAATTAAACCCAGAACTTATCTGTCTCCTTCTCCATCGCCACATCCTGACATTCGCCATGATCTGCCAACAGTTCATAGATCTTTGAGGCAAAGACCACATCATGCAGACCCAGACCATAGTTATAGTCGATAATGCGCTGATCTGGAGACTTGCGTCCAAGATCTCGGCCAGCCAGCACCTCGCCTATCTCATTATAGTCATGGAAAAGGGGGAAATAACGGAATTCACGGACATGATCTGTATCATCGCCAAAAACACGATCAAAGACAGGATCACAATTCTGGAGGCCTCGCATGTGAACGGGGATCACTGTAACTCCCTTACGGAAACGATCAACATCCTCAACAAGCAGTCCCTTTGCACTGGTGATGCAGCTAATAAACACATCTACACTACTTGCCATCTCATTGATGTCATCGACGATCTGAAAGGTGACGTTGGAATACTCCTTGAAACGGTCTATGAAACGCTCTGCCTGATCCTTGTAGCGAAGCAGCTGGACGTAAAAATGACGCTCTGGCTCATTCTCCAGAATGCAGAGCATCGTAGCACGAGCCGTATTGCCAAGGCCAACAAATCCATAGACAGAAGCATCAGACCTGCGAAGGACCTTGGCAGAAACAGCAGCAACGGCACCTGTACGCATAGAGGTAATCCAATCAGCATCAATCAATGCCAACAACTGTCCGTTCTTTGCATCATAAAGCATGATATCACTGCCAAGGCTTGGGACAGATCCTTCGATGCGATGAACCTCCTTGACTCCGAAATAGCGCTTTCCTTCTTTATTCTCAGGAAGTAGGCATGGCATAGTGGTAAAGAAATCCATGTCTTCTGGATGTACGCTTACTTTCGCCGGCAACTGAGATTGTTGCTTAAGCGAAAAACTCTCGTAGACCCACTTCACACATTCCCGTGGAGAGATATTGAGGGACCGGATAGCCTGATTGGTAATTATCTTCATTGAATTAATTGACTAAATGCTTTGATCAACTTCTCATTATCCTCATGACTGCGTACAGCAATACGCATATACTGCTTCTTGCCATCGAAACCCTTCTTGTCCGAACAGTCGCGCGT
This sequence comes from Bacteroidales bacterium, assembly GCA_045628985.1. Classification (GTDB taxonomy): domain Bacteria; phylum Bacteroidota; class Bacteroidia; order Bacteroidales; family UBA3663; genus Liminaster. Next base: position 39,783 of record JAZQQH010000052.1, on the reverse strand, counting down.
CAGGATATTAAAGCGCTTAAGCATGCTCAGCACAAGACCATTGGCCGACATTGGTGCCAGAATCTCACAGAGGAAATAGTTGGCCTGCGATGGCATGACGCGCAGGAACGGGATCTGACGCAACTGTCGCTCAAAATCGTCACGCTCTGCGATGAACTTATCACACGCCAGTTTGTAATCCTTCTCGTACTTATTGAAGATCTGCATGAAGAACTCAGCAAACGAGTTAATGTTCCAGATGCTGACCATCTTCTTCATCTTAGCGATGATTTCCTTATCTGCCGAACAAAGGATACCAAGACGGATACCTGGCACGCCGTAGCTCTTGGAAATGCTCTTCATCACGATAAGATGCGGATACTGCTCGAGAATCGAATTATGAAGCAAAGTATTCTGCTCGTAGCCGACGCTGAAGTCGACGAAACTCTCGTCGATAATGAGACGGACGCCTCGTTCCTCACTCCACTGTGCCAGTCGCAGAAGATCGGCAAATGGGATGAAGTTACCCGATGGGTTATCCGGATTGATGATCAGAAGACTGTCGGCAGGATGCTCTCCAAAGAAAGCCATCAGGTCATCGGCAGTATAGCGGAAGTCCTCATTCTGTGGCACGAAGGTAACGAGTCCATCCTTGTCACGTCGGTTCGGATATTCCTCGAACGTAGGGCGTACGATGCCCAAGGTACCTGGCAGAAGTTCCATCAGCGCTTTGATGAGCTCTGCAGCGCCATTGCCTGGAATGATATACTCCTCTCTGACGCCCCAGCACTTGCTGGCCAGCAGCGTGTTGACCTTCATTCCCGAAGGATACTCGGCAATGAGGGTACGGAAATTAGCTTCAAGTTCATCGATGATACGCGACTCATTGAAATAAGGATTGACCAGATAGCAATAGTCGAGCATCTGAGGGAAACGCCAGAAACCGCCGAAACGACCATAGTATTTGCGAAGGATGTCCTTCTCTTCGGCGAAGAGGGCCTCAGCAATGTCAAGATCCTGCTTATCATCGATCTCATACCATTTCAAATTGCCTACTGGCAACGCCTTGAGGTCATGGCTGTTGAGGAAAGAGATGATACGAAGTACGTTCTCGTAATACTCGTTATTACCGACCGACTTGGAGTATGCTTCAAGGAAAGGGATATACTTCGTAGAGGCAAACTCCTTAGAGAACTTATAGATATTGACGGTCTTGTAGTACTGATCGACGTTGTGATAGTTAAAAGCAGCCTTTGGGACGAAGTTGACGATATTCTGCTCTTTGTCGATACAGACCATCGTTCCATCCATCCAGGTCTCGTACTTGGCGACGAGTGCCAGATTAGGGAACGGATTGTCGAGCAGAAGACGGAGCATGCCTTCCTCAAAAATCAGGTCCGACTCAAGCAAGATTGTATCGTCCTGCTGCATCTGCTCCTTAGCGAGCGCCAGGGAATAGATGTTGTTGGTCTTGTCATAGATTGGGTTGACAATGTATTCGACATTCAGGCCCTGATACTCCTGTCCTACGTGATCCATGAGTTTCTGACCTTCATAGCCGACGACGATGACTACGCGACGGAGACCGAGGCGAGACAACTGATCAAGTGCACGGTCGATAAGCTTGGTTCCATTGACCGGCACCATACACTTGGTATTCGACTCGGTGTATTCACCCAGTCGCTTACCCATTCCAGCTGCCAATATGATTGCTTGCATACTATTCTATATTATATAAGGATTGATCACACCTTCTGTCTGCGAGGAAACACGCAAATACTGTGATTACACACACGCAAAATAATCGATGATGCCACAGAAGTGCTCATGATTGTCAAGAACGATGAGCGCGTGGATGCTATTGCCAAGCATCAGATCCGCAGCCGTGCTGATCTTGGCATCCTGATGGATCTTCTTAGGATTGCGACTCATCACGTCTTCTACACGCAAATGGAAGAAGGCCTCACGATGCTTCTGCATGGCGCGACGAACATCACCGTCGGTAATGATACCTACGACGTTCTGTTGCTCGTCGAGTGCTACGACAAGACCTTTCTTGCCCTGACTGATGCGGATGATGACATCGCTAAGCATGTCCCTCGGAGAGACGGTCCAGGTGGCCAGTCCTTCGGTATCCATAAGATCCGATACCTTGCCGAGCAGACGCTTGCCAAGACTACCTCCAGGATGGAAACGCGCGAAGTCAGAATCCTTGAAATGTCGCACTTTGACCAATGCACAGGCCAATGCGTCACCGATGGCCATCGCTGCGGTTGTAGACGATGTAGGAGCCAGATTCAGCGGGTCTGCCTCATGACTGACAGCCGTATTGATATGACAGGTACTATATTTGCCTAAAAGGGAATCAGGATTACCTGAGATACCGATGATCGGGATATTACGCTCGATGATCAATGGGATGAAGCGGAGCAATTCGTCGGTGTTGCCGCTGTAAGAGATAGCCATGACGACATCGCCTGTCGCAATCATTCCTAAGTCTCCATGATACGCATCGAGCGGATTGAGATAGAACGATGGCGTACCCGTACTGGCCAGTGTAGCAGCGATCTTACTACCTACATGGCCCGATTTGCCTACGCCGGTCACGATGACCTTGCCCTTACAGTCCTTGATGAGCTGGACGGCCTGCTCGAACTCCTCTCCCATGCGAGGGATCAGATCGAGAATAGCTTGCGCCTCATCACGAAGACAATTGATTCCGGTTTCTATGATTTCACTCATATATGAAATATGAATTACTATTTACAAATTACGGATGTAATCAATTACTAATTACAAATTACGAATTACAGCAATGACTTTACGACCGTCTCCAGCTCATTCAGATAGAGCATGTTCGGTCCATCGCTCAGCGCCTTCTCCGGATCTGGATGTGTCTCGAAGAAATATCCTGTAGCTCCGAAAGCCTTAGCGGCCAATGCCATAGCAGGAACAAACTCTCGGTTGCCACCAGACTTACCTCCTGCAGCTCCTGGACGCTGCACAGCATGTGTACAATCCATGATCACCGTTGGTGTGAACTGCTTCATGTCAGCTACATTGCGGAAGTCGACAACGAAGTTATTATAGCCGAACGAATTGCCACGCTCGGTGAGCCAGAGGCCTTCTCTATCACCAAAGGTTGGTGTTGCCATACCCTCCTGACTCCAGGTGTCACGTACCTTCTGTGCAGGATACTGCATATCCAAGCCACTCAGGAACTGCGCCTTCTTGATATTGACGGTCTTGCCAGTCTTAGCAGCAGCTACGAGCAGATCGGTCTGACGGCAGAGGAAGGCTGGAATCTGTAGCACATCCACTACCTCTGCTACAGGAGCAGCCTGATAGCTCTCATGGATATCGGTCAGCAGTTTCAAACCATACTTCGACTTGATGTCGGCCAGCATCTGCAATCCTTTCTCCATGCCAGGACCACGATAAGAAGTGATACTGGTACGATTGGCCTTATCGAACGAAGCCTTGAAGATGATCTCTACGCCAAGCGACTGATTGATACGTACGAGTTCCTGTGCGACGGACTCAAGACACTCCTGTGACTCGATGACGCATGGACCGGCTATTATGATTGGTTTTTCCATATTTCTATTTACTAATTATCAATTTTATGACATCCCGTAATCGCTTAGCACTTAGCATTCTTTACGCAACAGATACTTGTTGATGAACCAAGTGATCTGTGGAGAGATGCGCATCGTATAGATCAGACATCCGGCAATACCGAGGATGACAGTCGTACGAATGGCAATATCGATCCAAGGCGAATAGCCTGCAAAGGATGGGATAAGGAAGTTGAGCGCAAACAGTGTGCAGAGAATGATCACAATACGCAGATGTGCCCAAGTGAACGGATTGGTCTTGATCTTGACCTGCACAATGTACTGCTGGTAAGCGTAGCTGAGCAACACGGTGATGAGCGAAGCCAACGCTGCTCCACTCAATCCGAAAATCGGAATGAAATGGAGGTTGGTGGCAATGCTGATACCCATCAGGATGAAGGTGAAGATCAGCGTCCAATAATAATATTTACTGAAGGAGATCAGCGTATTACCGAAATTGAGCGTACCATACACCACCTTCGAGAGACCCAAGAACAGCACAGCCCAACGACCCTCAGCGAACTTCTCTCCATTCGGAATGACAGCAAAGATATTGTCGAGGTTGATCCAGACGATGAGCAGCAACACGGTCGAAGCCAGCATCTGGTGGATCGATACCTGCTTGTAGAGGTCCTGCGCCTTCGCGATATTGCCTTCCTTCATGGCCTCAGCAGCCAGTGGAGTACTAATCGGTGTGATGTTGCGCGATGGCATATTGACAATCTCTGCCATATAGACTACGATGGCGTAGATACCTGCGCTGTAGAGGCCTTTGACGCCTGAAAGCATGAAGATATCCATCTGCTGTATGACGTTGCCTGAGATGGTCGAAAGCATCAGGAAACCAGCATATTTGAGCACCTTGGTGCGAAGATCCGGTGTGATGAAGCTCCAGTCATGCTTGAGCGAGTGACTGCCGATGTGCAACGAGTAGACGCCTGCGATAAGCATGCAGAGACCGTAGCAGAGGATGAAGCCGACAATCAGTCCTGTAACTCCGATATAACCGAAACCATAGGCCAGATAAATACCCAGCATCATGACTCGCATTCCTACCTCACGAACAGCCTTAGGCAAGGCGATACGCATGTTGATGTTGGCATAATTCTCTGACCATACCCAGAAGGCCAGCACCACCATCATCGGGATGACGTAGTAGAAGTGCTCATTGAAAAGCGGACTCTTGGCTCCGAAATAGTCTTCGATCGGTCCACGCAAACCCAGATACAGCAGCGTCATCAGCACTACACCAATGACCGGGAAGAGCAGATAATAATATAAGAAGCCGTTATTGCCTTTCTGCTCGTTCTTGAAATAAGGGAAGAAGCGCATTCCCGTACTTCCTGATCCTAATAGTGCCAGGGTCGACAGCAGGAATGCCACCTCGTACACGACCTTGGAGAGGCCGATGACTTCCGGATCGAGATATTTAGCAACGATATAGAACTGGACGAAGATTCCCAGCACTACACCGATATAATTGACGATAGTTCCCTTGAGGGACTGACGGATAACTACACCCACTTATTGAAATGAAAATGTAAAGTGAAAAATAAAAATTGTTACTTACCAGACTTCCTTACCTTTCCTTTGATGACATGATGCCACCATACACCCAGCGAGATCTGGAAAGAACTATTGCTGGCCTGTTCGAAATGATCAGCCTTCGAATCTGGCCAGAGGTTGCCAAGGCCGAAGTAGTAACGACCGGTGAGCTGTGCACTCAGCAATTCGTTGATGCGGAATTCATAACCGAGACCGAACTGCAGGCCATAGTCGAACTTCTTTTCGATAGGCAATTCGTGATGCATATACTGATTGCCTACCGAGAGGCCTGTCTGGCCATAGGTATCTGGCAGATTGCTATTGGTACGGTCCGACAAGAACCACGCAAGTTTCGGACCTAAATCGACGGCCACCTGATTGCGGTTGCCCATATTGAAATAGACATGTGCCATCACTGGCAGCTCGACATACAGCAACTTACGTTCGAAGACCCAGTCTTCTGTATTCGGTTCCCACAGGTCGGCAAATCCACGCTCTGTCAGCAGCAGTTCCACCTGAAGGCCGAAGTACTGTTCCTCAATATATCGTGCAGCCACGCCCATCGTATAGCTGCCCGTATAGCGCTGTGAAACAGTCGGATGAAATGTATACTGACTGATATTAGCGCCACCTACCACACCGAGATGAATCTCTCGAGGGATTCGCTCCTGAGCGCTGGACATCTCAAATTGACATAATGACAAAAACATCATCACTGCCAACAACATCTGACGACGAAGAGACATCTTGCCGATTCTATGAAATATATTTCTCATCATGCTGACACGAATCATTTAATGATGATTTTTTCGATGGTCGACTCTGGAGTGAAGTGTACCAGATACAGGCCATGATTATAGAAGCCCTTGCCGTTTTCGCTCTTTTCAAAACAGAAGACGTTCTGCAGACATTCCTCTTCCTGTCCTACCAGACGTTCCTCTATGTGCTGTCCGTGACGAGAGAGCGAGCGAAGGAAGAATCGTGTGACATCATAGCCGAGAATGCCATACTTTGGCATCAGTGCCATCAGATCCTTGTTATACCATGCCCTGAAGTTATCATAGAATCGCTTCACAAACGGATCAAATGGATTAACATACAGCTTGCTGAACAAATAGACATTCAGATCATAATAATAGTCGATAAGGTCATTGGTGTAGAGTACCCACTCCGGATAACCAAGTACCGCCATCTTAGGCTGCGCCTTGGTTGCGGTGCCAGCAAGCAAAGCCTCCTGGAAGCGTGCATCACGCAAGATTTTGACATGCTGAAGACCACTGAACATACGACGCAACGACTCCTGCTGTGGAGTAACTGGCACAAAGAGTATATTCTTGTCCATGATACCGAGGATAGAGTCACAGGCCATCAATGTCTCAGGACGGCGGAAAGACATTTCCTTATACTGCACGTTCAACGTACGCAACTCCTTCTTCAGCAATGCAGGATAAGGGTCGGACTTCTTAACGTTGATACTATCGGTCAGGAAGACTACTGTATAATCCTTAAAGCGGGTCAGCAGTTCCTCAGTCAGCTGAGGATAGAGCATCGACTTCTGTGTGTTGATCTGGAAGAGATGCTCATACTGCTCTAAATAGCTGGCATTGAATACGAATGGACTGACCACAGGCGTGCCATGCTCCTCTCCCCATTCGGCTACTGGCTTGAGCGAAGCATCATCCATCGGTGCGATAATGAAGTCGGCCGAGAGGAGTCCATGATTGCTGAGAATAGACTGCATGGACTCTGTTCCCTGGTCAAAGGCAAGCACCGATACGCGGCGTCCCATTTGCTGAATCTCGTCGACTGCCATCAGGACACCTTCATAGAATTCTACCGAGCGCATCTGCACTTTCTGCTCATCTGCCGTCTTTGCGTTGAGGTTGAAAGGAAGGATGACTGCCAAGGTCAAGGTGCCGTCGGTCCAGTGGCCATTACCCATCACATTATAAGTCGGAAGTGAAGGCTTGTTCGGGAAACTGACCAATGGAGCCTGCTTGCTGTTATTGACAATCACCGTAGGAGTACTCTTGTCAACTGACACGTTTTTCTTCTCGTCCTTCTTGTCATCTTTCTTATTACCGAAGATCAATGCAGACTTAGTCTCGGCCTCAGGAATCACCAGCGTCATTCCCGTCGGGATGTTCGTACCTTCGATACTTGGATTAGCAGCCTGGATAGCTTCTACGGTCACGCCATAATGCTTGGCGATGCTATAGAGCGTATCACCAGGACGCACCACATGCTCTCTGTTGGCTGCAGTGAGCGTCATTGTTCCTACCATCAGGCAGGCTATCAAAAAGACTAATATTTTACGCAGAATATTCATATATGCACATTTTGGGGACAAAGGTACGACTATTTCTCGACATTGCCAAACAAATTAGACGATTTATTGCTCCTACTAAGATTTTTTCAGATTTTACTTGGTGATTTCATTTTTTTTATGTATCTTTGCCGCCGTTGTGTACGTGTATGTACACGCATAATGCGAAATTAATTTTACTATGTCGACAATAATTTTAGGTATAGAGTCTTCTTGCGACGATACTTCAGCAGCCATCATCCGTGACGGCATCATGCTCAGCAACGTAATTGCAAGTCAGGCTGTACATGAATCATACGGTGGCGTGGTGCCAGAGCTGGCCAGCCGCGCTCATCAGCAGAATATCGTCCCTGTAGTCAGCGAGGCCATCCGTCGTGCAGGCCTCAAGCCAGAGGATCTGACAGCTATTGCCTTCACTCGTGGACCTGGTCTCATGGGCTCACTCCTCGTAGGCCTCAGCTTTGCCAAAGGACTGGCTTCAGCGCTTCACATCCCGATGATCGAGGTCAATCACCTCCAGGGTCATGTGATGGCTCATTTCGTCAAGGAGCAGAATGAGGCTGGTGAGATCATCGGCAATTCTCCGGAATTTCCTTTCCTCTGTCTGCTCGTCTCTGGTGGCAATTCACAGATCATCAAGGTCAATTCGTACAAGGACATGGAGGTCATCGGTCAGACCATCGACGATGCTGCTGGCGAGGCTTTCGACAAGTGTGCTAAGGTCATGGGCATGGGCTATCCTGGAGGTCCTGTCATCAATCGTTTTGCCAACGAAGGTGACCCTAAGAAGTTCCAGTTCGCCAAGCCTCACATCCCGGGCCTTAATTACTCGTTCTCAGGACTTAAGACCTCGTTCCTCTATACGCTCCGCGATGCCGTCAAGGAGAATCCTAACTTCATCGAAGAGAACAAGGCCGACCTCTGTGCATCGCTCCAGAAGACCATCGTTGACATCCTGATGGACAAGCTCAAGAAGGCCGTTAAAGAGACCGGGATCAAGACCGTAGCTGTCAGCGGTGGCGTGAGTGCCAACAGTGGTGTACGTGACGGATTGACAGAGCTCGGCAAGAAGTATGGCTGGAATGTCTTCCTCCCTCCTTTCAAGTTCACTACCGACAATGCAGCCATGATCGGCATCGTAGGCCTCTACAAGTATCAGGACAAGGATTTCTGTCCGTTCGATGCGCCTGCGTTCGCTCGTGTTACCGATAAGTTCTAAAATTTTTGCTCGCAAAAATTGTCATTTTGAGAGAATCGAAGAATCTCGTAAATAATATACGATATGTTCCTTCCCCTCATTATACTCCTCACTCCACACTCCTCACTCCTAACTCCAGATTTCGTCCTCGCCGACACCGCCTACACCGAGGCTCCTGGCTACATCGTCAACCGTGCAGACTCTCTGAAGGTCAACGGACATTCGTTCGTCGGTCCTGGTCCTTTCTCGATCACATTCAGGGCAGAGATGGCACAGCAGCCTGACTATTGCAGCTGGGAACTGGCATCGGACAATCAATTTGAGGAGATCATTGACCAGTTTCGCGTCCTTGATGCCGATGGAGTCACCTCGCAGTTTGATTACGACTTCGACGAAGCCGGCACCTATTTTGTACGCTTCGTAGCCGACTTCAACAGTTATCTGAAACCGGCAGAACTCGAAGAGGGTATTACTGCCACTTATCAGACCTCCGTACCTTATCAGATACAGGTCACCGAATCGCTCCTTGAGGTTCCGAATCTCATCACTCCTGATTCTCCAGAGAGCAAGAACAGTGTCTTCCACGTCCGATACAAGTCGCTCATCAGCTACGAGATCACGATCGTCAATCGCTGGGGTCAGGAGCTCTTCCACTCCACTCGTCCCGAAGACGGATGGGATGGTCGCCACAATGGTTCTACAGTCCCTACAGGAGCCTACTACTACCTCATCAAGGCCGAAGGTACTGACGGCATCAAATATAATAAGAAAGGTAGTCTCAACGTGTTGAGGACAAAAGATTCGCAAAAGCGATAACCTCTTGTAAAGAGCCTTCGGTAAAAATCATTTTTCACTTTCCATTTTTCACTCTTCACTTTTAACTTTTAACTTTTAAATGCGTCCCCTCACCTACATATCATCCATCGTCTGTACATCGTTGCTCACCGCAGCAGCCGTATTCTTCATGAGTTCGTCAGAGAGCTCTCAGGTCAAGCCAGAGCTCCCTATCATGCAGAGTTTCTCTGCTACGCCACGCTTTGAGAACGTACAGACCATCTTCGACCAGAAGATCGATCTCAGTCGCTACGATCTGCATGAGCGCTTTGAGCGTGAACTCACCAATATCTGCTACACCCACAACAGCACCATCCTGACCATCAAGCGCGCCAACCGCCTCCTTCCGATCATCGAACCGATTCTCAAAGAAGAGGGAGTTCCTGCCGACTTCATCTATCTCTGCTGCATTGAGTCGAACCTCAATCAGCGTGCCAAGAGTCCTGCTGGAGCAGCTGGTTTGTGGCAGTTCATGGCCGAGACAGCACGTCAGTACGGCCTCGTAGTCAACGATGAGGTCGATGAGCGCTATCACACCGTCAAGGCCACACATGCAGCCTGCCAGTACCTCAAGGACGCGTATAAGAAATTCGGTGACTGGATGAATGTAGCAGCATCTTATAATGCCGGCCAGGCAGGCATCTCGCGTCGCCTCAACAGCCAGCATGAGACACGTGCCATCGACCTCTTCCTCGTCGAAGAGACCTCACGCTATATGTTCCGCATCATGGCTTATAAGGAGCTCATGCGCGATCCATACCGCTATGGCTTCGTCCTCTACAGCGATCAGCTCTATCGTCCTATCCGCACCCGCTCGGTCAAGGTAGGCAATAGCATCACCGATCTGGCCACTTTTGCTCAGGATCATAACACTACCTATCTGCAAGTCAAGGAGTTCAACCCTTGGCTACGCGACAGCAAGCTCACCTTCCGCAAGGGCCAGACACGTACTTACGAGATCGATATTCCACTCGACGAGGATCTCTACTACGATGCGTCAAAGCCTTTCGAGGTATATAATAAGAATTGGATTGTAGACAAATGATAGAGACTTTAGATTCTTTCGATCAGCAGCTGATGCTGCTCATGAATGGCGACGGCGGTGTGTTCTGGGATCAGCTGTGGTACATCTACTCCGGCAAGTTCACCTGGATTCCGCTCTACGCCCTCCTGCTCTGGCAGATGGTCGTCTATTGCCAGAAAGACAAGCGTATTGATTTCTGGCGTCATCTCTCTATCTGTGTCTTCTGCACGGTACTCCTGATTGTCCTGTCCGATCAGATCGCCAGCGGGCTTATCAAGCCACTCGTCTGTCGTCCTCGTCCAAGTCACGAGCCAGGTCTTATGGAGCAGCTGCATTATGTCAATGACTATCATGGCGGCATGTACGGCTTCGTCTCAAGCCATGCGTCCAACAGCCTCGCCATCGCTCTCTGGCTCGGCTGGCTGCTCTGGAGCAAAGCCAAGGACTTCTCTCTCCCTACCCGTCATGCTACGCTCCTGCGTACATTGCTCATTGTCTGGGCTTTGCTCAACTGCTATAGCCGCATCTATCTGGGTGTCCACTACCCTGGCGACATCCTCGGAGGCCTCATCGTCGGCTGGATCAGCTTCCTGATTGTCCGATGGATCTATGGCCGCATCCTATCACGTCAACCCTTTACATTATAATACTAAAAAATTATGAAAAAGTTCTTCATGGCAATGATGGCAATCCTGATGGTTGCCGGCATTTCTTCTTGTTGCAGCAACAATGCTGCTGAACCTGCTCCAGCTGAGGTCAACACCGCAGAGGTTGTAGTCAACAACATCATGGCTCGCCGTAGCATCCGCAAGTACACCGATCAGGCAGTACCTCGTGACATCCTCAACAAGATCATCGAATGTGGTATCAACGCTCCTAACGGCATGAACAAGCAGATGTACGAGGTCAAGGTCGTCGATGATCCTTCTTCTACCGCTCTCCTTGCTGAGAAGCTCAATGGTCTCTACAAGGCTCCTGTCTATATGTTCATCGCTGCATCTAATGGCTACGACATGTCTAAGATCGACTGCGGTCTCCTCTCTGAGAACGTATGTCTCTCTGCTTGGGCTTACGGCATTGGTTCGATCAACCTCGGTATGCCAGTACGTGCACTCAAGGAGAATCCAGAGATCCTCGCACAGCTCGGTTTCGGCGAAGAGTATGAGATCTGTCTCGTCCTCGCTCTCGGCTACGCTGACGAAGCTCCAGACGCTAAGCCACGCGATGCACAGAAGGTACAGTTCGTGACTGTTAAGTAAATCTCTACTAAAAATCTTCCAGAGCCTGGAAGGCAATATAAGGATTAGTTTTTTTACGAAACCACAGACGAGAATCAGGTTATGGCTTCGTGAAAGAACGAAACCATAGACAAGAACCAGGTTATGGCTTCGTGAAGAAACGAAACCATAGACAGGAACCAGGTTATGGTTTCATGAAGGAACGAAACCATAGACGAGAACCAGGTTATGGCTTCGTGAATGCGCAGAACCATAGATGAGTACACAATTATGGCTTCGTGAAAGTGCGAAGCCATAATTGTGTACTGTTTTATGATTTAGATCGATCTCTCGTTGATGTATTCCATGAATTTCTGCTTGTAGTTATCGCCTACAGGGATATAGACATCGTCGAAGATGATACGCATGCGACTGATTTCCTGAATCTTGTCGAGATTGACAATAAACGAGCGATGCACACGCATGAAGTTCTTGGCAGGAAGGATCTCTTCCATGCGCTTCATGCTCATCAAGGGCATCAGCGGCTTTGGCTGACCCTCAAGGAAGATGCGCAGATACTCTCCCATACTCTCGACGTACTTGATGTCTGAGACATCGATGCGAGTGATACGATATTCGCTCTTCACGAAGATGGAATTATCCTGCACCTTGAGTTCTTCTGTCGTCGGTTTGTCTTCGATCAGACGACGTGCACGGTCGGCAGCACCGAGAAGGTCCTGGAAAGAGAATGGCTTGAGCAGATAATCGACCGCCTCAACCTTATACCCTTCAATGGCATACTCCGAGTAGGCCGTGGTAAAGATGACCTTCGGTTTCTGATTGAGCGAACGTACGAAGTCAAGGCCATTGAGGTCTGGCATGTTGATGTCGACAAACATCAGATCGACCTGCGTCTCACTGATGATCTTCATGGCCTCAAGGGCATCACGGCACTTACCTACCAACTCGAGGTAAGGGATCTTGCTGATATAGTTACTAATCTGAGCCAGAGACAACGGCTCATCATCGATTGCGATACAACGAATCATAGTTTTTGCAATTTATTAATTGTAAGGGATATAAAGATCGACCGTAAAGTCCTTCTCAGTCGACTCGATATTGAGTTTATAGCGATTGCCATAGAGCAGGTCTAGACGCTTGCGCACATTGACCAGGCCTAAGCCACAACCTTGTTTCTGAATGCCTTCGCGACTGAAGTTGCTGTTCTGGCAATGGAAATGTATCAGGTAGTCAGGATCCTCCTCATAGCTGATACTGATATACGACGGATGACGGTGTGAGATACCGTACTTGAAGGCGTTCTCGATGAACACGATGCCAATGAGCGGAGGCACCATCACATTCTGGTAGGAAGCGTCCTTGGGTGGTTCGACATAGTTGACCGACACCGACTCGTCACATCGCAGCCTCATAAGCTTCACGAAGTGCTTATGGAACTCAAGTTCCTTGCTCATAGGCACTTGCGGACCGCTGGTCTCATAGAGCATATAGCGCATCATCCTGGAAAGCTCGATGATGGCATCCTTGGCCAGCTGGCTGTCAATATCGACTAATGCATGAATATTGTTGAGCGTATTCATGAAGAAGTGCGGATTGATCTGATACTTCAGATAATCGAGCTCCGTCTTGACCTTCTCAGCCTCTGAGACCTCCTGCAGCAGCTTTTCGCGTCGGGTACGGAAGACAATGTTGATGCAGAGACTCGTGCCCATGACCAGGATCGACATGGTGAACATCGAGATGAACTGACCTCCCATCAGTACACTTACCGGAGAGGGTTCCTGCATGAGCGGATGCTGACGAAGGGTGATATTGTTCTCCTTCTCGAATTGCTCGATACGCTCCATAATAGGACGCGGAGGACGACGACTACTTACAAACGAGTAAGAGTACATCACCACGAAGGCCGATAGTAGCGAAAGCAGGATGAATGAACGGATCTTCTGCTTGAAGAAGAAATGTGGCTCAAGCAAAAACTTGCTGACACAGAAGAGCAAAAGAAATGCAAGATCTCCATTCCAATCATAAAAGACGAAATCCCATCGCATCCGGTCGCTCAGACCTAAGGAATACTCATAATAATTATGCGTCAGCGGCCTGGCAAATACCATCAGCCAGCCTACCACATAGAATAGGTCTTCATTGCCGAAATTGGCCAAAGATGGAGTCTTGAACCTTGAAAACCAAAGCTTCAGATTTGACATATCAGGTAGTGGCTATAGGTATTAGCACGTATATACACACAAAAAAAGGATTTAACAAAACGGCTAACTTCCAAGCAACGCCCCTTACATTTCTTGAACACCGTTTCATTAAATCCGCTGCAAAGGTAGGGCAAAATCCCCACCTCTGCAAATAAGTTCAATGAACAGACGTTTTTTAATCATTAAAAACTACCGAGGGAAGTGGTCATCTCCAGCTTACTCGGCAATGACTGATACGGTCATGCTGATGTCCTCTACAGGACGATCGCCTGGCTGGGTCTTGACAAGCTGAATCTTATCGACAACTTCAAGTCCCTCAACGACTTCGCCGAAAACAGTATAGTTCTGATCGAGGAATGGAGTGCCTCCGAGAGTGGTATAGATCTCGCGCTGCTCTGGAGTGTACTTAGGAGCACCGAGTTCCTTAGCCTTAGCCATGGTCTGCTTCTGGAGGTCCTCCTGAAGAGCCATAAGACCCGCATTGTCGCGATTCTTACGCATCTCAAGGATCTTGCTGCGATTCTCTACCACAAGCTGATTGAAGATGCCCTGGAGCTGCTGCTGCTCCATCTGCTTCTCCATCTGAGTGAGCTTGCCTGCGCTATAGATCTCACCAGTAACAATATAGAACTGCGAACCGCTCGAACGCTTCTCCGGATTGACCTCATCGCCCTGACGAGCGGCAGCCAATGCACCCTTCTTGTGGATCAGCGCAGTATTGAACTCTGCTGGGATGGTATAGTCAGGACCACCGGCACCGAGGTGTGCTGAAGCAGAAGCTCCCTTGCTGTCAGGATCACCACCCTGCACCATGAAGTTCTTGATGACACGATGGAAGAGGGTGCCATCATAGTAACCCTCAGCTGCGAGCTTAAGGAAGTTGTCACGATGCTGTGGGGTCTCGTCATATAGACGTACGGTGATATCGCCAAGCGTGGTCTTTATTAAAACTTTTGCCATTATTTTCGTTTATTTATCGATTTTTGCCAGTGCGCAAGCGGTTGCGCGACGGGTCAAAAAACGCTTTCTGTTACTTTTTATTACAATACATTTGCAAAATAGCGTTAGCAAATCGGGGCAGAATAAGGGCTGATAATCCCGTTTTCAGAAAAAATCGATGCCAATATTTGCACTTGTCGGCAGAAGACGCTATCTTTGCATCGTGTTTTTCATGGTATTAGATTTTAAGGTTAATGCAAAAGGGTCGTCGTGATGACGCCCCTTTTTTGTTTTATTCGTATTCGAATACACCGTTCTCGGTGTGCAAGGTTACCTTAGCACCCTCTGGACGATCCTCTACTCGACCGATGATCTGAGCGTCGATATTGAAGCTCTTAGCGATCTCGATGACCTCCTGAGCCTTCTCTGCTGGCAGGTAGACCTCAAGACGGTGACCCATGTTGAAGACCTTATACATCTCTGACCAGTCGGTACCTGACTGCTCGTGGATAGTACGGAAGAGTGGTGGGATTGGGAAGAGATTGTCCTTGATAACCTGGAGGTTCTTGATGAAGTGGAGCACCTTGGTCTGTGCACCAACTGCGCAGTGTACCATACCGTGAATCTCGTGACGCATAGCATCAAGTATCTTCTTGACGACTGGAGCGTAGGTACGTGTAGGGCTCAGGACGAGCTTGCCAGCATCGAGAGGAGAACCCTCTACGGCATCGGTCAGCTTGAGGCCACCGCTGTATACGAGATCCTCAGGTACAGCGTGATCGTATGACTCAGGATACTTCTCGGCCAGATACTTGGCAAAGACATCGTGACGTGCAGAGGTAAGGCCGTTAGAACCCATACCGCCGTTGTACTCCTTCTCATAGGTAGCCTGACCGTAGCTGGCAAGGCCTACGATGACGTCACCTGCCTGGATGTTGGCATTGTTGATTACATCGCTGCGCTTCATACGGCAGGTCACGGTGCTGTCGACGATGATGGTACGAGCCAGGTCGCCAACGTCAGCGGTCTCACCACCGGTACCATAGACACCGATACCCATCTCACGGAGCTCCTGCATGAGCTCGTCGTTGCCATTGATCACAGCGCTGATCACCTCACCAGGGATCAGCATCTTGTTACGACCGATGGTGCTGCTCACAAGGATGTTGTCGACGGCACCTACGCAGATGAGGTCGTCGATGTTCATGATCAATGAGTCCTGCGCGATACCCTTCCAGACAGACACGTCGCCGGTCTCCTTCCAGTACATATATGCCAGTGAGGTCTTGGTACCTGCACCGTCGGCATGCATGATATTGCAGTATTCAGGATCTCCTCCCAGGATATCAGGGATGATCTTGCAGAAGGCCTGTGGGTAGAGGCCCTTGTCTATATTCTTGATGGCATTATGCACATCTTCCTTGCTGGCGCTTACGCCACGCATCATGTAACGCTGATCCATATTTATATATACATTATTTATATTATCACTTTAGTTCTTCTTTCAGATACTTGGTGGTCCAAGTGTCGGCGGCCTTCTTCTTCGAGCGAGCCAGGCCACAGATCTCCTCCGGAGTTCCTTCAGCCACGACATAGCCACCGGCAGCACCGCCGTCAGGACCCATGTCGATGAGGTAGTCGCAGCACTTGATCACGTCGAGGTTATGCTCAATGATCACTACGGAGTTGCCTTTGTCTACGAGTCGGTTGATGCAGTTCATCAGCACGCGGATATCCTCGAAGTGGAGGCCCGTGGTAGGCTCGTCGAGGATGTAGAGGGTCTTGCCTGTCTGCTTCTTGGCCAGTTCGGTAGCCAGTTTCACACGCTGACTCTCGCCTCCTGAGAGTGTCGTACTTGGCTGGCCGAGCTTGATGTAGCCGAGGCCGACCTCCTGTAGTACGATGATCTTGTTGAGGATCGATGGCACGTTCTCAAAGAACTCAACGGCCTGATTGATGGTCATAT
The DNA here is from genome assembly GCA_045628985.1 of Bacteroidales bacterium. Taxonomy (GTDB): domain Bacteria; phylum Bacteroidota; class Bacteroidia; order Bacteroidales; family UBA3663; genus Liminaster. Next base: position 22,913 of record JAZQQH010000052.1, on the reverse strand, counting down.
TGAGCACGTCGGCGATAGACTTGCCCTTGAAGCGGACTTCGAGTGTCTCGCGGTTATAGCGCTTGCCGTGGCAGGCCTCGCACTGCACCATCACGTCTGGTAGGAAGTTCATCTCAATGTTCTTGTAGCCATTGCCCGAGCAGACTTCACAGCGACCGCCACCTACATTGAACGAAAAACGTCCTGGCTTATAGCCTCGCATCTGCGCCTCTGGCAACTGTACGAAGAGGTTACGGATATCCTGGAAGACACCTGTATAAGTAGCAGGATTAGAGCGAGGTGTGCGACCCAAAGGACTCTGATCGACGGTCACTACCTTATCAATCAGCTCCAAGCCCTCGATACTCTCGTATGGCAGAGGCTGCTGCAATGAGCGATAGAAATGCTGGCTCAGGATAGGCTGCAGGGTGCCATTGATCAACGATGACTTGCCAGAGCCTGAGACACCGGTCACACCGATGAGACAACCGAGCGGCAGATCGAGCGTCACACCCTTGAGGTTATGGCCTGTAGCGCCACGGACGATGAGGTGCTTGCCATTGCCTGGGCGTCGCTGCGCAGGAACTTCAATCTTGCGCGTGCCATTGAGGTAATCGCTTGTCATGGTGTGCTGCTCGAGCATCTCCTTCGGTGTACCCTGAAAGACGACGTTACCGCCTTTGCGACCTGCCTCAGGACCAATGTCAACGACGTAATCCGACTCGAGCATCATGTCCTTGTCATGCTCTACGACGATGATCGTATTGCCGATGTCGCGCAGTTCCTTGAGCGAATTGATCAGCAGCTTGTTATCGCGCTGATGCAGGCCGATCGAAGGCTCATCAAGGATATAGAGCACATTGACCAGCTGTGTACCGATCTGTGTGGCCAGACGGATGCGCTGGCTCTCTCCACCAGAGAGGGTCATCGTGGCGCGACTCAGCGAGAGATAACCTAAGCCGACACCTAAGAGGAAGCTGATGCGCGTGCTGATCTCCTTGAGGATCTCCGTAGCCACCTGCTTCTGACGGTCGCTGAGCTTGGCAGGCAACTCCTTGATCCACTCAGCCAGATCGGTCAGCGTCATGGCGCTCACTTCTGCGATATTCTTGCCATCGAGCAGGAAGTGCAGCGCTTCTTTATTCAATCTTTGTCCCTGACACTCAGGACAAGGCTGTGTGGTACTGAATGACTCTGCCCATCGGCGCTCCTTGGCCGAAGCGTCATCACCAGCAGCGTCCTGCAAGTATTTCACCAGGCCTTCGTATGGCATGGTCATCATGCCGTAGCCTGCGCTCTCCTCGTTGACGTGATAGCACTGGCCAGTACCAGACAGTACGGCTTCGAGCGTTTCTTCAGAGAGGTCTTTGATAGGCGTGTCGAGCGTAGCATCGTATGTCTCAAGCAAGGCTTCGATCTGCCAGAAGATCATCGACTTCTTCTGCTTACCCAGCGGCACGATGCCACCTTCGGCAATGCTCTGCTTAGGGTCAGGGATGATCTTGTCACGGTCGACCATCGTGACGGTACCCAATCCGTGGCAGTGCGGACACGCACCCATCGGACTGTTGAAAGAGAAGTCATGAGGAGCAGGATCCTTATAAGAGATACCCGTCACCGGATCCATCAGCGTGCGGCTATAGTAGCGCACCGAATCAGGAAGGTCGGCCGACAGGATCATCATCATACCCTCTCCCATTCGCATGGCCAGACGTACGCTCTCACGCAGTCGGTGCTCGTCGATCTGCTCCACGCGCATCTTATCGACCACCAGCTCGATGCTGTGGTTCTTATAGCGATCGAGCTGCAAGCCATGCAGGATCTCGCGCATCTCACCATCGATGCGCACATTGAGATAACCCTTCTTGCGAAGGTTCTCGAACAGGTCGCGATAGTGTCCCTTACGGTTGCGCACCAACGGAGACAGCAGGTATACACGCTGACCATCATAGTCCTTGAGGATCAGGTCGATGATCTGATCTTCACTGAATCGCACCATCTTCTCGCCACTCAGATACGAATAGGCCTCACCGGCGCGAGCATAGAGCAGGCGCAGGAAGTCGTAGATCTCAGTGGTGGTGCCGACCGTAGAGCGCGGATTATGATTGGTCGTCTTCTGTTCGATACTGATGACTGGGCTCAATCCACTAATCTTGTCAACATCCGGACGTTCCAGATTGCCCAGGAAGTTACGGGCATAGCTTGAGAACGTCTCGATATAGCGCCGCTGACCTTCGGCATAGATAGTGTCGAAGGCCAGCGATGATTTACCCGAACCTGAGAGTCCGGTGATGACGGTTAACGAGTGACCTGGGATGGTCACATCGATATTCTTCAGATTATGGACGCGAGCGCCCAGTACTTCAATCATTAGCAATTAATATTCTTTTGCTTTCCAACCGAGAGCTGCAGCACCGAGGACAGCAGCGTCAGCTGACTTAAGACCTGAAGGCAATACCTTGATCTTGCCCTTCCAGATAGCGAGGAGGCTGTTCTCCATTGCCTCAACGATAGGCTTCATCAGGAGGTCACCTGCCTGTGCAAGACCACCGAAGAGGATGATAGCCTCAGGAGCAGAGAATGCGATGAAGTCAGCAAATGCCTCTCCCATGATCTTACCAGTGAACTCGAAGATCTCCTTAGCAAGTGCATCGCCCTTCTGAGCTGCATCGAATACGTCCTTAGAAGTGATCTTCTCAGGATCGATAGCGCGGAGGAGAGAATCCTCGGTACGAGTCTGGAGGAACTCACGAGCAGAGCGAGCTACACCAGTAGCAGAGCAGTAGCACTCGAGGTGATCTGTGTGACCACAGCCGCAAAGACGGTTGCCCTGGTGACGAACACGTACGTGACCAAGCTCACCAGCGAAACCATCGTGACCATAAACGAGCTCACCATTGATAACGATACCCGAACCTACACCGGTACCAAGGGTGATCTCGATGAAGTCGCGCATACCCTTAGCAGCACCATAGGTCATCTCACCGATAGCAGCAGCGTTAGCATCGTTGGTAACAGCTACTGGAATGCCAAGACGCTCGTAGAGGCTCTCTGCCAATGGGAGGACGCCCTTCCAAGGGAGGTTTGGAGCGAACTCAATGTTGCCAGTATAATAGTTAGCATTAGGAGCACCGATACCGATGCCGGTGATCATCTGAGCACCACCAACCTCTTCCATCACCTGACGGAGAGCAGCTGCAATGGCGTCGATGAAGTCATTGAAGTCTGGATAGTTCTGTGTTTTGATGGAAGTAGTAGCCACAACGCGGCCACGGGTGTCGGCAACACCCATTACGGTGTTAGTACCACCACAGTCAATGCCGATTACATAAGGTTTGCAAGTAACCATTTTTAGGATATTTTAATGTGTTTATAAGATGTTGTTCTTTAACGGGTGCAAATTTACTTTTATTTTGCGAAATATGCAAGAAAAACGATCATAAAATAAGCAGTTTTGGACATTTTGGTAAATTTTAACGCAAAATGAGAACCTGACCTGCGTGAACCGTTGCCGAAACCAGTTTATTGCGCTTCATCAGTGAGGTCACACGAACACCATAAAGCTGTGAAATGCTCCAGAGTGATTCGCCTCCGCGCACCACATGCTGCTCATGACCTTTGTCGGCCTTCTTGTTCTTTTTCTGCAGATAGATGATGTTACCTTCCTTGAGCACCGACTGCTTAGTCAGGTCGTTCCAACTGCGGAGTTTACGCTTCGAGATACCAAATTCCTTCGCGATGACCGACAGGTCGTCATCCTTATAGCAGATCACGTATTTGAGGCCGCCCTTGGCCTTGGTGACATAGAGGCGATGTGTCTCTGCCAAAGTCTTTGCGCTCTTAACGTCGTATGCGTCCAGATGATTTCTCTCGATCAGGTCAATGAGCATGTAACCATACTTTGGATTGGTTGCATAGCCACAGCTCTTCAAACCATGAGCCCATCCCTCATAGTCGCGGACGTCGAGAGCAAAGAGCGGATTGTATCGCGTATTGTTGCGCAGGAAGGTACTATGATACTCAAAACCCTCCTCTACAGATGAGAACTTACAGAAAGGCTCATCCTTCGCATCATCGTCGCACTTCACCACCGGACCTTTCCATCCTCGGCTATATGCCTTGATACCGAAGTGATTCTTTGCCTCGACAGCTAAATAGCTCGATCCGTAATCCGACTCCAGCATGCCCTGCGCCAAGGTGATCGAAGCCGGCACGCCATATTTCTTCATCTGTTTGCGCGCCTCTTCGCCATACTTATCGCAGTACTGTTGCGCAGTCAGTCTTGTACCCAAAGGTGGGCATTTAGCCTTCTTGGCAGCTTGCAAAGTAGGGACTGCTACAAGCCATAGCAGCAGCAATACGGTCGAAAAAAGAGTTTTTTTCATGGAATCGGAACAAAAAACTTGTTTCATATTATAATTTGATCTATATTTGCGCATCCAAGATGCATTTATAATCTACAATAGACATGAAAACTAAAGAAATCGCTGCAAAGATAAGCATTTTTGACGAAATAGAGCTATCTGAAGAGCAAAAAAATGTTATAGAGGCTGCAAAACGTGCCACAACAGGCTCTTATGCCCCCTATTCGCATTTCAAAGTAGGTGCCGCCTGCCTGCTTGACAATGGAGAAATCATCAGTGGCTCCAATCAGGAGAACGCTGCATATCCCAGTGGCATCTGCGCTGAGCGTACCACCTTATTTTATGCAATGGCAAAGTATCCGGAGGCCAAAGTACTCAAGTTGGCCGTTGTTGCCTGTGATGACCAAGGAGTCTTTACCGACAGCATAGCTGCTCCTTGTGGCGCTTGCCGTCAAGTCATCTATGAGACCGAATGCCGATCGAAAGGTCCCATCGAGATACTTCTCCCCACCGCAAAAGAGGGTGTTTACGTCTTCGAAAGTATAAAAATTTTGCTTCCATTCGGTTTCGGACCGGAAAACTTAATTTAGAAATATTTTTTTTGAACGAATTATAGTTATCAACAATCTAAATCCCCTTTTTTCAAGCAAAAACGTGTTGAAAACAATAGAAAAAAGATTGTTGATAACTTATTTTCTTTTTTCCTTAATCCTTCTAACTTTCTATCTATTTATCAGCCATTTAACTATTCTGCAATCAAGGTTTTCAAAATCCACTTTTCAGAACTTTAAAATTGCAGAATATCAAACACTTAGAGATTTCCAAACTTTTTAAGAAAAAATTTACTCTTGCAAGATAAAAAAATTCTCTGTAACTTTGCAGCGCAAATTCGGCAATATGGCCTTTTTTGCTTTTATCAACATTCCGTCGAAGAGTATCATCCGTCGAATGTATAAACAGAAACTATTAAGCATATAATTATTTATAATGGCTCAATTTGAAACTCAATGGGACCAATGTCTCGACATCATCAGGGACAACCTGCAGAACGAGGAAGCCTATCAGGCCTTCTTCGCTTCATGTCGTGCATACGGTTATGAGGACGGCAAGCTCACTTTGCTGATTCCATCCCATTTTGTCTATGAGCATCTCGAGAATCAGTATTTCGACCTCCTGAAGAAGACCCTCCAGCGCGTATTTGGTCCACAGGTACGTTTAGGATATAAGATAGCCGTCGTTAAGCCTCGCCAAGGTGAGGCTGAGACTGACGACCACACGATCCAGCTCAACGGCATCAGTCGCAGTGATGCGGCCAAGGAACAGGAGTTCGACACCCATCTCAATCCTAACTGTACCTTCGAGAGCTTCTTCTCTGGCAAATCCAACGAACTGGCATATAGTGCGGGCAAGACCGTCAGCAAGATGCCAGGACACAATGCGTTCAATCCATTCTTCATCTTCGGCGCCAGCGGTGTCGGCAAGACCCATCTTGCCCAGGCCATTGCGCTCAAGATCCTTGAGAACTATCCGGAGAAGCGTATCCTCTACGTCACCGCACATCAATTCATGACGCAGTATGCTGATGCTACTCGTCGCAACGCTGTGCCAGACTTCATCAACTTCTATCAGACGATCGACGTACTCGTTGTCGATGATATTCAGGAGTTTGCCGGCAAGAACAAGGTGGCTACGCAGAATACTTTCTTCCACATCTTCAACTATCTGCACCAGAGCGGCAAGCAGCTCATCATGACCTGTGACCGCCCGCCTGTAGAGCTTGAAGAACTCGTTCCACGTCTGCTCACCCGCTTCAAGTGGGGCTTCATCGGCGAGATCGATCATCCAGATTACGAGCTGCGCAAGGACATTCTCCGAGGCAAGTGCGAGAAGGAAGGTCTCTCGATCACCGAAGACGTTATCGACTTCATTGCACGCAACGCTACAGATAACGTCCGTGACCTCGAGGGTATCATCAACTCCCTCCTCGCCCACTCTATCGCCTTCAACCGTCCTATCGACCAGGATCTTGCCTCACGCGTCATGCGCATGATCATTAAGATTGAGGCCAAGGTCATCACCTGCGAGAACATTCTCAACCTCGTCATCGGAACCTTCGGCGTGGACATGAAGAGTATCAACTCCAAGAGCCGCAAGCGCGAGATAGTCCTTGCCCGTCAGGCAGCTATGCATCTGTGCAAGAAGTTCACTACACAATCCGTCAGCCGCATCGGCATGGTAGTCGGCGGTCGCGACCACGCCACCGTACTTCACGCGCTCAAGAACGTTGACGACCTGCTCACTACCGATGCTGATTTCAAGCGCAAGTACGAGTCAGTTGAGTCAGAACTACAAAGTAATTCCTAAATTATTCCAATAGTTTAACAGAGACATAAGGATTATCGAACACCCGTTTGTAATTCTTATGTTTTCTGTTTTATACGAGAGCGTCACAATAATAAATATAAGTCCCCATCCAGCTTATGCCAAAGCAACAATCGAACGTCAAGGAACGCGTCCACACAGGACTGAAGGAACCCGATATGTATCGCGTCATCATGCACAACGATGACTTCACGACCATGGAATTTGTGGTCGAGATGCTCCGTGTCGTGTTCTTCAAAGACGCAGCGACAGCCGAGACGCTCATGCTCAAAGTGCACAATGAGGGACAGGCGCAGATCGGCATCTACACCTACGACATGGCCGTGAGCAAGTGCCAGAAAGCCATGCGTATGGCCAGAGAACAGGGTTACCCCTTTAAACTCACTTACGAGCCTGAAAAATAAGGATAACACAACAAACGTCCCTTTTACTCCCCTTATCTACCCTTCCCCACCCTTAATACATGAAGCGAACCGAAAATACAGAAGAAGCCTACCAGACAGCCATCAACCACGCTGCAGGCCTACGCAAGGAGTTTCTCACCCCTGAGATGCTCCTGTGGGGCATTGTGCAGCAAGAGCCTTGCCAGAACCTGCTGGTGAGCTATCAGTGCGATCCTGAAAAGATGCTCGACGAACTGGAGGAAGAAATCTCTCTGGTGGACAGCGTGCCAGAAGACATTGACGACTATCAGCTCATGGCCTCTCAGCAGATGGTGAGCGTGATGACCTGGAGCGACAACATAGCCGCCTCATCGGGTCACGACGCTGTGGATGTCCCTCACCTCCTGCACGCCATCCTCAACCTTGAGCAGAGCGCTGCACGCTACCTGCTCCTGAAGCATACCACCCCCAATAAAGCCGAACTCCTCTCTGCCATCGTAGCAGCCTACAACGACGAGGAACTGGGTCAGAATGTCTCGACCGAAGAGGAAGAGAGCTGGCGCAAACTCGTGACCTGCGTCAACGATCTGCTCAAAGACCACAACCCGCTCATCGGCCGAGGCGCCGAACTGGAGCGCACCATCCAGGTGCTTTGCCGCAAGGAGAAAAACAATCCGCTGCACATCGGCGAGCCAGGCGTCGGCAAGACCGCGCTCGTCTATGGCCTGGCCGCACGTATCGAGGCAGGCGACGTTCCTGAGCGCCTTCGCGGCGCTAAGATCTATCAGATGGACATGGGTTCGATGGTAGCGGGAGCCAGCTATCGTGGCGACTTCGAGAAGCGTATCAAGGCCGTGATGGACGGGGTGATGCAGGAAGGCAACGCCATCGTCTATATCGATGAGATCCACACGCTGGTAGGAGCCGGCGCAGGTGGCGATCAGTCGCTCGACGGCTCGAACATGCTCAAGCCTTACCTCGAAGGCGGCCAGATCCGCTTCATCGGTTCGACCACCTATCAGGAGTACAACCGCTACTTCCAGAAGAGCCTCGGCATGGTGCGACGTTTCCAGCAGATTGACATCGCCGAACCTTCGGAAGACGAGACCATCCGCATCCTCGAAGGCCTGCAGGAGAAGTACGAGAAGTACCACGGCGTGAAGTATGCGCCAGACGTCATCGCATACGCCGTGCACGCCAGCGCTCAGCACATCAGCGGTCGCTTCTTGCCCGATAAGGCCATCGACCTGATCGACGAAGCCGGAGCCTACCGCGAGCTGCATCCTCTGATGCGCAAATATCGCGGCGAAGAGCGTGTAGCACGTACGCAGACGGTCGATAAGACGCTGATCAACGACGTCTTAGCACGAATCTGCAAGATTGATCCGAAGTCTTTGCACGAGGAGGATACTAACAATCTGGAGACGCTCAGCGAGCGCATCTCATCGCAGATCTACGGTCAGGACGAAGCCGTCCGACAAGTCGTCGAAGCCGTGCAGATGGGCAAAGCTGGCCTGTTGGAGGACGGCAAGCCAATCGCCTCACTCCTCTTCGTAGGTCCTACGGGCGTGGGCAAGACCGAGGTGTGCAAGGTCTTGGCGCAGGAGCTTGGCATCGAGCTCGTCCGCTTCGACATGAGCGAATACACCGAGAAGCACACCGTGGCCAAGCTCATCGGTTCGCCTGCAGGCTATGTGGGTTACGAGGACGGCGGCTTGCTCACCGACGCTATCCGCAAGACGCCTAACTGCGTGCTCCTGCTCGACGAGATCGAGAAGGCGCACTCCGATATCTACAACATCCTCTTGCAGGTGATGGATTATGCGCGACTCACTGACAATAAGGGACAAAAGGCAGATTTCCGTCACGTGATCCTCGTGATGACTTCCAATGCCGGCGCACAGTTTGCCCATCAAGCCAACGTCGGCTTCGGCAGTTCCGTCTCTGCGGGTGCTGCGATGCTCAACACCGTCAAGAAGACCTTCAAGCCAGAGTTCCTGGCTCGCCTCTCAGGCACCGTGGTCTTCAACGACATGGACGAGACGATGGCCTCACTCATCCTCGACAAGAAGCTGCGCCAGCTCTCTGATCGCCTCGCGGCTCGCAAAGTCACACTTAACCTTTCTGCCGAAGCTCACGCCTTCCTCCTCAAGCAAGGCTTCTCGGCCAAGAATGGTGCGCGAGAGATGGATCGCCAGATCAACTCGCACCTCTCACCCCTCCTGATGCGCGAGATCCTGTTCGGCAAGCTCAAGAAAGGTGGCGTAGCAAGGGTAGAACTCAAGGACGATAAGCTCACCCTCGCGTAGAATCACTATCGTCCCTTAATATCCCCAAAATCCCTTAATATCCCTTAATATCCCTTCAAAAGAAAACCATGGTTTTCCTATTAGATAAAGAAGAAATCGGTTTCCCTGATCCCCGTAAAGGAGAAGAAGATGGTCTCTTTGCCGTAGGCGGTGACCTCTCCCCTGAGCGCCTCCTCTTGGCCTACTCGCACGGCATCTTCCCCTGGTACGCTTTCCGCGCCGAAGACACTTGCCCGGAGCTCGTTGACCCTGCCACCGGCAAGCCCTACATCCAGTGGTGGTGCCCGATGAAGCGCTTCGTGATCACGCCAGAGGATATCCATATCTCCCACTCCATGCGCCCTCTATTGCACCGCATGCAGCGCGACGAGATCCAAGTCACCGTCAATGCCGCCTTCGAGCGCGTCATCGACCTCTGTGGCTCATTGCGAGAAGATAAGGAAGGCGCGTGGCTCGGCCCTGAGATGAAGGCGGCTTACATCGAGCTCAAGCGCCGCGGCTATGCTTCGAGCGTAGAAGTCTGGGAGGGCGAAGAGCTTATCGGAGGTCTCTACGGCGTCACCGTAGGTCACGGATTCTTCGGCGAAAGCATGTTCTCACTCAAGCCAAGTGCATCGAAGATAGCGCTGATCACCCTGGCTAAGTTCCTCCCTCAGACGGGCATCAAACTCATTGACTGCCAGTTCGAGACGGAACATCTCAAGACGATGGGAGGCCATTATATCTCTTACGACGAGTACCTCAGGATCATCAATCCCGATTATTATGATAAGCATCCTTCAACGCGTACCGAGTGAAGGATGCCACGAAGAAAGCATCCTTCTCCGGGTACGCGTTGGAGGATGCCGTCAACCAAGAACGGACGTCCTGCATGCAAGGCGTCCGTTCCTTCGTCTCGGCATCCTCCCCACCGTACGGTGTAGGAGATGCCACGATGAACGAAACCATAGACGAGACCCTGGTTATGGTTTCGTTCATGCAGGATAGGTTCACACGCATTCGGGTGAACCTATTTTGTTTAAGGCTCTATAACGGTGTGGGCAAGAAGAGCCTGGAAGGCTCAACACAACGAACGTAGTGAGTTGTTAGTAACCGGGGACGAAGTCTCCGGATTGTCTAGACTCTCAATAAGACCTGCCTGGAGGGCAGTACCCTCACAGTAATGGTACTGGCTTCCAGCCAGATTTGTGTGGTGAGAGGGTTTATCCGGAGACTTCGTCCCCGGTTGTTACGCTTCGCTCCACGCGAGCAGAGCTCGGAGACTATCGCTTCGCTCAGTAGCGCCTTCCAGGCTCTACTCGCCCAAACTGAGCGATATAGAGTCTTTTAAGAGCTATATAGAGTCCTTCAAGGGAGCAAAATGCCCCAGAATGGGGGTGTAACTGTATAGCAGATGAAGAATCTGTAAGGGGATGTAGTCGTTAGTCAAATTCGTAAATAATTGATTCTAAATATTTTAATTACCTTTGAGGGTTTGATTGACGGTTACGCTATACAGTTATACAGTTATACAGTTATACAGCTATACAGTTATACAGTTATACAGTTACAAAAAAATGAAGGGGGCATATTGAGGTCAACGGATTAAATTCCCCTATATTATATTACTTAACTTATTGATATATAAATATATAAATAAATATATATAATATAAATAATAAGTATGGGTATATAGGAGTACCTTGTTTTTTTTAACTGTATAACTGTATAACTGTATATTTGTACCCCTCACCAGGACAGCCAACCCTTTAAGGCAATCCCTCCTTTCGAACATTATTTATACCCAATAAAATTATTTCTTCATATAATTTTGAGAATTAAAATTTATTGCGTATCTTTGCACCCGTATAATATACCAACTAATAAAACACATAACAACTATGAAAAAATCCCAATTGGCTTTGCTCCTCGCTTTAGGAACCGCGATGTCGGCCGGAGCTCAGAGCTTCGAGCTGACCCCTACTGGGTACTTCCGCAATCAGGGAGTTGACGTGATGGCTTTCGATGACTTCTATCCAGAGGGTCATCAGGGAGGCCTGTGTATCATCATGAACGGCCATCGCGTGGCTACCAACGGTGACATCCGTCTGGAGCCTACTCCTGGCCAGTGGCAACCGGTGCCAAAGCAGCTCGACCGTAAGATCGAGGGCAATGCGATCACCGCCACGCTCTGCTATCCTGATTCATCGCGCCACATGACCGGCTTCAACCCAATGATCTATCCGGAGTTGCAGCTCACTTATAAGGTACGCGTTGAGTCGAAGGGTGATAAGATCGATGTCCTCGTCGACCTCGACACTCCTATCCCAGACGCGCTCGTCGGCAAGGCTGGCTTCAACCTGGAGTTCTTCCCTGGCTCCCTCTTCGGCAAGCCATGGATCATGGACGAGACCTCGGGCATCTATCCTCAGCAGCCAAACTCTCCGGTGCTGGCTCAGCAGCCGAACCTCCCTCACACGGGCAACTATCATCAGGAAGGCAAGTCGATGTTTATCCGCGAGCAGTTCGTAGGTCAGGCCGAGCAGGGTGGCTACAGCCCTATCGTGGCCGATGATCTCGTGTCGCTGCCATACGCCGTCGGCAAGAAGTTCACCAGCCGTCCGGATGATCCATTGAGCCGCGTGACCATCGAGTCATTGACCGGCGACCTCAAGCTCTACGATGGCCGAATGAACCACAACAACGGCTGGTTCGTGCTCCGTCAGGAGATCAAGGCGGGTGCTACGAAGGGCGCTGTGCACTGGGTAGTCACTCCTACCGTGGTCAACGACTGGAAGTACGCTCCAGTGATCCAGACCTCACAGATCGGCTATCATCCTACTCAGCCAAAGGTGGCTATCATCGAGACAATGACCAACTCTCCTAAGGCCAACAGCGCACAGCTCGTCCGCTTCGATGCCGACAAGGAGACCGTGGTCAAGGAGATGAACGCCGAGTCATGGGGTCACTTCCTCCGCTATGATTACTTCAAGGCTGATTTCTCTGACGTCACCGCTTCGGGCCTCTATCAGGTACGCTATGCGGGTTACAACTCTCCTATCTTCCGCATCGACGAAACTGTCTATGACCGTGGTGTCTGGCAGCCAGTGATCGAATATTTCCTCCCTGTGCAGATGTGTCACATGCGCGTCAACGAGAAGTATCGCGTATGGCACGACTACTGCCACATGGACGACGCGCTGATGGCTCAGCCAGGCAATCTCTTCGACGGCTATGATCAGGACGCCAAGATGATTCCTTCGCACCTCAAGCCAGGTCAGAAGGTCGATGGTGTGAACGTAGGTGGCTGGCACGATGCTGGTGACTTCGACCTCCGCGTGGAGTCACAGGCAGGCGAGTGCTACATTCTCTCGTTGGCTTACGAAGCCTTCAAGCCAGAGATCGACGCAACGTCTATCGATCAGGAGAAGCACCTCACCGAGATCCATCAGCCAGACGGCAAGAACGACGTGCTCCAGCAGATTGAGCATGGTGCACTCAGCGTCGTGGCCGGCTACAAGGCTTTGGGCCGCCTCTACCGTGGCATCATCTGCAATACGCTCCGTCAGTACGTGCTCCTCGGCGATGCTTCGGCAATGACCGATGGCGAGAAGGGCAACAGCGATGACCGCTGGATCTACACCGAGAACAACCCTGGCCGTGAGCTCACCACCGCAGCCAACCTTGCTGCTACTGCTCGTGTGCTGAAGGACTTCAATCCTTCTTTGAGCGACGACTGCCTGGAGATTGCCAAGAAGGTTTACGCTGATACTCAGGTCGATGGCCGCACCGCACAGAATAAGTTGCAGGCAGCAGCTGAGCTCTACCTCACCACGGGCGAGAAGGAGTATCTCGACTACATCCTCGCTGATGCTAAGTCGATGAGTGGCGCAGAGAAGTCGATCTTCAGCCAGAGCGCTTTCTCTGCTACCAACCTCTCTGTTCTCTCGCGCGTCGAGCCACAGCTCCGTAACTCGAAGGACAAGAAGGTCAAGGCTTGGATCAAGAAGTACCGTCAGGCGCTCGTAGATTACAGCCAGCGACTGGCACAGGATGTGGCTGAGACCCCTTACGGTGTTCCTTATCGTCCACACATCTGGGGTGCAGGTTGGGACATTCAGCGCTTCGGCTATGAGAACTACTTCCTCGCTGCAGCTTATCCAGAGCTCTTCTCGAAGGATCCTATCTACAATGCGCTCAACTTCATCCTCGGCTGTCACCCTGGCATCAATCAGGCGTCGTTTGCCTCGGGTGTAGGTGCTCAGTCAGCTACCGTAGGTTATGGCCTCAACCGTGCCGACTGGTCATATATCCCTGGCGGTGTGATCTCGGGTACTGCGCTCATCCGTCCTGACTTCCCTGAGCTCCTCACCTGGCCATTCTTGTGGCAGCAGACGGAGTATGTGCTCGGCGGCGGTTCGTCGCACTATATGTTCTTGGTGCTTGCTGCACAGCAGTTCCTTAAGAAGTAATTTTTACTTTAACACGAATTATCATGAATTGTCATGAATTGAATCATAAATATATTTTTGAAAAATTCGTGATAATTCATGATAATTCGTGTAAAAAAAATAATGTATTTTGATGCCGTCAATGTATGATTGACAGAGCCTATCTAGAAATAACAAATATCTGCAACCTCAGCTGTGTCTTCTGTCCGAAGAACGCCCGTCCGAAGCGCAAGATGACGCTCGACGAGTTCAATCTTCTGACCGACCGGCTGAGGGGGCAGATCAAGTTTTTGTACTTTCACCTGATGGGCGAACCGATGCTGCATGAGCATCTCTCCACCTTTATAAATATTGCTCGCGAGAAAGGCTTTATCCCCGTGCTGACGACCAATGGCACGCTGCTGGCGAAGGGCCTCACCTGCCTGCCTCATAAGATACAGATTTCGCTCCACTCCAAAGAGGGCAATGACTTGCCTACAAGCACCTCCATGTCCGATTATATCAAAGAGGTAATGGAGTTCTCAATCTCCGCTGCACAAAGTGGTACCATCGTCGTCTTACGCCTCTGGAATCAAGGCGGCTTCGACAGCAAGAACGAGGAGGTATTAGACCTTATCTCTCAACACATTGACAAAGAATCGTGGACACAGCGCTACGATGGATGGAAGCTCTCAGAAAAAATATATGTAGAGTACGACCAGATGTTCGAGTGGCCAGAAGAAGACCGTGAAGTCTACGACGTAGAGGAAGTATTCTGCTACGCGCTCCGCAATCAGGTCGGCATCCTCGTCGATGGCACCGTCGTCCCCTGTTGCCTCGACCATGAAGGTACCATCCGCCTCGGCAACCTATACGAAAATACCCTCGAAGAGATTCTCAACTCCCCGAGGGCAAAATCCTTATACGAAGGTTTCTCCCGCCACCAAACCAAAGAACAGCTCTGCCAGCGCTGCGAGTATGCTGCGGTAACCAAGCGATTCAGAAGACCGAAATAAATCTATGGAACTCACCATCATCCCCCAAGACTTCTCCGTCTGCAAAGTCTCAGATTACTCCGGTGTTAACCTTGAGGATCCCTGGATCTTCACCGGTTCCACCGATCAGGAAAAGTCCCTCGTCTGCCCTACCTCACGCGTCCCTGAGAACACCACAAGCCGCGAGGACGGCTGGCGCGCTTTCCGCATCGAAGGAGTTCTTGATTTCTCTCTGATCGGCATCCTCGCCAAAATCTCCTCAATCCTTGCGGAAAACAAGATCGGCATCTTCGCCATCTCGACTTACAATACAGATTACATTCTGACCAAAGCTGAAAACTTTGACCAAGCTATTGAAGTGCTTAAGGAGGAATATAAAATAAAAGATTAAAGAGTTCGTAATGCGCTGCGCGATGCTGAAAAACTATAAAAACGAGTAAAAACTATAAAAACAGATATTTCGCTGCGCGGTGCTGAAATACGATAAATACTATAAATATTATAAATACGTTTTTATAGTTTTTATCTGTTTTTATAGTTTTTCAGCACCGCGCAGCGAAAAAAAAGTATTTATCGTATTTAGTATATTTATAGTATTTCAGCACCGCGCAGCGAAAAAGAAAGTATTTATCGTATTTAGCATATTTATAGTATTTCAGCACCGCGCAGCGAAATAATCACTCATAGTGTAAAATCACATACGCCCCCAGCTCATCGATCACCTCGCCCTGCTTATCCTTAGGAACCCCCAACTTATCGAGCTGCTTATAGAAGTGCTCCAGTCGGTACTCCTTCATGATGAGCAGGGTGTTCTGTAGGCGTCCGGCAGCGACGTCCTCAGGCGTTGCATCGATCGGATCATGATAGAGATAAGTATCCATACCTGACGCTCTTCGCAGCTTATAAACATACACGTCCTGCGTATTGAGTTCACGCTCGAAGCGGTTGGCATGATAGCACACGCGACCATAGCAACCCGTATTGATATTAAGCCAAGGCGTGAAGCATCCGGCAATGAAAATCACGAGCAATACGATGCGGCAACCCCAGATGATCGGCCAGTTCCAGCGCAACGGCCAACGCCATTGACCGAGCTGCATCACACCTGCATAGACGAGGAATGGATAAGCCGGCAACATATTGACATCGAGCTTATAACGGATCATCGAATAGAAGACCAATGCTACAAGGAAGGTGCAGACGAAGAAGTTCTGCAGCGATGACTCAAATGGCTTCTTCCACGAGAACTCTCCCCCACGCAGACGCTTGATGAGCGACGCAATGAGGACGATGAAGCAGACAGGTCCCCAAGGGATCGTATCGAGCCACAGCGACACCAGATAGTAGTACCAAGGCTGGTCATGATAGTCAGTAAAGAAGCCCTCATACAAAGGTCGCTGCAGGAAGAGCTGATCGACGGCCAGAATACCGCCTTCGAGGTAGGTTCCGTAGATCCAACCCGCACAGAGGACAAAGAGCAGGAGGAAAGCTCGCCAGTTCCACACACGTCCCCAGTAGCGACGCTTGCCGCTCAGCAGCAGGAAGAGCGTCGTGCTAAAGAACGGAATCGTGAAGCCCATCAGTCCCTTGGTGAAGATGGCCATAAAGACATAGAAGCCGAACTGCCACTGCAACTTCCATCGTATCTTGCGGTCAGGCGACGGATTGCCATACGCTCCGAGCTCGCTGATCAGTCGCCAGAAAGTATAGAGCGCGCAGACGATAAAGAAGGAGAACAGCATGCTCGGGCTCACAAAGAACGCCATCGCACACTGCATGCCGCACGTAAAAAGCATGAACGATGCCAGCGTACGGCTCTGACTGCCATCGCACAGACGGAGGCTCTTGGTGTCAAAACGCTCCACCCATCGGTTCATCACCCACAGGATACCAATAGCCGGCAGGAAGGAGAAGAGGCCGATGGTGATCATAAAATGATGACCGAAGATCCACTTCAATGCCGCAAGGATCCAGATATAGAATGGCATCACCTCATAGAAGAGGTCACCCTGATAGGTCAGACAGAAGAAGTTGCCTTCCTGCAGGGTTTCCGTCGCACAACTGACGTAACGCAACTCAGTGGCCGGCGAGAAGTCTCGCAGGAGCAAGGCCGGCAAAAGGGCCAGCAGGTAGGGCCAATAATCACGAAACAGTTGTTTCATAAACTTAAGGGATGCTAAGGGATATTAAGGGAAATTAAGGGATACTAAGGGACGTTTGTTATGTTGTCGCGTTGGCCTTTCTTCCGGTGATTGCTGCTACGAGGATGGTCATCAGAGGACTAATCCAGCAGAAGAAGGCGAATGGCGCGTAAGCCAATGTCGCCACACCCAGCACCGTCGACTGTGTCATACCGCATGAGTTCCACGGGATGAGTACCGACGTCACCGTACCGCTATCCTCCAGCGTGCGGCTCAGCAACTTCGACGGCAGGTTGAGTCGCTTATACGCCTCACCGTACATCTTACTTGGCAGGATGATGGCAAGGCTCTGATCGCCCGTGCTGACGTTGATAAAGAGGCAGCTCAGGCAAGTGGTGAGCACCGTGCTGACGCGACCCACCATGATCTTGAGCAACTGCTGTGTGATGCACGACAGCATTCCCGAGTGCTCCATCACGCCACCGAAGCACATCGACATGAGGATGAGCCAGATGGTATTGAGCATACCCGCCATACCACGGGTGCCGGTGAGCGAGTCGATGACCTCCGAACCTGTCTCTGAGTTGATAGGGCCAAAGGCGCTGCTCATCGCGAACTCAAAGCCCTGTCGGCAACCCACGATGACCGCACCCAGCATCATGCCGATGAAGAGCACCATCGTAGCCGACATTCCCTTATAGATCAGGAAGAAAACGCCCAACGGAAGCAACAGCAGCCAAGGCGAGATCAGGAAGTTATCACTTAAGTGCTGCTGCACCTCAGCAGCGGCCGAAGTGGCGTCGGCAGCACCTTCTGTCGCATCGCCCATGATACCCACTACCAGATAGATAAGCAGCGTGATAATTACACTCGGCACGGTGGTATACAGCATGTTACGTATATGCGTAAAGAGAGGAACACCGGCGGTCGATGAAGCCAGATTGGTCGTCTCGCTGAGTGGCGACATCTTATCGCCGAAGTACGCTCCGCTGATGATGGCTCCGGCCACCCACCAGTCGTCAATTCCGAGGGTTCGGCCCACTCCCATCAGGCCAATACCGATGGTGGCGATGGTCGTCCACGACGAACCGATACAGAGGCTGACCATCGCGCAAAGCACACAAGCCGTAATCAGCAGCCAGCGCGCCGAGATGACGTCAAGGCCATAATAGATCATCGTTGGGATGATGCCGGCGTGCATCCAGGTGCCGCACAAGCCACCCACCATCAGCAGGATGAGGTTAGCTGGCATCGTACGCCCGATGCTCGTGACCATCGCCTGCTCCAGATCTTCCCATTTCTGACCGTAGCAGAACATGGCAATGCCGACTGCCACAGCCGTAGAGATAGCGAGGATGAGCTGCGAAGGGCCCGAGAGCATCTCGTCGCCATAGATGGTCACGCTGAGGCTCAGGAGGCCGATCAGCAGGATGACGGGAATGAGGGATATTCCGAGTGAAGGGGTTTTCATTTATACTTGAAACATCTTAGGGATTGGCAACTCGAATCGCAGGTTCTCACGCGTCACAGGATGGATGAACTGCAGCACATAATTGTGCAGCATCAGTCGGCCGCAAGGATTGCTCTGCGCACCGTACTTCTTGTCTCCGGCAATCGGGCAACCCAGGTCGCTCATGTGCACACGGATCTGGTTCTTTCGGCCGGTGAGGATCTGTATGTCCACCTGACTGTAGTCGCCCACCGTCTTGAGCACCTTGTAGCGCGTCACCGAGAGCTTGCCCTTGGTCGGGTCGTCGGTACTATACACCTTCATGGCCGAATTCTCTGCCAGATAGCTGCGCACCTCGCCTTCCTCCTGAGCCGGCACGCCCTCGCAGATGGCCAGATAGCGACGCTCCACGACGTAGGTCGACCAGGAATCGCGCAACATCTGCTGCACCTGACTGTTCTTGGCGAAGATCAGGATGCCGCTGGTGTATTGATCCAGACGGTGACACACGTAGGCGTGGCTGCGGCCGTCCTGCGCATACACGTATTCGTCGACGATCTTCTGCGCCGTCTTCTCACGTCGTGCAGGACCCGTCGGCACGGTCAGGAGGCCCGACTGCTTCTCGATCACGATCAGGTCAGGATCCTCGTAGATGAGCTTCACCATGCGGTTGGTCAATGACACAAACGGACGCGTGAAGTTGATCACCACCTCGTCGCCGTGCTGCAACTGCTCATCGAACTGAGTCGTCGTCTGTCCGTTGTGCTGCACCTGACTATGCATCAGATAAGACTTGATCTCGGTGCGGCTACGAGGAGCCAGCGCCTGCAGCATAAAAGGCAGCAACTGGCACGGCTCATCGATGATGTAACTCTCGATATAGTCAGGACGGGGAGCTCGGCGTGAGCTATTATTTTTTCTTCTCATATTGTATTTTACGGTCGATTTCGTTATTGAAGTAAGGGTCGAATAGCCCAAACACGGCGCAAATATACACATTTTTCCGAAAAAATTTGGTAGTTTCGTCAAATTTTTGTACTTTTGCACCACTATTTTTAATCGAATTCGCTTAATTTAATATATGAAGAATAAGAAAATGCATAAAGAAGGCGCCACGACGATCGCTACGTTCCTGGCATTCGTTCTTCTCGTTGCAGTAACCTTATACGTCTACCAGTCGCCTCTGTGGCTCTGGGTTACCATACTCGTTCCATTGACCATCATGTTCGGCATTGTGGTCAATTTCTTCCGTTATCCAGAGCGCACCTTCAAGGGTGACGAGCTGCACGATGTCATTGCCCCAAGCGATGGCACCATCGTAACCATCGAAGAGGTGTTCGAGCCAGATTACTTCAAAGACAAGCGAATTCAGATTAGCATATTCATGAGCCTTACCAACGTGCACGCCCAGTGGTGTCCGCTCAATGGTATCGTGATGAAGAGTGAGCACGAGGACGGCCGCTTCAAGAAGGCCAACCTCCCTAAGTCGAGCACCGAGAACGAGCGTTCGACCATCGTCATCAAGAGCGATGCCGGCCCTATCATCCTGATGCGTCAGGTAGCTGGTGCCGTGGCTCGCCGCATCGTCACTTACGTCAAGGCAGGCGACAAGAGCGAGATCAATGGTGAGCTCGGCTTCATCAAGTTCGGTTCACGCATCGACGTGTTCCTTCCTCTCGATGCAGAGATCTGCGTCAAGATGAAGCAGGCCGTAAAGGGTAACATCACCACGATTGCCAAATTGAAGTAATTTGTAATTTGTAATTCGTAATCAGAATTACGACCGTAATTCAATGAAATTGATCAATCTTCCAAATATCATCACCTGCGGTAACCTGCTTTGCGGATGTATGGCCATCTTCTTCGGCCTACAGGGCGAGGTAGGTTATGCTGCATTATTCATCATCGCAGGTGCTGTATTCGATTTCTTCGACGGTATGACCGCCCGCGCCCTCGGCATCAGCGGCCCTATCGGCAAGGAGATCGACTCGCTGGCCGATGCCGTTTCCTTCGGCATTGCTCCAGCCATCCTGGCCTATCAGATCGCACGTAACGTCTATGGCCCTGGCGAACCTAACGCCATCGACTTTGCCCTGGCTATGCTGATGGCAGCCTTCTCGGCCTTGCGCCTTGCCAAGTTCAACTGTGACGAGCGTCAGACACTCTCGTTCATCGGCCTCCCTACCCCATCCAACGCGCTGTTCTGGATCGGCCTCACCTTCGTCTGCCGTCTTGATGGCGTGCACGCTTGGCTCACCTCGCTCAATACCGAAGTCTTCGGCATCCTGTGGTTGGCCGTCATCCTCTGCATGAGCTTCCTCCTGATTTCGGAGATCCCAATGTTCAGCCTCAAGCTCAAGAAAGGCCACAACGGCTTTGCCGAGAACAAGGCGCGTTACATCTTCCTCAGCCTCACCGCCGTCATTCTCATCGTCAGCAGTATCCTCGGATTAGAATATTTTGCCGCATCACCAGCACTCATTATTCTCCTTTATATACTGCTTAGCATTACAATCAAGTCGTAATGATCTATTTCGGTTGCCTACCTTTACTATTACTCCTCATCGGGTTCATTGTCCTTTCTTCGATCGTCAACATAGGTTTCCGCCTCCTTGAACGCATCGGAGCAACCGCCGTGTGGCTCTACGAATCCTTCCTCAACTTCTTCCGCACCGAAAAGAAAGAAGTGGTCAATCCATGGACAGGAGATTCCAATTTCGACAATATCGATCAGGACGATGAGATAGAATATCATCCTACCGAACAGAAGACGAAGCGATACGAGTCGTCAGACGGAGAATACATTGACTTCACGGACGTGAAGTAATTACAAATTACGAATTACTGATTACGGCGGCTGACTACTCCTAACTCCTCACTCCTAACTCCTCACTAATGGACACCATCTGCGCCATCTCCACCCCCTCCGGCATCGGCGGCATCGCCGTCATTCGCATCAGCGGCCCTGATGCCATTGCCGCATGCAGCAAGATCTTCCGTCCCTTCAAGCCATCACACACCCTCGAAGCCCGCAAGACCCACACCCTCACCTTCGGCCAGATCATCCTCCCCAAAGAGAATCAGCAAACCTCAGCAGCAGATAACGACGCCAAGGAAGAAGTCCTCGACGAAGTAGTCATCTCCCTCTATCGCGCCCCCCACAGCTTCACCGGCGAAGACGTAGTAGAAATCTCCTGCCACGGCTCCCTCTACATCCAGCAGCAGATCCTCTCCTTACTTTGTAATGAAAAAAATTGTAGCAATACAAAACTCAGTAGCAGTACTAACCACTCCCTCTCCCTAACGAAGTGGACGGGAGAGGGTCAGGGGAGTGGGTCTCTTATTCGCCTCGCAGAGCCAGGCGAATTCACCCGCCGCGCCTTCACCCACGGCCGCTTCGACCTCTCCCAAGCCGAAGCCGTCGCCGACCTCATCTCCGCCCAATCCGCCGCCTCCCATCGCCTTGCCATGCAGCAGATGAAAGGCAGCATCAGCCAGAAGCTCACCACCCTCCACGACCAACTCCTCGAACTCACCTCGCTCCTCGAACTCGAACTCGACTTCAGCGAAGAAGACGTCGAGTTTGCCGACCGTACCCGCCTCATCAACCTCGCCAACGAGATTGACACCGAAGTCACCCGCCTTGCCGACACCTTCCAATCCGGCCAAGCCATCAAGAACGGCATCCCCGTAGCCATCATCGGCGCACCGAACGTCGGCAAATCCACCCTCCTCAACGCCCTCCTGAAAGAAGATCGCGCCATCGTCTCCGACATCCAAGGCACCACCCGCGACCTCATCGAAGACACCATCACCCTCGGCGGCTACCTCTTCCGCTTCATCGACACCGCCGGCATCCGCACCACCGACGACCGCATCGAGCAGCTCGGCATCGACCGTTCCCGCCAAGCCGCCTCGCGCGCAAACATTATTATATTATTAACCGAACCCGGCGTCCCATACATCGACATCGAGGCACGTCCCGATCAGCACGTCCTCCGCATCGAGAATAAGACCGACCAGTTCCAAGCCCTCACCGGCCTCGGCCTCAAAGCCCTCGAACAGCAACTCATCGACCTCGCCACCCCCACCACCTCCGGCGACGTCATCCTGACCAACCAGCGCCATTATCAGGCACTCACCTCCGCCCACCAATCCCTCCTCCAAGTCATCGCCGGCCTCAACGCCAACCTCAGCGGTGATCTCATCGCAGAAGACCTCCGCGCCGTCATCGCCTCCCTCAACGAGGTTCTGGGCAAGGGTCTAACAATAACAAGCCAATCAACATTAAATCAGATATTTAGCCGGTTTTGCATCGGTAAGTAACATCTATACAAGGATCAAGGTATAAACTATTGCAGAAACAAGGCGACTCTAATGCCTCTCTTGTTCAATCTTCTGTATTTCCAACCAGTAATAGAAAGCCTCACCAAGTGTCTTCTTCAATTTATTCAGTTTGGTATGGATAGGCAGTTGAAGTGTCTCAGAAGAAATAGATTCG
>JAZQQH010000051.1:0-1667 GCA_045628985.1 Bacteroidales bacterium | reverse complement strand
AAGGTCCCAGTCCTGATTGTTGCCATAGGAAACGGACAATTCCGGGTCATTGAACACCTTCGCCGCTTCCACGGATGCTGTCGCCTTATCAATATTATACTTTTCTGCAATATACAGAACGTTCTTTTCCGCTACCAGATTATAATATCTGTCATATGTCATAGGCTGCGCCATTGCAGAAATGACGGCAAGTGCAAGCACGCCTATACTAATAGTCTTCTTCATCTTTATTCAAGTGTTTTCTGTCGTGAAGCTGCTCCATCTTGTAATACAGGACAGGCAGTATGTATAAGGTGATAATCGTAGAGAACAGGAGTCCGTACACAATCACGGTGGCAAGAGGCCGCTGTACGTCAGACCCTATACCGGAAGCCATCGATGCGGGCAGTAGGCCAAGCACGGCAACGGTGGCGGTCATCAGAACGGGGGGGAATCTATGGGCGGCTCCGCTTATCACGGCATCCTTGAGCGGGGTGCCCTCCTTGCGCAGATCATTGATATGGGATATCATAATGACGCCGTTCTGAATCGTGAGGCCGAACAGGGCGATGAACCCGACCGCAGAGGAGATGTTGAATGTCATTCCACGCACGGTCAGGGCAACCAAACCTCCGAAAAGCGCCATAGGCAACAGCGCAATCAGAAGACCGGCCTGCCGGAACTTCCCGAATGCACCGAACAGCAGCAGGAACATAAGGAGAAGTACGAACGGGATAATGACCAGAAGCCTTCTGTACGCTCTACTCTGGTTCTCGAACTGGCCGTCCCAGCGTATCTGATTTTCCGTATGGTCGAAAACGACGGACTCGTCAATTCTCTCCTGCGCTTCACTCAGGAATGAGGTCAGATCCCTTCCACGAAGATTCAGCCTGACAGTGAGATATCGTTTGCCCATCTCCCTCATAATGGAACTTGCGCCCAGGGAAGTTTCGATCTTTGCTACGGAAGACAGCGGAATGGATATGCCGCTGGAAGACGTGAGCATAAGATTCCCAATCTGCTCCGGCGTGTTCCTCGACGACTCGGTGAAGCGGCAGGTAACATCATAGACACGGCTCCCTATGAACACCTGCGAGACCGCCTTGCCTCCGATTGCGACTTCAATTAGATCCGCCACATCCGCCACGTTCAAACCGTATTGCGCTATTCTGGCACGGTCGGCGGTTATTTTAAGTTGTGGCAGTGGCGGCTCCTGGTCAATGACGACATCCGCTGCTCCTGGTATTCTGCTGACGACATCAAGCACCTGGGTGGCAAGCTCTCTGGTCTTGACAAGATCCTCACCATAAATCTTGATTGCAAGATCGGAGTGAGAGCCGGCCATCTGGTCCATGACCATATCTATGATCGGTTGTGAGAATCCGACTTTGTATCCAGGCATCCGGGCCACTTCTTCCTCCATTGCGGCAACCAGGGCTTCCTTGTCCCTTCCGGTCTTCCACTCCTTATAAGGTTTGAGACCGACACTGCACTCGATGTGCGATGGAGAAAAAGCCTCCGTGCCTTCATCGTCACGACCCACCTGAGTCATCACATAGGAGACCTCGGGGAACTGCTTGAGGACATGGCGCAGGGAATCGGCCATCTGAGCGGAACGGTTCAGCGATATGCCCGGAGGAGTCTGTACCTGGATCCAGATACCACCTTCGTCCAATGTAGGCAGAAAA
>JAZQQH010000050.1:0-3003 GCA_045628985.1 Bacteroidales bacterium | reverse complement strand
CCAGTTGCGATGGCCGATATTGCCGGCTTCGGTACCTACCCAGCGCAGGTCGCCGCGGCGGTCGGCACCATCGTTCCAGATGATACAGTGAGGTTGCAGTTCACGTATCATGTCGTAGGTCGGTCCCCAATCGTAGTAGGTCAGACGGTCGATCTGGCGTGTCTCATTGGCACCACCATACCAGCCGTTGCCACCGTTAGCGCCATCGAACCACACCTCATAGATGTCACCATAGTTGGTCAAGAGCTCTCGCAGCTGGTTGCGGAAGTAGGTGACGTATTCTGGATTGCCATATTCGGGGTGGTTGCGATCCCAAGGGGAGAGATAGACGGCAAACTTCAGGCCTTCTTCGCGGCAAGCTTCGGCAAGCTCGGCCACCACATCGCCTTTGCCGTCCTTCCATGGAGCTGTTTTGACACTATAGTCAGTATATGCGGATGGCCACATGCAGAAGCCACAATGATGCTTGGCCGTGAAGATAATTCCCTTCATACCCGCTGCCTTGCAGGTCTTGACCCATTGACGGGTGTCAAGGTTCGATGGATTGAAAAGCGCAGGATCCTCGTCGCCGAATCCCCATTCCTGATCAGTATAGGTGTTGAGCGAATAGTGCAGGAAGGCGTACATCTCCATATCCTGCAAGGCCAGTTGATCGTCGGATGGCAGAGGTCCGAAAGGTTCTACCTGCGGCTTGTCTGTGCAGGCAGAAAGTAGGGTAGCTGCAAGTATGGCGTATAATGGTTTGCGTCTCATAAGGTTATATTATTTATTTTATGATTGTATTTTTCACTTTTCCTTTTTCCCTTCTACCTCTATTATGAATCCGTATTCGTAAGGGGCGGTTCCCGGGTTGGTGTATTCTGGCAATGTGCGACCACCCCATGTATTGATGCCACCCACGCCGTGCACATTGAGGTCGAGATTGAGGTGGATCGATCCGTCACGATCGATGTCCTGCGGATGACGATGCCCTTTGTCCAACTCCTCATCAGCATAATCGTGTGCATTAAAGCACAGAGGCTGGAGACCGCTGATGCTGAGCTGATGACCTGTGGTTGAGAGCTCTACGAGGCGTGTGTCGCAACGATAGCCGTTATCCTGGGGACGGATGTATTCCGTTTCGAACTGCTTGATGTCCTTGATGTAATAACCCAGATGCTGCGAAAGCTTGCGGTCGCTGTAGTTCTCCTCAGGACCACGTCCATACCAGCTAATCTGGTTGTCGGCGCTGGTAACTGCCATGCGCATGCCGAACTTTGGAATCAGTGGGATGTCATCGCTCGATGGCACATAGCTGGCATTGACCTGAATGTCTCCCTCATTATTTATATTATAGGTAAGGGTGTAGTTGGCACCTACGGGCAGTTCGAAGACAAAAGTCAACGTCAACTTGCCTTTGCCCTTCGAGATTCTGGTGTCCTTCAGCACACGTAGCTCTCCGCAATGTTGCCATACACCTGTTCGCTCCTTGAATCCGGCCTTCCATTGGTTGTCGTTCTCTGGCTTCCAGAAGTAGGGCTCCAATGGGTGTGCCAGCATGGCTTCGTCATCGGCCAAAATCTGTTTCAATGCGCCATTGAGAGCATCGAATATAACCGAACCGTTGTTTGTCGTGACTATAATCTCTTGTGCTGACTGCTTTACTTTCGGACATTTGCCCGATGCCTTAATCCCTGTTGGGTAAGGCGCTGCTTCGATGACGAATTGCTCATGAGCTACTACCGTTCCCTTCTTGCCCCATGGCTTGTCCTCTCGCAAAAGCGCCTGTACTATCATGAGGCTGTCTGTGGCAGGATAGCGGTAGCTGCTCGTCCTGTAATCAAAGTCGTCAACGCTTACGAACGGATCCATGCTCACTTTCTTCACCTCTCCATTCTCATAGCTGAAATGAATGGGCTGATAGACATACTGCACCTCATAGAAATGCGGATTCGGCACACGATCAGGACCTACGATACCGTTGATCAAGAAGTTATCGTCATTAGGTCGGTCACCGAAGTCACCGCCATACGCCCAGAATTCATCGTCATGCTTCGTAAGCTCTGAAGTATAAGGACGGCCAAGTAATACGTTTCGGGAGCCATCATTATCAATTATCAATTGTCCATTATCAATTGGCATAGCTATGCCCTGATCCACCCAATCCCAGATGGCCGCTCCACAGATGCTCGAATCAGCATAGATCACATCCCAGTACTGCTTGAAGTGTCCCATTGAGTTACCCATGGCATGTGCATACTCACGGGCAATCATAGGCATACGTGTCTCTCCACGCCCCATATCGGCCAATGCCTGAGGCGAAGGATAACCCACATCATGAAGCGCAGAATACAGAGGGTCACAATCGTAGAATGGCAGGCGGGTAGGGTCAAGGCGTTCGATGGTGTCCTTCATCGCCTGGATATTAGGACCTACACCTCCTTCATTACCCAAAGACCATAGGATAACGCTTGGATGGTTCTTATCGCGCTCCACCAGCGCCACAGCACGATCAACATGCGCATCCTTCCAGTCGGGTTGATGTCCCATGTACTCGTTGGCATAGTCGTAACCATGACTCTCCTGATTGGCCTCGTCCATTACGAAGAGACCATAACGGTCGCAGAGCTCGTAGAGATAAGGATCGTCAGGATAATGGCTGGTGCGCAGGAAGTTGATGTTGCATTGCTTCATGAGCGTGATGTCCTTCTCGTAGGTGGCACGATCGACAAAGCGACCGGTACGCGGATGGTGGTCATGACGGTTCACACCGCGCAGCTTCACATTCTTGCCATTGATCTTGAGTACGTCGCCCTCGGTGTGTATCTCCTTGAAGCCCGTATGATAGTCAAAATGCTCACCTGCAGCGTCGATACTGACAGGATAGAGATAAGGATCGTGAGCCGACCAAAGGTGTATGCGGTCGATGATGGTACGAAGCGCAACCTCCACGGTGTCGCCAGCGGCAATCTGCGGGATGGTTTCATCGAGCTTGACATTGACGCCTCCCACTTGCACACTTAC
>JAZQQH010000049.1:0-38934 GCA_045628985.1 Bacteroidales bacterium | reverse complement strand
GGGCAGATTCCCGCCTATTTAAGCCCATAATATGGATTATTAAGGAAGAAAAAGAAAAATGGGACTGTAACAATCAAACTATTACAATCCCATTTATATTCGTGGAAAATAAGATCTTTTTCAGTACCCTCGTGATTCGTGTGGTAACTTTTTGGCGAAAAATTTGGTCAATAGAAGAAAAAATCGTATCTTTGCCGCACATTATAATATATAACTATCAACCACAAACTAAAACTTTTTTGATTATGAAGTCATGGATGACAAGCGCCAAGCTTTTCTTGGCAGGTATCGCAGTGTTTATGCTTTGCTCTTGCGGAACTCCTCAGGAGAAATATATCTCAAGCCTTGAGGATCTGACCGAGAAGATTGAGAACAAGGGTGCAGACTTTACAGCTGAGCAGTGGGAGGCAACTTTCACAGAGTTCCAGACACTCATCGAGAAGCAGGCTGACATGGAGTTTACTTCTGAGCAGAAGCAGGAGATCGGTGATCTTCAGGGTCGCTGTGTGAAGGCTTTCACTAAGGCTATGGGTAGTCAGGTTAAGAATGCTATCAAGGGTTTAGGTTCACAGGTTAAGGGATTCTTCCAGGGTCTTTCTGGTGCTAAGGACGAGACGAAAGATGACGTCAAGGATGCTATTCAGGATGTAGCTGACGGCGCTAAAGAGGCTGTAGACGAGGTCAAGGACGCTATCAAGAAAGCGCTGGAATAACCAATAGACATTGAGCAATAAAAAATATCACCACCCAAGATGCAGATGATTCTGACTTGGGTGGTGATATTATTATTTGGACAATCGGACGAAAAGTCCAGTGTCTGATATCGATAATTAATAAGCGAAGAGTGGGTAGTTGGCCATAGTAGCATTGACCTCACCACGAACCTTAGCGATAACAGCCTCATCCTCTGGTGCATTGAGCACCTCCTCAATCCATGCAGCGATCTTAATCATGAGATCCTCCTTAGCGCCACGGGTAGTGATGGCTGGGGTACCGAGACGGATACCTGAGGTCTGGAAAGCTGAGCGTGAGTCGAATGGAACCATGTTCTTGTTGGCAGTGATGTCAGCAGCAACGAGAGCCTTCTCTGCAACCTTACCCGTGAGATCAGGATACTTGGTGCGGAGGTCGACGAGCATAGAGTGGTTGTCGGTACCACCAGAGATGATCTTGAAGCCACGCTTGGTGAGCTCCTCGGCGAGGACAGCTGCATTAGCCTTGACCTGCTTAGCGTACTCCTTGAACTCTGGCTGGAGGATCTCTCCGAAAGCAACAGCCTTAGCTGCGATGACGTGCTCGAGTGGACCACCCTGAGTGCCAGGGAAGACTGAGCTGTCAAGGCAAGCAGACATCATCTTGATCTCACCCTTAGGAGTCTTGACACCCTTAGGATTAGGGAAGTCCTGGCCGATCATGATAGCACCGCCACGTGGACCACGGAGGCTCTTGTGAGTAGTGGTGGTAACGATGTGTGCATACTTGACAGGGTTCTTGAGCAAGCCTGCTGCGATGAGGCCAGCTGGGTGAGCCATATCGATCATGAGGATAGCACCTACCTTATCTGCAATGGCGCGCATACGCTCGTAATCCCACTCACGGCTATAAGCAGAACCACCACCGATGATGAGCTTTGGCTTGCACTCAAGAGCGAGGCGCTCCATCTCGTCATAATCTACGCGACCGGTCTCCTCGTTAAGATTATAAGCTACTGGCTTATAGAGGATACCAGAACTATTGACAGCCGAACCGTGTGAAAGGTGACCGCCATGTGCGAGGTTGAGTCCCATGAAGGTATCGCCAGCATTGAGGACAGCTGCAAGAACAGCCTCATTAGCCTGTGCACCAGAGTGTGGCTGCACGTTGGCCCAGCATGCACCGAAGATTTCCTTGAGGCGCTCGATGGCCAGTGTCTCGACCTTATCGACTACCTCACAACCGCCATAATAGCGCTTGCCAGGGTAACCCTCAGCATATTTGTTGGTAAGCACCGAACCCATGGCCTCGAGGACCTGGTCGCTTACGATGTTTTCTGACGCAATGAGTTCAATACCTTTCATCTGACGCTTACGCTCCTCGGCAATCAGATCGAACAACAGACTGTCTCTTTTCATTTCTTTGTGGATTATGTTAATTGTACTAAATTATTGCTTGACTTGACTATCCAAAGGAGGCCAACACCAGGCTGGCTGGGTATATTCCTTCTTTGGCAGCTTGGCCTCAGCCTTCTTAGGGGTAGGCTTCTTGGTCTTTTCTATTGTAGTTTTCGTTTCTTTGGCGGTTACTGGCTCCTTAGCAGGAGTTTCGGCCTTATCCTTGGCCTTAGTGACTGCAGCAGTCTCGACAACGGGCTTATCCTTAAGCGAGGCAACACCATTCTCAGGACCGATGATGACGGTCATTCCCAAGGTGACTTGCTTGGAGAGGGCCTCAGCGTTCTTGTTCTCCAGACGGATGCAGCCTTCGGTAGCACGGGTGCCGATGCTGTTAGGATCGTGTGTACCGTGAATACCAATGCCACTGAAGCCGGTGCGAAGACGCATGAAGCAAGGACCATAAGCACCTTTGATCACGCCTTTGCCATCGCCGAAGTCATGACTCCAGTCGTGTGCATCCTGAATCTGCTGCAAAGAGAACTTGCCTTCTGGTGTACGCATGTCGCCTTTCTTCTGCTTGTGGCCTTTGTTCTTACCACAAGCCATCGGATAAGTGACAACCACCTGTCCCTGTGCATCGAGCAACGTCAAGGACATATCGACCTTACTGATATAAATCAGTCCTTTCGACATATCGGGACGATAATGAGAGATCACCTTCTGAAGATCTTCTGCCAGACAAGTGGAAATGACGCTCAACAGCATCACCAGACACAATAATATTTTTTGCATGGGGCAAAGATACCTTTTTTTCAGCAAAACCTATAAATAAATAGCCATTAATTTTGTGTTTTGGAAAAATATACTTACTTTTGCACCCAAATAAGCATATTTAAATAGCAAAAATGACAATAGACAATATTCGCGAGCAAATTCTCTCTCTGATGGGATTTGCACAGCTTAATGAGATACAGCAAAAGATACTCAGCTCCGCTCCAACCCGACAGAACGTACTCCTGTTGGCTCCGACTGGCAGCGGCAAGACGATAGCCTTCTTGTCTCGCGTATGGTGGATGCTGGAGAATGGCGAGAAGCATGCGCTGGTGATTGCTCCGTCACGTGAACTGGTGCAGCAGATTGCCGAGGTGTGGCAGAAGATGCACACTGGCATCCGTTGTGTGGCGTGCTATGGTGGCCACGATCTGCGTACCGAACAGAACCGACTGGAAGACCTCGGCGAGGAGCGTTCGATCCTCGTGGGTACGCCTGGTCGACTGAAGGACCACATCGAGCGTGAAAACATCGCAGTAGCCACGATGGACGTGCTGGTGATTGACGAGTTTGACAAGTCGCTGGAACTGGGTTTCGAGGACGAG
Source organism: Bacteroidales bacterium (assembly GCA_045628985.1). Taxonomy (GTDB): domain Bacteria; phylum Bacteroidota; class Bacteroidia; order Bacteroidales; family UBA3663; genus Liminaster. The sequence goes on along the minus strand of JAZQQH010000049.1, from coordinate 35,465 downwards.
ATGAAGGCCATCATGGAGACATTGACTGGCCTGAAACAGCGTGTCTTCACGTCAGCTACTCACGCCTTGCCTATCGCGCCATGGACGGGATTCAAGGACTACGAGCAGATTGAATCGAACTCAGTGGATATCAGTGCGAATAATGATGAACAAAATAAAGATGGCAAGCTGGAAATCTATCAGGTGAAATCTCCGATTCCAGACAAGCTGGAGACCCTGCGAGACCTGTTGCTCACCATCGCACAAAAGGACAACTATAAGGAGCGTGGCGGGATCATCGTCTTTGCCAACTACCGTGAGGCGGCTGAGCGTATTGCTCATTATCTGAGTGAGGAAGGAATAGACAGCGCGTTGTATCATGGCGGCTTGGATCAGGAGTTCCGCGACAAGGCGCTGATCCGCTTCCGTGGCCAGAGTATCGCGCTGCTGGTCAGCACGGATCTGGCTTCTCGTGGATTGGATATTCCAGAGGTGGCACACGTCATTCACTACCACCTGCCACAGAGCGAGGAAGCATGGACACATCGCAATGGGCGTACGGCGCGAGCTGGCGCTTCTGGTTCTTCGTATATCATACTGGGTCCCAACGAGAACCTGCCAGAATTTGTTGACACTGGCAGTCATGGCAAGCTTCCTTATTACTCTTTAGATAAAGACACGAGCAAGGGACGCAAAATGATTGCCTCTCCCAATGTCACTGTGTACATCGGACGAGGCAAAAAAGAGAAAATCAGTAAGGGTGACGTCGTGGGATTCTTCACCAAGAACGGAGGTCTGCAAGGTAGCGACCTGGGACGTATTGACGTCATGGAACACTGCGCATACGTGGCCATCAGACGTGAGGTAGCCGAGGCGGCGCTGGCCAAGGTCAAAGGGCTAAAAATCAAGGGTGAGAAGACTCACTATCTGATTGTTTCTGGAACGTGATCAGTAACGCTTTGAACTGAACCAGTCATCTTTCTCATACCACTTCTCGATTTTATTCTCCACATCATCAGGAAGAATAGCAAAGAAGTCAATTCCTGTAATTTCCTCCACGCGATCAATGTTGTAGGCGAAATCCTTGATAGGAGCGTTGCCTCGACCATCGCGGCGGAGGACATTTTCGTTTGGCATAATGAAACCGATGGCCTTAGGATGATCACCGAAAGGACTGAGTATCACCTTGAAGAAATGTTCAGGGACGAGGACCTTGCTTCGTCCGATAGTGGTGATTTTATACTCTTCGCCAGTGACTGGATTGATCAGTTTTCCATTCTTATCCTTGCGAGGAAGGATCGGACCACAAGCCACACAGATGGCAGAGTCACGACGTGCCCAGCGACGCACCTGATGTTCCAAATCGAGCCAGATGCCAGAATTGAACTCGTGATTCTGAGGACACATATTGCTCAGATAGTATGACTCATTTTCGATGGACTCATCCCAGTTGAAGTCCATCGACGGAGCCATGTGGCCACGATCAAGTCCTGAGCCACGGTAGTCAGTGAGCTGTGAAGACTCACGGGATGGGATACTTGGATCTGGCTGGAACTCATCCGATCGAGGAAGTCGTCCTTCGGTCTCCTCGGCCAGAAGCTCATAAAATGACCAGTTCGGAATCTTATAATCTGCATTATAGCTGGTGCTGTAAGCCTTGTGGCGAATCAGTCGCGAGGTAGTAGAAGCTGGCGTCTGTGGCAAGGCGTCATGTTCGTAGTTGATGGTCCAGATATCAAGCTTTGCAACACTAAGTGGTTCTGCCGTTGTCTGAGGCGCGTTGACCTCTGGTGTCAGGGTCTCAGAATCGGACGTATTGAACATATAATAAAGGATCGACACAAAGACCACCAGCAAGACTGTGGTCATCGTCTTTGGACTGATTTTGCCACCACCGCGTGACGATTTCGTGTTATTCCTACCTGAAGAAGTATTTTTTGTTGTCTTAGTACTTGCCATGAGAATAATATTTTATATCTTTGTACGTTAATATTAACGCGTGGGTGTGCACATTATTGTGCATACGCGCGAAAGCAGATCATAAAAACACAAAATAATATGGAACTTGTAGAAAGATTCTTGAAGTACGTAAAAGTATTCACAACGAGTGATGAAGAGAGTGGCGTAACCCCAAGCAGCCCTGGCCAGATGGTGTTTGCAAAACAGCTGCGCGACGAGCTGGAGGCCTTAGGCTTCGACGAGGTTGTGTGCGATGAAGTTGGCTATGTCTATGCCACCGTGCCATCGAACCTCGATGATGCCAGCAAGCAGGTGCCAACCATCGGCTTCATTGCTCACATGGATACAGCACCAGATATGAGCGGCAAGGATGTAAAGCCTCGCATCGTAGAGAAATATGACGGCAAGGACATCGTCCTCAATGAAGCAGAGGGTATCGTGATGAAGACCGAGACCTTCCCTGAGTTGCTCTGCCACGTAGGTGAGGACCTCATCGTGACCGATGGCACCACCCTGCTTGGTGCAGATGATAAGGCTGGCATTGCCGAGATCATCACCGCCATGATGTACCTGCGCCAGCATCCTGAGATCAAGCATGGCAAGATCCGTATTGCTTTCAATCCGGATGAGGAGATCGGCTTGGGTGCTCATAAGTTCAATGTCGAACTCTTCGGCTGTGACTTTGCCTACACAATGGACGGTGGCGAGGTTGGCGAGCTGGAGTTTGAGAACTTCAACGCTGCCAGCGCTAAGGTCAGCTTTAAGGGTGCCAACGTGCATCCAGGTACGGCCAAGGACAAGATGATCAACGCCTCGCTGCTGGCACTTGACTTCGCTGGCCAGTTGCCAGAGGACGAGCGTCCTGAGCATACCGAGGGTTACGAAGGCTTCTATCACCTCATCCACATGGAAGGTGGCGTAGAGTCAGCTTCACTCAGCTATATCATCCGCGACCATGACCGCCAGCTCTTCGAGGAGCGCAAGCAGAACATGCTGCGCGTGGCAGACAACATCAACGCTGAGCATCCTGGCTGCTGCGAAGTCGTACTCAAAGATCAGTACTACAACATGCTTGAGAAGGTACAGGAAGCTGATGCAGAGAACATCAAGAAAGGATGGAAGAGTATCACCGAGATCGCCAAGCAGGCGATGCTCGAGGCCGGCGTACCTGTCAAGGTGCAGCCAATCCGTGGCGGTACAGACGGCGCGCAGCTCTCATTCAAGGGTCTGCCATGTCCTAACATCTTTGCGGGTGGCATGAACATGCATGGCCGCTATGAGTACGTACCTATCCAGAGCATGGAGAAGGCGATGATGACGATTGTGAATATTTGTAAGATTGTGGCAGAATAAGGGGTCCTCCCCAAACCTCCCTTAAAAGGAGGAAGGTTTTTAGTTAATATTTTATGATATACAATATAAAAGCTCCTGAGCAGATTCCTGCGACACTCAGCATAGATTTGCCAGCCTCGAAAAGCCTCTCGAACCGTGCATTGATCATGAATGCACTGGCTGGAGGGAAAGGTTCGTTGCAGCACATCAGCGACTGCGATGACACGCAGGTGATGCTGGCAGCCTTTGACCAGGATGCAACGAAGTATGTGTATGCTGCGGATAATGCGCGTATTGTGGACATCGGCGCGGCAGGTACTTCGATGCGCTTCCTGACTGCATACTTCGCTACTCGCGAAGGTGCGGAGGTAGTGATGACGGGATCGGAGCGTATGAAGAAGCGTCCGATCGCCTTGCTCGTGGAGGCCTTGCGTACATTAGGAGCGGAGATAGAGTATCTGGAGACGGAAGGTTGTCCTCCTTTGCGTATCCACGGCAAGCAGCTGGCCGGTGGTGCATTGAGTATTGACGGAAGCGTGTCGAGCCAGTATATCTCGGCACTGCTGATGATTGCTCCTACTCTCACACAAGGTCTGCAGTTGTCATTGACTGGACGAATCACTTCGGTGCCATACATTGAGATGACGCTGAGTATGATGAAGGAATATGGCATTGAGAGCCAGTGGAACCGTGAGCAGCAAGTGATCAGCGTGGCACCACAGAAGTATGCGGAGCGAGAGTATTTTATCGAGAGTGACTGGAGTGCATCGAGCTACTGGTACCAGATCATGGCGCTGGCTGGACGTGAGGACATTGTGCTGGAAGGTCTCTTTGCCGAGAGTCTGCAAGGTGACGCTGCCATTGCGGATTTCTTTGCGCAGATCAAGACCAAGCCTGCGATATTGAAGCTCGACATGACTTCGCAACCAGACCTGGCACAAACGGTGATTGCAGCTTGCTGTGCACTGAATCAGCCATTCTGTATCTCTGGCCTACACACGCTTCGTATTAAGGAGACAGACCGTGTGGCTGCACTGGAGGTGGAGCTCCGCAAATTGGGTTATGTGGTGAAGGATGAGACTCTTGCTTTAGGCAACGAGGCTTCGACCATTGTGATGTCATGGGATGGCGAACGCTGCGAGGCTGACCTGCATCCTGTCATTGCTACCTATAAGGATCACCGCATGGCTATGGCGTTTGCGCCACTGGCATTGATACTTGGCGAGATTGAGATTGATGATCCTGCGGTGGTTAGCAAGTCCTACCCTACTTATTGGGAAGATCTCAAGAAGGCGGGATTTATTATAAATGTAAAATGAAAAATATACTTAGCGCAAACCAATAGTTTTTTCAACACGAATTATCATGAATTATCATAAATTTTTCATTAATAATTATTTATGATCCATTCGTGACAATTCATGATAATTCGTGTGTAAAAAGTATTTTTTGATTTGTGAGATCTATGCATTTGTTATGCTTTATTTAATTATATCCCTAGTTATACTACTCGTTCTTGTAGGTGGCATAAGCCTCATCGGTCATAAACGCTACGAGAAGCGAGTGGCCGAGGGTACTGCCAAGCCAGACGAGACTTCTCCGCTGGAGGTGACCAAGGAAGTGCCAGAAGAGTGCTGTGGCCAGCATGCTACCTGCGAACGCGACTCGCTGCTGGCAGCTGTCTCGAAGGAGATTATCTACTACGCCGACGAGGAACTGGATCAGTATAAAGGTCGTGAAGCCGACTCCTATTCCGATGAGGAGGCTGAGGAATTTGCTACGGTCTTCTATGAGCTCCGCGAAGTGGAGGTGGCTGGCTGGGTACGTTCACTGCAGCTGCGCCAGATTGCGTTGCCTGAGCAGATCCTCGATGAGGTATTGCTCGTGGTACGCGAGAGACGTTTCCAAAGCGTTGGCGAGGGAGGTGACCATTCGAATGACAAGGTGAGAAGTGAAGCATAAATCTCGGAGAAGTGAGGTGTAGCTTGGGTTCGATATTGCGTATTCTGACTGTGGCGTGTTGCGCTGCATTTGTGTTGTTGGCAGCTGGCTGCAAGAGCAACACCGCTGTGACACGCGGCATGAAGGCAATGACCACCAAGTACAACATCTACTTCAATGGCAATGAGGCCTACAAAGAGGGCGTCATGGCCATGGAGGAAGGTCATCAGGACAAGTACAGCCAGCGTCTGGCTCTGCATCCTGTCTATCAACTGGTCGGAAAGGAAGAACCTTCGTCCAATGCAGAATTTGACCGAGCCATCGAGAAGTGCAAGATTGCCGTGCAGCGACGTAGCATCACGAACAAGCCTCGAAGACGTACTCGAAACACTCCTGCTCAGAAGCTCTTTATGCAGCGTGGCGAGTATAATCCGTTCATGCACAATGTATGGTTGCTCAATGGCAAGGCGCTGTTCTATAAAGGCGACTTCACAGCTGCGGCTTCTATCTTCAATTACGTCGCTCATCACTTCAACTGGAAGAAATACGCTGTCATCGAAGCGCATATCTGGGCCGCAAGAGTCTATGCGGTACAGGGATTCTCGTTCGATGCAGAAACTGAGCTCGGACTCGTAATTCCCGCCAAGCAATACACCAGCCAATCAGACCTCAGTCGTCTGCCAGCTTACAAGGACCTGCCACGAGATTTACGTCAAGCCTTCTCATTAGCCCAGGCCGAGATTCTGCTCAGCCGACCAGAGACAGCGACACAAGCCGTGGAATATCTGCGTGCCGGACGTGGAGCTTTTATGTCCGCCACACAGCGTCTGCGTGCCGACTATCTGATGGCTCAGCTGCTGGAGGAGCGTGGAGATCATGCACAGGCTTATAAACTCTATGGCAAACTGGGACACAGCGGACGTGACTATCAGTTGCAGTTCAATGCCAAGATGGCTCGTATCGGTGTGATGGCGCAGGGCAATGGTAAGCTCAAGCAGGTAGAGAGCCGACTGAACCGCATGCGATACCAGTCGCGCAACGAGGAATACCTTGATCAGATCTATCATGCTTTAGGCAATGTGGCCTTATTGCAGAAAGACACAGTCAAGGCCATCCGACAACTGGAGCAGGCCATTGAGAAAAGTTCGCGCAAAGGTCTGGACATGGCCGCTGCAGCGCTGCGATTAGGAGAAGTCTCTTTCGCACAGGAAGACTATGTCCGCGCTCAGAAAGCCTACAGCACGGCCATGGGTATCATTGACAAAAACTATAAAGGATATGATGCCATTGCCAAGTTGAGTGCGGTGCTGGACGAACTGCAGACACATGCTGAGACGGTGCAGCTGCAGGACAGCTTATTACAGTTATCCGAACTTCCTAAGGAAAAACTGGACGAGGTCATTGACCGAATCATCAAAGACCTGATCAAGTCAGAAAAGGAAGCGGAGGACGAGGAGCGACTGGCAGAATACCGTGAGAATCAGGAGGGTCAAATTGACCCATTGGCTCCCGGCCAGCCTCAGCAACCGACCGTCGGCAAAAAAGATAACTCGTGGTATTTCTACAACCCTACCCTGCTGGCTGACGGCAAGCGTGAGTTCCAACGCCTCTGGGGAAATCGCAAGAACGAGGATAACTGGCGACGCAAGAACAAGACGGAGACGCTGGCATTCGACGAACCAGAAATGACCGAGGAAGATGAGAATACCTCGCCTCAGCAGCTCCTGGAGCAGCGTATGTCTGCTGAGAGAGACAGCCTGACGACAGGTGATCTGGAAACAGAATCACTGGCCGAGAATCCTGTTAATTCACGCAATGACTCTCTGGCTTCGGATCCTCACGAACCAGCATACTATCTGGCACAGATTCCATTCAGCGAAGAGCAGAAGCAGGAGGCGCATCAGCAGATTGAGGAAGGTCTTTATAACATGGGACAGATCCTTAACGTGAAGCTGGAGAACTTCCCTCTCTCCATCAAGACCTTCGTCGATGTGGAGCAGCGCTATCCGGAGAGTGAACATCGTCTGGACATGTACTATGCCATCTATCTGATGTATATGCGTATGAGCGAGATGGCTGCACGAGAAGGCAATACAGCTGCACAGAACCGTCATAAAGCCAATGCTGAGACCTGGCGTAAGAAACTGATTGCCACCTTCCTAGAGAGTGACTACGGCGTGGCGCTGACTGATCCGAACTATGTGCAGACCCTGCGCGAGATGACCACCAAGCAGGATTCACTCTACCGTCAGACCTACAGCGCTTATCTGGCCAACCATACAGACACGGTACATGCCAACTATGAGTTCGTGCAGCAACATTGGCCACTCTGCTCACTGATGCCGAAATTCCTCTTCCTCGAGACGCTGAGCTACGTGCAGGATGGCAACCTCGAAGGCTATAAGCAAGGTTTGGAGAAACTCACCACCGACTATCCAGAGAGCGACGTCTCGCCATTGGCCAGCCTGATGCTCAAGGGTGCGAAGGAAGGTCGACAGCTGCAACTCGGTAGCACAATGCAGAGCATGGCATGGAGCACTTCGCTGCGAGGCGTCAATGCAGAAGGCGAAGTAGTAGACAGTACGAGAGTCTTCAGCGACGCCGAGGACGTGCCACACCTCCTGCTCCTCGCCTTCAAGACCGACAGCCTCGAGATGGGACGCAACAACCTGCTGTTCGAGATTGCCAAGTTCAACTTCGAGAACTATCTGGTCAAGGACTTCGATCTGGAATTTATCGACACGGGCAATGGCCTCACCGTATTAGTCATCAGCGGATTCGCAGATCTCTACGAACTGGAAGAGTACCATGACCGCTTAGAGGATTCTCCTTCGCTCCAGCTGCCGACAACGCTTACGCAGATAGACATCAGCGACGAGAACTTCCGTCTGCTCCTGCAAGGCCGCACCTTCGAGGAATACTTCGAGTGGCTGGAAGGACTGGATGGAGTTGAAGATGAAGAATCCACAGAATGATAGCTTTCTCCGAGAGTGGCATCTGTAATTTGTAATTAGTAATTTGTAATTTCCCAATAACGTGCTTCCACAAATCCTCTGGGCCGATGACGAGATAGATCTCCTCAAGCCCCACATCATCTTCCTCGAAAGGAAAGGCTACGAAGTCATCACCATGACCAACGGCCAGGATGCCATCGACTATGCGCGAGAGCACCCTGTGGACTTGGTGTTCCTGGATGAGAACATGCCAGGCCTCAGCGGACTGGAGACGCTCAGCATTCTCAAGGAGGACTTCCCGTCTCTGCCCGTCGTGATGATCACCAAGAGCGAGGAGGAGGACATCATGGATCAGGCCATCGGCTCGAAGATTGCCGACTATCTCATCAAGCCTGTCCTGCCGAACCAGATGCTGATGAGTATCAAGAAGAATCTCCATGCACGTGCCATCACCCAGCAGCAGCAGACCAGCGGTTTCCAGCAGGAGTTCGGCAAACTGAGCATGGCCATCAGCGACGCGCGCTCATTTGCCGACTGGACGGAAGTTTATAAGCGACTGGTATATTGGGAGACAGAATTGTCCGGAAGCGCTGATCCTCAGCTCAATTCCATGCTCCTGATGCAGAAGGACGAGGCCAATACCGCTTTCTATAAGTTCATCAAGAAGAACTATGTTGACTGGGCAAAGTCTCTCACGAAACATCAGGAGATGGAGGGTCGTCCGATGATGTCGCCAGACCTTTTCAAAGAGTGTATCTTCCCTCGCCTGGACAATGGAGAGAAGCTCTTCCTCATCGTAATAGACAACTTCCGACTGGATCAGTGGCGTGCCATCCAACCCTTACTGAGCGAGTATTTCACCTGCCAGGAAGAGGTCTACTGCTCCATCCTGCCAACCGCGACGCAATATGCTCGCAACGCTATCTTCAGCGGCTTGATGCCAGATCAGATTGCGCGTATGTTCCCGGATCTCTGGGTCGATGAGGACGAGGAGGAAGGCAAGAACCTCAACGAGGAACCATTGATCAAGACACAGCTGGAGCGTTTCCGCAAACCGTATGAGTTCTCCTATCATAAGGTCAACGAGAATAGCTTTGGTGAAAGACTGTCGAACCAGTTGCGTAGCCTCTCCCGCTATCCGCTCAACGTGATTGTGATGAATTTCATCGACATGCTCAGCCACGCTCGTACCGAGTCGAAGACCGTCCGCGAACTGGCCAACAACGAAGCAGCTTACCGCGCCTTGACACGCACCTGGCTGGAACACTCTTCGACGCTCGATATCTTCCGTACCATTGCCGACATGGGGTACAAGGTCATCCTGACCACCGACCACGGCTCCATCCGCTGCGACAATGCCATCAAGATCATTGGCGACAAGGACGTGAATACCAACCTTCGCTATAAGTTAGGCAAGAACCTCAACTCCTCGTCGAAACAGCTCTTCTGGATCGACAAACCGCAGGAGGTGGGACTGCCGATCCTCAACGTCAGCACCCGCTACGCCATCTGTGGCAATCATGACTTCCTGGCTTATCCGAACAACTATAACTACTACGTGCAGTATTATAAGGATACCTTCCAGCATGGTGGTGTGTCGCTCGAGGAGATGCTCATCCCACTCATCACCTTGACGCCAAGGTGATTATCACGCAGCAAACACTCTTTATCTTTTTAACTCTTTAACTTTTTAACTTCGAAGAAGTGCTATACGCCGAACTCATCCTACCGGTTCCCCTGAACCAGACCTTCACCTACATCATCCCTGCGACGATGGAGGCGATGGCGCTTGTAGGTATGAGATGCATGGCTCCTTTTGGTCGCAATCACGAATACACAGGTATCATCGTCGGCCTGACTCCCCACAAACCAGAAACGAATTACGAACTGAAAGAGATTACCCGACTGCTGGACGACAGGCCTATCATCCGCCATCCTCAGTACCCGCTCTGGCAATGGATCTCGCAGTATTATCTCTGTGCCATCGGCGATGTGATGAAGGCGGCCTTGCCTAGCGAACTCAAGCCTGAGGAAGGCAAGGAAGGTACGGTTCGCGAGGATTTCAAGGCGAAGACGCGTACGATGGTGCGAATCTGTATCCCGTCGCTGGAAGAAGAATCCGAAGGCGTGAACCAGCCTCTGGAGAAGGCTTTTGAGAGCCTCAAGCGTAGTCCTCAGCAGCAGATGCTTTTCATGAAATTGCTCGATATGAGCCACGTGCTGCAGAAAAAGCAGGCCGACCCCGTAGCGAAGGATGAGTTGCTCCGACTCTCTGGTGCCAGCAGCAATATCTTCAACGAACTGAAAAAGAAAGGCCTGCTCGAGACGTACCAAGAGGAGATTTCGCGACTGGACATCCTGCCGCCAGGGTTGAGACCCGATGAGACACAGCCGCCTCATCCTCTCTCTGAGATGCAGAAGGTGGCTTATCGCGAGATCTGCCAGAGTTTCAAGGATCATCAGGTCTGTCTGCTCCATGGCGTCACTTCAAGTGGTAAGACGGAGATCTATATCCACCTCATCGAACAGGTCATCAGCCAGGGAAGGCAAGTCCTGCTGATGGTTCCAGAGATTGCACTCACCACCCAGCTCTGCCAGCGTATGCGCCGTGTCTTTGGCCGGGAAATGCTTGTCTATCACAGCAAACTGAGCGATACGGAACGTGTGGAAATCTGGAAGAAGATGCTGTCTGGCCAAGGCGCCAAGCTCATCGTCGGTGTCCGCTCTTCCATCTTCCTACCTTTCCACCAACTGGGTTTGATCATCGTCGACGAAGAACATGAGCCGAGCTACAAACAGCAGGACCCTGCCCCTCGCTATCATGGCCGTGACGTGGCTATCGTGCTGGCTCAGCGCCATGCTGCCAAGGTTTTGCTCGGTAGCGCCACCCCTAGCTTGGAGAGCTATTATCTGGCCAAGAATGGCAAATACGGACTTGTGCATTTGACTGAGCGCCACGCAGGAGTTTCTATGCCAAAGATCACCTTGGTCAGCAATCGTCCCAACCTGCAGAGTACCGCAGAAAAGGAGTATCTCGGAGTCTTCACTCCTGCTCTCCTCCAATCTCTCGGACACACACTGACCGCAGGACAACAGGCCATCCTCTTCCAGAACCGACGCGGCTATGCCAAGCAGGTAGAGTGTGTACAATGTGGCTGGACGCCACACTGTCCTCGCTGCGACGTCTCGCTGACTTACCACAAGCGCTTCCGCAACTTGCAATGCCACTACTGCGGCTATCACATGCCTTTGCCGACGCAATGTCCACACTGCGGCAACGACCACATGGAGGACCAAGGCTATGGCACAGAGCGCATTGAAGAAGCCTTGAAGCGACTCTTGCCTTTGGCCAGACCTCTCAGAATGGACACCGACACAACGTCGACGCGCAAGAGCTATGAGCGTATCATCGACGACTTCGACAGCCAGAAGTTCAATGTCCTCATCGGTACGCAGATGGTTTCCAAAGGTCTCGACTTCAGCGCTGTGCAGACGGTAGGTATCCTCAATGCGGATTCGCTGATGAATATGCCAGACTTCCGCAGCCACGAGCGCGCCTTCCAACTGATGGAGCAGGTGGCTGGCCGTGCAGGACGCCGTGAGGGACAGGAAGGCGAAGTGCTGATCCAGTGTGGAGACCCTCGCCACCCTCTGCTGCAACAGGTAGTTTCGCACAATTACCTCCAGATGGCAGAGATGCAGCTGGCCGACCGCCAGCGGTTCGGCTATCCACCATTCACGCGTCTTATTATTATATATATGAAGGGACGCTATGAGGACAAGCTCTACAAGATGGCTCAGCAATACGCTGCACAGTTGCGAAGAACCTTCGGACAGCGTGTCCTTGGTCCTGAGGCTCCAGTCATCTCGCGCGTCAAGAATATGTACATCCAGCAGATCATGCTCAAAGTGGAGCGCGATGCATCGACGCAGGAAGTCAGGCGGTTGCTAATGCTTATCCAGCAGCAAATGCAGCAGGACATACAGGAATTTGCGAGAATCGTATTCTACTACGATGTCGATCCTGTCGGATAAGGCTTTCACGATCATCGCATATCTTCCACGGTACCGTGGCAAGGATGCCACGATCAAGCCATCTCCTACACCGTACAGTGGGGAGGATGACACGACCAAGGCATCTCCTACACCGTACACTGGGGAGGATGGCACGACCAAGGCATCTCCTACACCGTACACTGGGGAGGATGCCGCGACAAAGGCATCTCCTGCACCGTACGGTGGAGAGGATGAGCAAGATTTTGGACATAAAACCAGCAAACAACTAATAAACACAATAAACTATGGAAGAAACAAAGACAACGGGTTTGCCCGAAAACGCCATGCGCGAACTGCGTCCTGGCGAGGAGTATCATCCGCTAATGTCCCCACAATCGCAGCCACGAGAGGTTACAGCGTGGTCGGTCGTCTGGGGATTGCTGATGGCAGTATTGTTCAGTGCTGCAGCGGCTTATCTGGGATTGAAGGTCGGTCAGGTATTTGAGGCCGCCATCCCTATCACCATCATTGCGGTAGGTGTAGCGTCGGCTACCAAGCGCAAGAACACCTTGGGTGAGAATGTCATGATCCAGTCGATCGGAGCCTGCTCTGGCATGATCGTGGCTGGTGCCATCTTCACCTTGCCAGCCTTGTATATCCTGCAGGCCAAGTATCCTGAGATCACGGTCAACTTCATGCAGGTCTTCATCAGCTCTCTGCTCGGTGGCATCCTGGGTATCCTGTTCTTGATTCCTTTCCGCAAGTATTTCGTCAAGGACATGCACGGCAAGTATCCTTTCCCTGAGGCAACCGCTTCGACACAGGTGCTGGTCAGTGGAGAGAAAGGCGGCGATCAGGTCAAGCCTCTCGTCGTGGCTGGTATCCTCGGCGGCTTGTATGACTTCTTTGTTGCTTCCTTCGGCTGGTGGAATGAGAACGTCACCTCGCGCTGCATCGCTGGTGGCGAGTGGCTGGCCGATCAGGCGAAGCTCGTCGTGAAATGCAACACGGGTGCCGCCGTGTTAGGTATGGGCTATATCATTGGTTTTAAGTACTCTTTGATCATCTGCTTAGGTTCGGCGCTCGTCTGGTGGATCCTCGTACCTGGCATTGCATTACTCTTCCCTGATCTGGAAGTGGCAGAGGGCGTTACCGCTGCTGCAGCTTCTGCTGAGACGATCTTTAAGTATGCGAAGAGTATCGGCATCGGAGGTATTGCCATGGCGGGTATCATCGGCATTATCAAGTCGTGGCCAGTCATCAAGAGCGCTGTGTCTCTAGCTGGCAAGGAACTGAAGCCTGCCAAGCAGCAGAGCGCCGCCAAGGAGAACGTGACTCAGTTGCGTACCGATAAGGATATCTCGATGAAGTGGATTGCCATCCTGGCCATCTCGACCTTGGTCATCACCTTCCTCTTCTTCCTCTTTGGCGTCATGGACGGCGTCTGGCTCTTTGCCATCGTAGGCCTGCTGTTGCTCACCATCATTGCCTTCCTCTTTACTACTGTGGCTGCCAACGCCATTGCGATTGTCGGATCAAATCCTGTCTCTGGCATGACGCTGATGACGCTGATCATCGCATCGGTCATCATGGTAGGCGTAGGACTGTCGGGTACCACGGGCATGGTAGCAGCGCTGGTAATGGGTGGAGTGACCTGCACGGCTTTGAGTACGGCTGGTGCTTTCGTTACCGACTTGAAAACAGGCTACTGGCTGGGCTCTACGCCACAGAAGCAGGAGACCTGGAAGTTCCTCGGCGTACTGGTATCTGCTGCTACCGTGGCTGGCGTCATGATGATCCTCAACAAGACCTACGGTTTCGGTCCTGATAGTTCGCTGGCTGCACCTCAGGCCAATGCCATGGCGGCTGTCATCGAACCTCTGATGAGTGGTCAGGGTGCGCCTTGGATGCTCTACGGTATCGGTGCTGCTATCGCTATCATCCTGACACTCTGCAAGGTTCCAGCTCTGGCTTTCGCTTTAGGTATGTTCATTCCATTGGAACTCAACCTTCCTCTCCTCGTGGGTGGCGCGGTCAACTGGTATGTCACGACTCGCAGCAAGGACGAGCAGCTCAATACCGCTCGTGGCGATAAGGGTACGCTCCTCGCCTCTGGCTTCATTGCCGGTGGTGCACTCATGGGTGTGGTCAGCGCGGCTATCCGTTTCGCGGGTGTCAGCTTCGACTATGACGCTTGGTGGGCCAACCCGATGAGCGAATACCTCTCGTTTGTACTCTATGCAGCGATTATCGCTTATATGATCAAGAGTTCGATGAATGCTAAGAAATAATCATTTACCATTAATAATAACAAACATCATGAAACAAACATCTGTTTCTTTCGGCCTGGCTTCCCTGTTTCTTATGGCAGGTGCTGTCAGTTGCACAACAACAACCAATGAGCCAGCTAAGGAGAATCCGCTCATGGCTCACGAGTCAGAAATCACCGAGATCATCGCGGGCATGACCCTCGAAGAGAAAGTCGAGATGCTTCACGGCAAGCACATGTTCTCTTCAGCTGGTATTGAGCGTCTTGGCATTCCGGACATCGAGTACGCCGACGGTCCATTCGGTATCCGCGAGGAGATGGAACCTCACTCTTGGAAATCTATCAACCTAGCTACAGACTCTGCAACGTTCTTCCCTACCGGTTCGGCTCTTGCCGCTACCTGGAGCCCTGAACTGGCCTACGACTACGGTAAGGCCATGGCTATCGAAGCTCGTCTGCGCGGCAAAGACATGATGCTGGGACCTGCTATCAACATCCAGCGTATCCCAACAGGTGGCCGTACCTATGAGTACATGAGCGAGGATCCGTTCCTCTCTTCAGAACTTGCTGTCGGCTACACCAACGGTATGCAGGACAACGATGTCGCTGTCTGTCTCAAGCATTATGCACTCAATAATCAGGAGAATATGCGCGGATTCGTCAGCAGCAACGCCTCAGAGCGTGTCATGCGCGAGATTTATCTGCCACCATTCGAGGCTGCCGTACGTCGCGCTAACGCTTATGGCGTGATGGCTGCTTATAATAAGATCGATGGTGTCTGGTGCTCGGAAAACGATCTGGTACAGAACAAGATTCTGCGCGATGAATGGGGATTCCGCGGTATCATCATCTCTGACTGGGGTGGCACTCATTCTACCGTCGGTGCTGCCATGGGTGGCCTCGACGTGGAGATGCCAGGCCAGACCTACATGGGACAGGCGCTCATCGACTCGGTCAACGCTGGTGTTGTACCAATGGAAGTCATCGATGCCAAGGTTCGCAACCTCCTGCGCGTCCGCTTCACCATCCCTGCTATTCCTGCCGATCAGGCCAACAAGGTCATGACCTCTCAGCCTGAGCAGCAGCAGGTTGCATACAACGTTGCTGCCAAGAGCGTTGTCATGCTTAAGAACAATGGTCTCCTCCCTATCGACCTGAATAATGTCAAGACCATCGCAGTCATTGGTGACAACGCTACCATGACCATGGCTCAGGGTGGTGTAGGTGCTGGTGTCAAGACTCTCTATGAGATCACTCCTCTCGCTGGCCTCCAGAAGGCGCTTGAGGGTACTGGCGTAGAGATCCGCTATGCCCGTGGCTATGCTTCACAGCCTCAGCGTTGGGGTCCTGCTCCTAAGGTCGACGAGAAGGCCGAAGCTAAGAAGGCTAAGGCGCTGGCCGACGAAGCTCTCGCGGCTGCTAAGGATGCTGATCTCGTACTCTTCATCGGTGGTGACAATCGTATCGTCGAGACCGAGGGTTCTGACCGTCAGACCATCCAGCTGCCATTCCAGCAGGATCAGCTGCTCACCGACCTCTATGCTGTCAACAATAAGATCGTCACCATCATCGTGGCTGGCGCTCCTGTAGATCTCCAGGTCGTAGATGCATTATCTTCGAGCCTTCTCTACTCTTGGTTCAATGGTTCTGAGGGTGGCCATGCATTGGCCGACATCCTCACTGGCAAGATCTCTCCTTCAGGCCGTCTGCCATTTACCTTGCCTATCAAGCTGGAGGATTCTCCTGCTTACGCCCTCGGAGTCTATCCTCAGAAGGAAGAAGCTTCGGATGACGTATTCGTTGACCTCGTTAATAAGGATAAGTTCCGCGCTCAGCGCAAGGCTGACGCTGATTATGCAGAGGGCCTGCTCGTAGGTTATCGCTGGTTCACCACCAAGCAGGTCAAGACCATGTATCCATTCGGCTTCGGTCTTACCTATGGCCAGTTTGCGTATAGCGATGCAAAGGCTACTGCCGGCAAGGAGGCTGTAGAAGTGACCTTCACACTCAGCAATAATGGTCAGTGCCAGGCCGAGGAGGTTTGTCAGGTTTATGTAAGCCGTCCAGATTCTAAGGTAGAGCGTCCTGCTTATGAGTTGAAGGGCTTCAGCCGTGTCTGTCTCGATGCAGCTCAGCAGCAGATGGTCACCATCACCATTCCTCGTGAGGCGTTCCGTCACTGGGATGAGACCACTCATCAGTGGGCTATCGAATCAGGCAAGGCTATCCTCCGCATCGGTGGTTCTTCTGAGGATCTGCCAATCTCGGCTGAGGTTAATCTTTAATAGAATATGTATTATTACGCAATGTTTTCACGCGAGACCGTCCGCCTGTCGGACGGCTCGCCTCTCCATGAAGAAGACTTAAAGCAATTGCTTGCCTCCTGCGAAGCGATAGAGACGGTCAATGAGCCGACCAACGAGGTCGTGGCCATTCGCTTGAATGAAGATGCCTCTCTGCCAGATGGTTATTGTAAGGTACTTATCCGCGAGCTATTTGCCAAAGAATCTCCAGAGGAGGTACACCGACTGTCTCGCGCCAAGGCGCTCCTCGAATGGAGACAAAGCACACGATTCTGTAGTCGTTGTGGCGCTCCTTTAGTCGACGATGAGCATTTGATGGCTCGCAACTGTCCGAACTGCAAGCAGCAGTTTTTCCCTCGCATCGATCCCTGTATCATTATGAGGATCGAGAAATATGGTAAGATTCTTTTGGCACGACACACCTATCGCAACCAGAACATCTTTGCCTGCATTGCTGGTTTTGTCGAAGCCGGAGAGACGCTTGAACAGGCCGTAGCTCGCGAAGTATTCGAAGAGACAGGTCTGAAAGTACGGAATGTACAATACTTTGGCAGTCAAAGTTGGCCATTCCCTTCACAACTCATGCTCGGCTTCACGGCTGAGTATGAAAGCGGAGAGATCAAGCTACAGGAGGAAGAACTCGCTGAAGCTGGATGGTTCGACCCGAATCATTGCCCTGCCAGTCCTCAACCTGGTTCCATTGCGTATAGACTGATTTATAAATAATGAGAAGAGGCTGTGTCAAAAGACCCAGCAGTAAACATAAATCGTAAAATAAAAAAATATCACCATCCGGTCAATGAAATGACGTGGATGGTGATATTTTTATTTGCTATTATTCAGTTCTCTGATATTAACGCTTTGTTCCCTTCCAGCGACGGGTCTTGTTACCCTCATAGAAAACAGGGAAGATTGACCAGTCAGTAGCCTTATACTTAGCACGAGTGCCAGCTGGCACATAAAGACGGGTATAAGCCATATCCATCTCATTACCGAAGGCCATCTTACCCAACTCTGGAGGAGTGGTGGTAAGCAGGATTACCTCAACCATACTGCTACGGTCGAAAGCATGCTCACCGATGCTCTTCAAGTTCTTGCCGAAATAAAGGAACTGAAGGATGGAACCATCAAATGCATAGTCACCAATAACCTCAAGAGCACCTGGGAAGGTTACATTAGCCAGACCCCAGCACTCATAGAAAGTATAGTCCTCAATGATCTTCAACTTTTCTGGGAGGACTACCTCCTGAAGATTCTTACAAGTAGAGAATGCTGCTGCAGCAATAGCCTCAACTGAAGCAGGAACAACATACTTGCCAGACTTAGCAGTAGGACAAACGATAAGATGAGTAGCATTTGCATCGAAGAGGACACCCTCCTGAACAGAGAATGCACTACCCTCAGCAACCTCGAACTCATTCAAGAGGAAGCAATGATCTACGGTATTCTTACCTACACTCTTCAATGTAGTTGGAAGAACAAGAGAAGTAATCTCACGACAATTGCAGAAAGCAGAATCTGCAATAGCAGTAACAGTATACTCGCGACCATTCTCGTCATTGATGACTGTTGTAGGAACCTCTACGCGGCCAGAGAAAAGATGCTCTGCACTATCAGGAACGACCCTGATGCTTACATTGTCTCCATCGAGGACGCTGAAGCGGTAACCATCGCGATCAAAAGTCTGAGCCTGGGTGCTGAGAGTAGCACCCAAAGCCAGGCATGTAATTAATGATAATATCTTGTGCATAATATCGACGAATTAGTTTTTATAGCAATGGAAGATTACTTTTGTTCAGCATTTGCATTAGGATCGACATGAGGCTTCAGGATGAAGACTACAGCACGGTTCCATTCGTTTACGATAGCAAATGGCTGTTCCTGGTCACCCTTATACTCCATGCTTAAGCGAGCAGGATCAACGTTGTACTCCTTAACGAGCATATCGTATACAGCCTGTGCACGCTTCTTAGAAAGCATCATATTATACTTAGGATAAGCAGTCTGGATATCTGCATAACCAGTAACTACGACGTCGAGATCTGGGTGAGTCTCCATGAACTTAGCAACAGAACGGACGTTGCGCTTCTGAGCATCTGTAATGAAGGTCTTATCAATGTAGAATGAAACAGTTGTCTGCATCATCTCATTATAAGAGACATTCTCCTCCATCTTGGTTACAGGCTTTAACGCATCTTCGATACTATCGTTGAGTTCATAGAACTGACGGTTAAGTACAGTTACGACATCCTCATCGGTGTAGTGTGAGTACTGGAGACGACGACGACCTGCAGTATTCTTAATATGATAGGTCAAACCAGCCATCGCATCGATATAGGTATCATATACTCGACGGAAACGGATGCCGTTGTATGCATCATCAGTACCGTTGAATGAAAGATCGACGTTGAGGTCCCATGCATCAGTAATCTGGTAAGAAGCGATCAAACCGCCACGGCCTGCCAGATACCAGTGAGCCTTAGGATCAACAGGATAGTTATGAGCCTTGGTATAGTGCTCAAGCTGCTTCTTGTTGAAACCAAAAGTATAGAAAGCACCAAGACCGAAGTAACCGATCAAGTGGAAGCGACGATCCTCCTTATACTTCCAGATAACATTGTGGAAGTCAATCATACCATCGAGGAAGCCACCAACCATCGAGAAGTTGTAGTTACCATTATCTCCATCCGGATGCTTCATTTGCTCACAGACATCAGCCTCCTCCCACTCGATACGGCCACGCTGGTTCAAGTACTCGACACTAGCGCGAAGACCGAACTGAGGATAGAAGAACTTACCAACAGCAAAGCGGAAACTTGGACGTGTTACTGCGAAGAAGTTGGTGAAACGAGTATTCTCACTCATAGACAGCGAGAGACCGACATGAGCACTGAAGAAAAGGTTCTGAACCTGATCACTCAAATAATCGATGGTATCAACCTTCAAATACTCCTGTGGAGCATCAGCAGCCAATGTATCCTTCTCAGAACCAATCAGCTGATACTCGAAAGCATCATTCGTATTTTGAGCTGAGGCGTTGAATACGGCACTCAGGCATATAGTCAAAGCAAAAAGAATCTTTTTCATATTTCTACGCCAGCTTATCAATCGTTAATAATGAGAATGATGTAATGCTTGCAGTCAGGCAACTGCAACTTCTGGATATGAGATTCGTCTGCATCGACCCAAATATCCTCCAAAGGTACCTGCCAACGATTGTTGAGCAACTTACTGATAGACCAAGCACGCTCGTGGAAAGTCTTATCATCAACCTTAGTGCTATTGGTAATAAAGATCTTACTGTTCTTATTACGCTCATAAGCTGCAGCGGTTGTGAAGACGTTGTTCTGCTGCAAACGTGGAACTTCAAGAACACCCTCCTCAAATGAGATCAAGGTGTAAGTTACATCCTTAGTTACATCAACAAACTCAACATCGACAGGACGGTTTGCAAGAGCATCCTCCAGAGCCTCACGGTTCTTATAGATACGCTCCTCAATCTCGTTATACTTGTCATTGAATGGATTACGGTTCTGCAAACGGCCATCGTTAAGACGGCTCTTGAGGAACCATGTCAAACCTGCATAAATGTTGAGATGACCATCCCACTCCTGATTAGAGACAAGACCATCATGCATATCATCAAGGAAGGTCTCCTGAGCTTCCAAGTTAACATGCCAACGATCTGAAATAGTATAGTCAAGCTGCAAGCCGACCTGAATACCAATAAGGTCACGCTTTACATTTGGTTTTGGTTTCTCCGACCAGACGCTCACCTGAGAGAGACCAAGCTTGTCCTTACTTGGATAACCCCAAGTATGCTCCAAGTCCATACCCATGATACCGCTGATCGTAAACTTACGGTCAGGATCATAACCCTTGAAGAGGTTGGTCAGGTTAGGGAGCCACTGTGCGCCGAAACTGAGAGTATTCCAGCGATAAGTTGGGAATCCCTTGCTGAATGCAGCCTCCTGCTCTGGGGTTCGTGAGTATTCGCCCTGATAGATAGGATCATCCTGATTGTTTGTTCCGCTATCGTACCAGTCCTGCCAGATCTGATCCGTACCACGGACACCCGTACCACGACCGAAAGCGACAGTCAAACGTACGTCATTGACAGGAGTCAGATACTTACCGATAGAGAAAGCTGCTCCGAAGTTTGTAAGATCGAAGAAGTTTTTCTTGCTGGTGTAGCTACCCCAAGAATTAACAGCACCAACCTGGAACTGAAGGTGCCAGTTGTCAGTAAGAGATGTAGGGAAGATGAAGTCCTCGCTTCTAAGCACGCGAGTCAACTCCGGATCCTCATCCTCATTGTAGAGAGATTGCAGCAAGGCGTCCTCCTCAGGGCTACCGCCTGTGAGGTCATCGTCAATTCCTCCACCTCTACGCTGAGGATTTCCATTTCCCCAGTTTTCAGAAACCACAACCTGTGCATCGGCCATATTCATTGATATGGCCAGAAAAGATGCGGCAAAGATGGCAATAATTTTCTTCATACAACAAAAATAAATTAGTTTCGCCTGAAAAATATATATAGATTTAGTTATTTAAATCACGCCAATATAGGTGTTTCTTAGGTGGATTCGCATAACGATGTCGACCTTTAGAGTTCTTAATGTAGTAAACTACACCAAGGCGGGGACTCAAGAACAAGTCGATCTTTCGTGAAACATTGTCCACAACGCCATTGTAAGCGTTATCCGTGAAGAAACAGTCTATTTCGAATGTCAGATCACAACCTCTATTAACGTGCCAAGCACCCATGATACCGGTTTTCGCATTCCATGTCAGCAGTTCTTCCGAGTCAACAGGATAGACATAAGAGGGCCACTCGTCCACTTTCTTGTCCATTCCGAAACTATAAAGAACGCCTCCACCAGCGATGAGATAAGCGTCAAACCAGTTACGGACATCATAATGTCTGAACCAGTTGGTCAAGTTCAGCATCAAATCCAAAGATCCGATGGCCGTATGAAACCGATAGTCATTATAAGTATCCGGATCATACTTGACAGCCTTCTCGTGAGGATGACCTAATTGGGAATAAAAGCCAGCAGAGAGCCTCAGGCCCCAATAAGGAGAGATTGTCCTACCCAGTGAGATACTTCCACTTGGAATTTCAGTATGAAAGAAATTAGTGGTAGTGACATTCTCGTTCATCGCAAGGGTGACACCTGCATCAATCCCCAAGAACCAGTTTCCGGGTCCCTCATAATGCTTCTGCCCCCTCGCCACAAAAGGCATGGCAGCAATAGCAGCTAATAGTATTGAGGACTTGATGATACGATGCATTGAAACGAAATCCACATATCTTGAAGGCTATTTTTCAAGCCTTCAAGACTATATTATTAATAAAGGTGTATCAATAGCTTGAGTGTTCGATCTGAGCGTTGACTTCAGCGACGATCTGAGCAGCGAACTCCTCGATAGTCATCTGACCGCCATCGCCAGCACCCTGCTTACGGATGCTAACCTTACCCTCAGCCATCTCCTTCTCACCGACAACGAGCATGTAAGGAACCTTCTTCATCTCATTGTCACGGATCTTACGACCGATCTTCTCATTGCGATCATCAACATATGCACGGATCTCCTGCTTCTCAAGGATCTCCTTCACCTGATATGCATAGTCGTTGAACTTCTCAGAGATTGGCATGATAGCCACCTGATCAGGAGCCAGCCACAATGGGAGCTTACCAGCGGTGTTCTCGAGCAATACAGCCACGAAACGCTCCATAGAACCGAATGGTGCACGGTGGATCATGACTGGGCGATGCTTCTGGTTGTCAGCACCAGTGAACTCGAGCTGGAAGCGCTCTGGCAAGTTGTAATCCACCTGGATGGTACCCAACTGCCAACGACGACCGATAGCATCCTTCACCATGAAGTCGAGCTTAGGACCGTAGAATGCAGCCTCACCATACTCGATGTGAGCAGGAAGACCCTTCTCCTGGCAAGCGTCGATGATAGCCTGCTCAGCCTTCTCCCAGTTCTCCTCAGAGCCGATATACTTCTCACGGTTCACCTGATCACGCAATGAGATCTGAGCCTCGAACTGCTTGAAATCAAGCGCCTTGAAGATGATCATGATGATGTCGATGATCTTGAGGAACTCCTCCTTCACCTGATCTGGACGGCAGAAGAGGTGTGCATCATCCTGAGTAAAGCAACGTACACGGGTCAAACCATGGAGCTCACCGGTCTGCTCGTAGCGGTAAACAGTACCGAACTCAGCCAGACGCAAAGGCAGGTCACGATAAGAACGTGGCGAAGTCTTATAGATCTCACAGTGGTGAGGACAGTTCATTGGCTTGAGCAAGTAGAGCTCATCTGGATCTGGAGTAGAGATTGGCTGGAACGAGTCCTTACCATACTTTGCCCAGTGACCAGAGGTAACATAGAGGTTCTTGTTACCGATATTTGGAGTGATTACCTGCAAGTAACCATAACGCTTCTGGATCTTGGTCAAGTACTCCTGAAGGCGGTTGCGGAGTGCAGTACCCTTTGGCAACCAGAGTGGAAGACCAGCACCTACATTCTGAGTAAATGCGAAGAGCTCCATCTCCTTACCGAGCTTTCGGTGGTCACGCTTCTTAGCCTCCTCGATGAGCTGGATGTACTCGTCAAGCATTGACTGCTTAGGGAAGGTGATACCGTATACACGGTTCATCTGAGGATTCTTATCGTTGCCACGCCAGAAAGCACCAGCCACTGACAATACCTTGCAAGCCTTGATTGGAGCGGTGTTAGCGAGGTGTGGACCACGGCAGAGGTCGGTGAAGTTACCCTGAGTATAGGTAGAAATCTTGCCATCCTCGAGTTCAGAGATCAACTCGCACTTGAAAGTCTGACCCTTGGCAGCAAACTGCTCAAGAACCTCAGCCTTTGGAACGTCGTTACGGACGATTGCCTGCTTCTGACGAGCAAGCTCAAGCATCTTCTTCTCGATCTTAGGGAAGTCAGCCTCCTTAATATTCTCTCCGTTAGCTGGAACTACGTCATAATAGAAACCATTCTCGATGGCAGGTCCGATACCGAACTGAATGCCAGGATAGAGCTCCTGAAGAGCCTCAGCGAGAAGGTGTGCAGAACTGTGCCAGAAAGCATGCTTGCCTTCCTCTGAGTCCCACTTAAAGAATTCGATGGTAGAATCTGCCTCGATCGGACGAGTCATATCCCACATCTGGTCGCCGACCTTGGCGACAAGCACATCCTGTGCAAAACGCTGGCTGATTCCCTCAGCCACCTGAAGAGGAGTTACACCATCTTCAAACTCCTTAACCGACTGGTCAGGAAATGTGATTTTAATCATTGAATTACAAATTTCAATATTTATTAATCTAATATAACATCTTTGTTAACTTCCTTACGGAGGGAAGAAGGCAAAGATGGTGCAAAGATATATTTTTAAACAATTCATTGAGCATTTTTCTCCAAATATTTCACTTTTTCCACGCGAAATAGGCAAATTAGCACATTTTTCTTACCTTATCATTACAAAATCAAACATTATTTTTCTTTTTTTTTGCTTTTATTCATAGATTCACTATCTTTGCAGCAATATTTTTTTTCCAATAATTAAGCAGATTACAATATTTACATTACCAAATAACAAAAAAACAACATGACAAACAACGAAACAGGATCAAAATCCTATCTGTTCTCGATTGTGCTCGTAGCCGTCCTCGGAGGTCTCCTCTTCGGCTATGACACTGCAGTAATTTCTGGTGCAGAGAAGGGCCTCCAGGCCTTCTTCATGGGTGCCACAGACTTCACCTACACTGACTTCTGGCACGGCTTCACCAGTTCAAGTGCGCTCATCGGCTGTATCATCGGTGCTGGCATCTCGGGTATGCTTGCTTCTAACTGGGGCCGTAAGAAGAGCCTTATCTTCGCCGGCATTATGTTCTTCATCTCAGCATGGGGTTCTATGTGTCCTGAGACCATGGTTCTTGCCAAGGGCGAACCTAACCTCACCCTCTTCATCGTATTCAACATCTACCGCGTCATCGGTGGTGTCGGCGTAGGCCTCGCCTCTGCCGTCTGCCCTATGTACATTGGCGAGATTGCTCCATCTAACATCCGTGGCATGCTGGTTTCTTGGAACCAGTTCGCCATCATCTTCGGTCAGCTCGTCGTCTATTTCGTCAACTTCTTCATCCTCGGTGACCATATCGCTCCAGCTATCGAGAGCATCGGCAACGGCATGAACCAGATCCTCAACGGCGCAGAGGCTCAGTGGGCTATCGCTGAAGGCTGGCGTTACATGTTCGGTTCTGAGATGGTTCCTGCAGGTCTCTTCGCCCTGCTGATCTGTTTCGTACCTGAGACTCCACGCTACCTCGCTTCTGTCGGTCAGGACGAGAAGGCTGAGAGCATCCTTGCTAAGATCAATGGTGCTTCGAAGGCTAAGGACATCCTCAAGGAGATCAAGGAGACCATGACCGTCAAGACCGAGCCACTCATGACCTACGGCTTCCTCTGCATCTTCGTCGGCATCATGCTTTCTGTCTTCCAGCAGGCTGTCGGCATCAACGCCGTACTCTACTTTGCTCCACGTATCTATGAGGCAATGGGCTTCGATAACCCAATGGTACTCACCGTATTCAATGGTATCGTCAACCTCGGCTTCACCTGCGTAGCTATCTTCACCGTCGAGAAGCTTGGCCGTAAGCCACTCCTCATCGTCGGTTCGCTTGGCATGGCTCTCGGTGCACTGGGTGTAGCACTCACCTTCGGCAACGAGGATCTCACCCTCTATTGCATGATCTCGCTCATGGTTTACTCTGCTAGCTTCATGTTCTCATGGGGTCCTATCTGCTGGGTACTCATCGCAGAGGTCTTCCCTAACACCATCCGTGGCGGTGCAGTTGCTATCGCAGTTGCCTTCCAGTGGATCTTCAACTGGATCGTTTCTACCTCGTTCGTTCCTATGGCCAACAGCCTCGGCTACTGGTTTGTATACGGCATGTACGGTGTCATCTGCGTCATCGCTGCAATCTTCGTTTGGCGACTCGTTCCTGAGACCAAGGGCAAGACCCTCGAGGACATGACCAAGCTCTGGAAGAAAAAGTAATCTTCAGCGGAAGGCCTTCCGCTAAAGACATAATATAAAATATTGACATCGCGTACGCGTTGTTGGTTTTCTCGATAAAAGATACCAACATTGCGTACGCGATGTCAATTTCCGTGATTCATGATATTGACGTCGTGTACACAACGTCAATATTTAGTACTTAGACAGGCATATTGCCGTGCTTCTTTGGAGGATTGCTCTGGTTCTTATTCTTGCAGCACTCCAGGCCTGCGATGATCGCCTTACGGGTATCAGCTGGCGAGATGATATCATCGATGAAACCGAGCTCGGCTGCGCAATATGGATTAGAGAACTTCTCCTCATACTCCTTGATACGAGCTTCCTGCTGCTCAGGAGTCTCCTTGCGATAGAGTATCGAGACAGCGCCCTTGGCACCCATGACAGCAATCTCAGCCGACTCGTAAGCAAGGTTAACGTCGGCGCCTAACTGCTTGCAATTCATCACGATGTATGCACCGCCGTAGGCCTTACGGGTGATGAGCGTGATCTTTGGCACGGTAGCTTCTGCAAAAGCATAAAGCAACTTAGCGCCGTGACGGATGATGCCGCCATGCTCCTGATTGATACCTGGCATGAAGCCTGGTACGTCCTCGATGGCAATGATAGGGATGTTGAAGCAATCGCAGAAGCGGACAAAGCGAGCTCCCTTCTCCGAAGCGTCGATATCGAGAGCTCCTGCCAACACCTGTGGCTGGTTAGCGACGAAGCCGACGGTACGACCTGCCATACGACCGAAGCCAATGACGATGTTCTTGGCAAAGTTTGGAGCAATCTCGAAGAAATACTGATGGTCGCAGATTGGCTCGATGATATCCTTAATATTATAAGGTATGTTAGGATCGGCAGGGACAACGCCCTCAAGCTCATGGCACTCACGGTTCACCTCATCGGTGACAGGATGCATCGGAGCGTCCTCCATGTTGTTGTTTGGCAGGAAGCCGATGAGCTCGCGGATGGTCATCAGACACTCCTCGTCGCTATCACATACGAACTGACAAACACCTGATTTTGTGCTATGTACGTCAGCGCCACCGAGGGTTTCCTTGTCGCACTCCTCCTGAGTCACCTGCTTCACTACGTTAGGACCTGTGATGAACATCTGAGCCTCCTCGCGTACCATCAGGATGAAGTCGGTCAACGCTGGCGAGTAGCAAGAACCGCCGGCACAAGGGCCCATGATAGCCGAGATCTGAGGGATTACACCCGAAGCCATCACGTTGCGATAGAAGATATCTCCGAAGCCAGACAGCGACTCGATACCCTCCTGGATACGTGCGCCACCTGAGTCATTAAGACCGATGATTGGAGCACCATTCTTCAATGCAGCGTCCTGCACCTTCGCGATCTTGGCAGCGTTAGCTGCTGACAATGAGCCACCTAACACAGCAAAGTCAAAGCCATAGACAAAGACGACGCGACCATCGATCTTGCCATAGCCACACACTACACCATCACCGGCCACCTTCTTATTCTCCATACCGAAGTTGGTGCAGTGATGCTTCACATATTTATCAACCTCTACGAAAGTACCTTTATCCAACAAGATATCGATACGCTCGCGGACATTCAATTTCTTTGGTTCAGCCATAATTATCAATTATCAATTATGAATTTAACTTCAAAGTTACCAGCACCTGCTCAGCCATTACAGAGTCATTCTCAGCGCACTTGACCTCAGCCACGCTACAAGCTTCAGTGACAGAGATGTTGCTCTGCATCTTCATGGCCTCGATGGTGAGTACGATGTCACCTGGCTGGAGTTCCTGACCTGGCTCTACATATACTTTGACGATCTTACATGGCATAGGAGCCTTGATCTTGTCGGCCTGCTTCTCGGCGTCGGCCTTCTTGCGCATACGCATGTATTTAGCCTGGCTATCAAGCATATCCACCTCGTAGTTCGAGTAGTTCAGACCTACGCGATAGTGTTTTCCCGATTCGCCTTTGATCAAAGTAGCATTATACGAGATGCCATTATTAAGTATCGACACCTGACCGTTGGCAAACATGCAGATATCTACATTATATACCTTGCCATCAATCTCGATCGACACGTTGTTGCCTTCCTTAGAAAGAAGGGTAGCCTCTGCGAGGCGATTTCCGATTTGTATTTCCATAAGACCCTCCCCCATCCCCTCCACAAGGGAGGGGCGTAGTCACCTACGTTGCTCGTGGGGTTCGGTTTTATCATTGTTTATTCTTGTACTAATCACTCCCCTCCCTTGTGGAGGGGCCGGGGGAGGGTCATTATACCCTCAATACACCCTTTTGTAAACCAAATGCTCTCCAGCGGTTGAGAGCGGAACTATTCTCAGTCACTCCATCGCCCTTATTCTCCTCATAATTCATGAGATAGTCGATATATGCAGCGATGATGGCCATGTCCTCCGAGTCATTCTTGAAGCCAGGACGCGGACGCAGACGGTCCTGATTGGTCTCAATGAATGAGGTATCGTAGTTACCCTCCTTGAACTGTGGCACATCGATGATGCGACGCAGATAGCGGATGTTGGTCACGAGGCCAGCCACCTTATACTCATAGAGAGCTCGGCGCATACGCTCGATGGCATACTGGCGCGAGGTAGCATAGACGATGAGTTTACCGATCATCGGATCGTAGTACATCGGGATCTCATATCCCTCATACACAGCCGAATCGATACGGATGCCAGGGCCGTGAGGCTCGACGAGACGAGAGATGACGCCAGGTGCTGGACGGAAGTTATTGTCGGTATCCTCTGCACAGATACGGCACTCGATGGCATGACCGCGCTGCACCACATCCTCCTGCTTGATGGCCAAAGGCTGACCATCGGCGATGGCAATCTGCAACTTCACGAGGTCAAGGCCGACGACCTCCTCGGTGATAGGATGCTCCACCTGCAGACGGGTGTTCATCTCCAGGAAGTAGAAGTTCTTATATTTGTCGACGAGGAACTCGATGGTACCCGCACCGACATAACCCACAGCCTTGGCAGCAGCCACCGCGGCAGCTCCCATCTTCTGACGGAGCTCCGGATCGACGAATGGAGAAGGAGACTCCTCGACAACCTTCTGATGACGACGCTGCACGGAACACTCACGGTCACCCAAGTGGATGACGTTGCCATGCTTGTCGCCAAGAATCTGGAACTCAATATGATGTGGACCCTCCACGAACTTCTCGATATAGACGGTATCGTCGCCGAAGCCAGACATCGCCTCCGACTTACAGGTATTGTAAGCCTCCACGACGTCCTCTGCGCGATGAACGAGGCGCATACCCTTGCCACCGCCACCCATCGAGGCCTTGATCATGACTGGGAAGCCGATGGCCTTGCACACGCCGACCGCCTCCTCGGCCGAGTTGAGCTGGTCCTGTGTACCTGGCACGACAGGGACGCCAGCTGCAATCATGTGACGACGCGCCTGGATCTTGTCTCCCATATCGATCATTGTCTGAGGGTTAGGACCGATGAAGATGATACCCTCCTCCTCACAGCGACGAGCGAACTCAGCATTCTCCGAGAGGAAGCCATAACCAGGATGAATGGCGTCAACCTTATGTTTCTTGGCCGCCTCTATAATCTTGTCATAACAGAGATAGCTCTCGTTCGAAGGTGCAGGGCCAATGCACTCTGCCTCATTGGCATAGAGCACATGGCGGCTCGTACGGTCGGCCTCGCTATAGACGGCCACCGAGCGTATGCCCATCTCGTAGCAGGCTCGCATCACACGGATAGCGATCTCTCCACGATTGGCAATAAGAATCTTTCTGATCATTCCTTCTTGTGTTTTAGGTTACTAATAAATAATGTCATGTTGCCCGCAGCGAAACATCTCGCACGGATGACTTACCGTTGCAAATATAATGTGTTTTTGGTTAAGAACAAAAAAAATCGGATGAAATTCACCCGATTTATTCTTTTTTCACTATCTGCTTAGCCATTGGCATTGATACGCTTCAATTTATCACGGCTCAAAACCCTGATTCGACGTCCCTCCAGCTCGATAATCTCCTCCTTGACAAAGGTGGCGAGAGTACGGATAGCGTTCGATGTGGTCATGTTCGAAAGAGCGGCCAGATCGTCGCGCGAGAGAGGTGCATTGATGGTGATACCGTCTGGCTCGAAACCATACTTATCGATCAGGAAGATAATCGAGTCAGCCAGTCGGCCACGGATATGCTTCTGAGTCAGGTTGACCGTTCGCTCATCGCTTGCACCTAAATCGGTAGCCAGGTTGCGCACAAAATACATGGCCAAGTGTGGGTTCTCCATGCAGATACGCTCAATGAGATTCATCGGAATCAACGCCACCTGCGTGGTCTCCATAGCGACGGCCTCCGTAACGTGCTCCTGTACAGCAAAATAGCTGCGGTACCCGAAGTTATCGCCAGGACGGAACATGCGCATGATCTGCATACGTCCACCGATGCCAAGCTTCTCCAGCTTTACACGTCCTTTGAGCATACACACCAGGTATACAGACTCCTCCCCTACCTTATAGATAGACTCTCCCTTGCGGAAGGTCTGCACGATGGCGCTGTCTAAGACCTCGATGCGCTGACTGTCAGAGAGCAGATTCCATAGCTCCTGTAGGCCTCGCTTAATGTCTATTTCTCCCATGTATAATGTGATATATAAGTTGTTTTCTTTGGGTGCTAATTGATTTATCCCTTTTCCTTTTTCCTTCAATTACCACTGGTAACTGAAACCGAAGGTAAGCATCTCCTTCATCTGGAGTCGGCTGTCGCGAGAGTCGTCGAATCTCGGATAAGCATAGACTCTGGCCGAGAAGAAGCGACTGATATTGAAGTTGATCGTATTCTCAAACTCCGCCAGCACCGATGAGTAACTGGTGAAGCAATAAAGGCGGCTTGACCATGAGATGTTCTTTCCGATCTTCCAGTCGAGCTTGCTGGTCAGCGTCGAACCGAACTCATGCTTCGAGAACTCATTCTCATCAATACCGTAGCTGGTCGGATTGACGCGTTCGTCTCGCACATATTTCAAGTTATATGAGAGTGGCGCGAGCATCAGCGAATAGACGAACTTCTTGTTAGGCGAAGTGTACTTATAGTCCATACCGGCTGAGAGGTTGACTTCCAAAGGCGAGAGGAAGGTTGCCTTGGTCACCGACTGGTTCGACTGATACTGGTCGAAGATTGGCGTCTTGGCATAGATCTGCGTAGAGTAGTACCATTTCTTCCACGCCTTGTAGCCATACTTCATGTCGAGCGAGAGCTGATTGTCAGACACTTTCAGCGCATGCAGCGTATCAGCCGTGGTGTAATATGCCGAGAGCTTCAGGTCAATGATCATATCGAACGTCGTCTTGGCATTCTCGTCGTAGCGGTTCACCACGAGCTTCTGCTGACTGATCACCGACATGTTGTTCTCACCACCCTTATACCAGTTATCCGAGAGTGCCGTCTGCTGCATCTGCAGCGTATGGTCACCCTTCCAGTGCCACTTGTCGGCCTTCAGGATGATCGACTGTCCGAAACCCTCGAGCGTTGCATCACCCAGGTCGAGCTCAGCGGCATCCACCAGACGAGTCGTCAGCACGTTGTTTCGTGTATCGATGATCTGGCTCTCCAGCGTCGGCAGGTCCAGCTTGCGACGGGCAAAGCGGAAGCGACGAGGATCGACCTCAGCGTAGTGGAATCGGCTCACATGACGCTCCTTCTCCATCAGCTGCGGTGCATCATAATGATGTTCAAAGCCGCGGAGCACGCCATCGGCCAGCGTCTCAAGGCTGTCACCAACAAGCATATAACTACTCAGGTGAAGCTTCGCAGTATCGGCCACCGTGCCACTGCTCATCAGCGGCAGGCGCATGGCATAGAGATAGTCCTCATCCTTCTGTGGAAGCGGCAGATTCATCACCACACGGCGCAGCGAGTCAGCGCTCTGTCGCGCAGAATAAGGCAATGATTTGCGCTCGCCGCGAGACTTATTCCGCTTGCGGAAGGCGCGCTCCCAAGCTCGTGACACCCCCTTGCGCATCAGCTGACGCTGACCGTCAGTCATCTGAAGCTCTTCCTCGACGACCGTCTGCTCTGACACAGTGTCGATGCTGTCAGCCACTTCCTGAGCGGAGAGACCGACGGCACAGAGAGCGAGGAGCAACAGACAACAGATGCGATACATTATATATAATATATAGAAGGTGTTATACGATGTCAAAGCCAGCGCTTAGAGCACCAGCGATGCAGGGATGCGACGGCAGTTATAGTTCGACGCCATGATCTGGCCATAAGCACCTGCGCTACGCAGAGCCACCAGGTCACCACGCTTGGTCACTGGCAATACCTCGTCAGTACCGAAGCAGTCAGAAGACTCGCAGATAGGACCTACAACGTCATACTTCTCAGTAGCGCTACCTGGGGCTGCCGAGATGTTCTCGATGTTGTGATGAGCCTGATAGAGAGCAGGACGGATCAGGTCGCTCATACCAGCGTCGAGGATCACGAACTTCTTATTCAGACCCTCCTTGACATAGAGTACACGAGTGATCAATGATCCCATCTGGCAGACAACCGCACGGCCGAGCTCGAAGTGGAGCTCCTGTCCAGCGCGAAGCTTCAGGTTCTCTGCATAGTTCTTGAAGTAAGCTGCGAAGTCAGAAATAGGATTCTTGTCTGGCTCGACATAATCTACGCCGAGGCCGCCACCTACGTTGATGGTCTTGAGCTTCACGCCCCACGACTCCATCTTGTCCTGCAGCTCGTTGATGCGGGTGCAAAGCATGGTGAATGGCTGGAGGTCAAGCAACTGGCTACCGATGTGGAAGTGAAGGCCGATGAGCTCCACATTCTTGAGGCCAAGGGTGTGATGCACAACCATCTCGAGCATCTCCATCGAGATACCGAACTTATTCTCCGACAAACCAGTAGTGATATACTTATGTGTATGAGCGTCGACATTAGGGTTCACGCGGATAGCCACCTTGGCCACCTTACCCTTCTGACCAGCCAGCTCGTTGATCACATCGAGCTCTGGCACACTCTCCACATTGAAGCAAGCGATATTAGCATCGAGCGCCAGATTGATCTCCCAATCAGCCTTGCCGACACCTGCGAAGACGACCTTCTCTGCAGGGAAACCAGCCTTAAGGCAGGTCTCTACCTCACCACCGCTCACACAGTCACAGCCGAGGCCAGCCTGGTTGATGATGCTGAGGACGGTAGGATCGACATTTGCCTTCACAGCATAGTGTACGCGGAAACCCTCGTACTTGCCAGCCTCTGCATTGATCGTATCGAGCGTCTGCTGCAACAGCGCTTTATCGTAGTAGTAGAAAGGTGTCTGAACACCTTCGAAATCTTTCAAGGGGAACATAATTGTAAATGAATAATGAGTTAATGAATAATGATTTATGAAATGAATAATGTCATCCCTTGACGAAACAAGCTCAGGGCAAACTGACAATTATTCATTATTAATTATTAGTTATTCATTTAATTAAACAGGTGTGCACTCAGCGACTTCAACGCCTTGATCTTATCCTCCTTCTTGATCAGGAGGCTGATGTTGTAGTTGCTACCACCGTAGCTGATCATACGTACTGGCACATCCTTCAGCGCCTCAACCACACTGCTCTCGAAGCCGAGGTTATCCCACTTCATATCGCCTACTACGCAGATAATCACCATGTCCTTATCGACGGTTACCGAACCGAACTTCTTCAGGTCGTTGAGGATCTCGTCAAGGTGCTTGTCATTGTCGATGGTCAAGCTCACGCCAACCTCAGAGGTAGTAACGAGGTCGATAGAAGTCTTATAACGCTCGAAGATCTCGAATACCTGACGCATGAAGCCATAAGCCAGCAACATGCGGCTCGACTTGATGCGGATCGAGGTGATACCGTCCTTAGCAGCCACAGCCTTGATCTTGCCTGCCTCAGTCTCATTGCTGATCATAGTACCAGGAGCACTTGGTTCCATGGTGTTGAGCAGACGTACAGGGATGTTATACATACGGGCTGGAGTCACGCAGGTTGGGTGCAGGATCTTAGCACCGAAGTAAGCGAGCTCAGCAGCCTCGTCGAAGTGCAGGTGACGTACTGGCTTGGTACCCTCCACGAAGCGAGGATCGTTGTTGTGCATACCGTCAATGTCGGTCCAGATCTGGATCTCCTCAGCACGGATAGCAGCACCTACGATCGAAGCCGAGTAGTCAGAGCCACCACGCTGAAGGTTGTCGATGTCACCGTATGCATTGCGGCAGATGAAGCCCTGGGTCACATAGATCTGCTGCTCGCCAGCCTCAGCGAGCATCTGCTTGAGCTTATCCTCAATGTAGTGGAAGTCAGGCTCGGCGTTCTTGTCGATACGCATATACTCGAGCGCTGGCATGAAAGCTACCTTCACGCCCTGCTCCTGCAGGTAGAGATACATCAGGTTGGTGCTGAGCAGCTCGCCCTGAGCCACGATGCACTTCTCCTCATAGATGGTGAACGGACGGTTAGCAAACGAGCGGATATACTCGAAGATACCCTTTACCACCTGCTTAGCCTTAGCCTGACCCTCAGCGGTCGTGAGCAGCTCCTTGATCACACCATTGTACTTCTGCTCCAGGCGCACGATAACCTCGCTGGCACCTACTGCATTCTGCAGGCGATAGTAGCCAGAGATCTCGAGCAGGGTATTGGTAGTACCCGACATAGCCGAAAGAACAACGATTTTTGACTGGCCATCCTCCAATACAAGGCTGGCAACGTTCTTGATACGCTCAGCTGATCCCACTGAGGTTCCACCGAACTTAAGGACTTTCATTTCTTTGTATCTAATAATAAATTTAACTTATCAACCTGACAGAGGCGCCTTCCCTAACGCAAAAGACGACACCTACGTAGGCGCAAAAGTAGCGTTTTTTCTGCTATCCGCCAAATTTTTTAGCAAAAAACATGCGCAAAAACATGTTTTATAACATATTTTCGCGCATTTGACTATTGCATATTGAAATATTCTGGTATTTATATATTCCTTATTATATATATTCTTACTCCGCAGTTTCCGCCTCTGGCGTCCAGCTATCTAGCCCAGTTCTCAAGTTGCAAACTTTGTATTCTCGAGAAATGACGAATATTATCTGTAACCATCGTCATAGAACAAGATAGGGCTGTAGCTGCTATGAGAATATCATTGTCATCAATAGACATTCCACTCCTTATCAACCTATGCTTTTCAGATGCGAATAACGAAGCTTTGTACACTAGGGTAATTTATTATTCGTGTTATACCAGTTTGACGACTTGAACGAATCATATTTTTCTTCTCTTCTGCTGTCATTGGATTATCATATGGTAATGCGAAAAACTCAGACATAAACTTTTCATCTGGAGTTTGTACATCTTCTTTTGCATTGTTAACCTGCTCGAGCAAATGTTCAGCAAGCCATCTCTTGTTGTTTGGAGCAAGAGATGACAAAGACATCAATAGTCCTTCCAAAGATATAGTTTCCAACATAGTCTAACGTTATTAGTAATTCAACGCGGCAAAGATACGACAAATCTTTCATTCGTCCAAATATTTGTCGCAGAAAATGCGGATAGCAAGATTAGAACTGCGAAAAAGGGATGGAGAAGGGTGAAGATAAGTCAAAAGGGGTGGAAGTTCTGTCCTGGCTGGAAGCCAGTATCTTAGT
>JAZQQH010000048.1:0-18705 GCA_045628985.1 Bacteroidales bacterium | reverse complement strand
GGACCTATTTCGTTAAGCTGAAGAGTGTGAATGACGCAGCGAACTTCGAGGAGAGCGCAAGCGGTATTGTGAAGAAATTGTTGAAGGATCAATACGGAGGAGATGACGAATGGGCAGAACGTACAGCAGAGGAATTTAAGATCACGCTGATACCTTTCGAGGATGTCTATTATAGCTCTGATATCGAGTATAAGTTGAATATCACCCTTTCTGGCAGCAGAGCAACAGACATCTCTTTGCTGGTAGTAGCTATCCTGATCATTCTCATTGCATTGATCAACTTTGTGAACTTCTTCTTTGCGCTGGTACCTGCCAGAGTCAGGAGTGTCAATACTTATAAGGTCTTTGGCACATCGAGAGCTACTTTGGTGCTTGATTTTATTATGGAGTCGGTAGGCTTGGTGCTGCTTGCGCTGATGATGGCGGCATTGATAGTCGTACTGTTCGCCAAATCGCCAGCCACAGAGATTCTCAATGCACCAATGGATGTTTCATTGAATACCCAAATGCTGATCATTACGATTGTCATGGCGCTGATAGGTGCGGTGGTGGGTAGCATTGCGCCTGCATTCTATATCACCTCTTTCCAGCCTGCGTTGGTACTCAAAGGTTCGTTTGGTACTTCTGCATCAGGTAAGATGCTTCGTAACATGCTGATTGGCGTACAGTTCACTATTTCTATGGTGCTCATCATTAGTGCGATGTTTGTACGATTGCAGCATAGCTACATGATGAACTTCGACATGGGGTTCAATAAGGAAAACCTGATCTCTGGTCAGATGCCAAGTGCAATAAGCTGGTGGAACGAGAAGAACGAGGCCTTTGAGAACAAGCTTCGCGCAAATCCCGACATTGTAGATCTCACTTGGGCTGAAGGACAGATCGTGAACGTCAGCAGGATGGGATGGGGACAGGAATATAAAGGAGAGGACATAGAGTTCCAATGCTATCCGGTGGCTTATAACTTCCTGGATGTGATGGGTATCCAAATCATTGAAGGTCGTAACTTTACCAAGGCTGATGAGCAGGCAGAGGATGGTGTGATCATCTTCAACGAGGAGTCGAAAAGGAAGTACAATGTTACGCTCGATTCTCAAGGACCAAGTCATCATGAAGAAGGGAACTCTGAGATAGCAGGAATCTGTAAGGACTTCCATTTCCGTCCGTTGCAGTATGGCAATTACCCGTTTACCTTCTATCTCTTTGGCCGGGATCATTCCTGGAGGCCACAAGGATTGAGACACATCTATGTGAGGATAGCTGCTGGTGCTGATCCGCAGAAGGTCATGGAGTTTATTCACAACGCTGTGATTGAAATTATTCCTGATGTGGATCCTGACACCATCTATCTGCACCTCTTTGACGAGGAACTTGCCCGTAAGTACAAGGTCGAGGACAAACTCAGCAAGCAAGTGACAGCCTTTACGTTGGTAGCAATCATCCTCTCGCTCATGGGTGTGTTCGGATTGGTGCTCTTCGAGACACAACATCGTCGCAAGGAGATTGCCATCCGCCGAGTGATGGGAGCCGAGGTGAATGACGTTCTGCAGATGTTCAGCCGCAAGTATTCGGTCATCGTTCTCCTCTGTTTCGTGATTGCCGCTCCGGTCAGCTATCTGATCATCGACCGCTACTTCAGCACCTTCGCCTATCATACTTCCATCAGCTGGTGGGTCTTTGCGCTGGCTCTGTTGATTGTCCTCATAACAACTCTCGTTATTGTGGTGATGCGCAGCTGGAGTGCAGCGACGAGGAATCCGGGAGATGTGATTAAGGCGGAATAAGGATAATAAACTCTATTTGGCGCAAAATATCGTTAAAATATTTCTCCATTTGGTGCTTTTTTCGTACTTTTGCACCCATAAAAAGTATTATTATGAAAGCTATTTCATCAATTATTATTAGTCTGTTATTGACTACCTCTGCATTTGCCCAAACATCGACAGAAACTTCCTCAGTTGTTAAGTCTCCAGTAGCTGCCGTCAAGTCAAGTCTCGACGGTAGCATGTACGAAATCATTGGACGTGCAGATAATAGTAATATCGTTCTGCAACTGAATAAGGAGACCGGAGATGTCAAGTTCCTCAGTTATGACAAATATATCAATATCAATCGTCAGGGGACACCAGAAGATGTTGCTCAGCCAGGAAAGATCAATTACCAACTCATAATGTCTTCAAACACCGTTTATCTACTGAACATCAATACAGGAACTATATGGTATATGAAGGGGAGTATTCTTACTCACGCCAATGACAAATTTGTATTGGTAACGGAAAAGTGATGAACAACTCTATCCTGCATTATTCTTGCAAGAATTGATAATTGATAGTTGACAATTGCTAAAAATGCAGACTTTTGGGCGAAATCAACAAAAAAAACGGACTTTCCGCCCGAAAGTCTGCAATTATCTTGGTTTAAGAAGAATCTGTTATCTTTGCACCAAATTCAAATCAATATGCCGAGAACAATAAAATTCCCAATCCTATTGACCGTATGGACGTTTTTTATATCTTCCTGTGTGATACAAATACATGGCTTGTCTTTGAGAAAAGATTACAATCTTCTGCCAGATTCCTACAAGGAAAAGTTCGTAGATACGTGCTTTCCGTTTGACAGTCTCCAGTACGATGAGAAAGTCTATCTGATTACTACAGATGCACTCCTTTCGCACTTGGCTACGGAGGATTCTTCACTCGTCTATCTCTGGACTCCCTTCTGCAAATCTGACGCCTGCACTTCGCCAAAGATGTTCGAGGAGTATTGTCAGGATCATGGCTACCACCCCTACATCCTCCTTGATCAATATACAGAATGGCAGGAATACTATAATGGTAGAAGTCGGCTCTTGATGATTAATCCCCAGCAATGGGACTCCAGCAGTTGCCGCAAATACCTTGACCATGTTTATATTGATCTGACTGGCAACGACATGAAAAGCAGCAATTATGCAAGCTATCTGCTCTTCCACAAGGGCCGATTGGTCAAGACGATGCGGTATCTGGAATAATTTTTTTTAAACAATAAAAAAGGTGGTAACCTTACCACCTTTTTAGGTGTATTTCTTTGAAAACACATAGATTATGAAACACGGTAAAATCCTCGTAGTAGATGACAATCAGGGCATACGAAGTGCCTTGAAGCTGCTGCTGACACCTCAGTTCGCCGAGGTGCAGCTCATTGCATCACCTAAGACGCTGGTCAGCACGATGGAGAGCTTCATGCCCGATGTGGTGCTGCTGGATATGAACTTCTATACCGACATCAACACGGGCAATGAGGGATTGTACTGGACTAGTGAACTCAGGAAGATGTATCCGGAGGTGCAGGTGGTGCTCTTCACGGCATACGCGGATATTGCGCTGGCGGTGGAGGGGATGAAGCGAGGAGCGTTTGACTTTATTGTGAAGCCGTGGGATAATGAGAAGCTGATTGCGACATTGCGTACGGCTTACGAAGCCTCTCCTAAGGCGCGACGAACAGAGATGGTTTCTATACCAGAAGGCGCGAGTGTTGCTTCAATGTATTGGGGAGTGAGTCCGCTGATGACTGAGATCAGGAGGAATGTCGAGAAGATTGCGCCAACGGACGCTACTGTGCTGATCACAGGAGAGAATGGTACGGGCAAGGACGTACTGGCTCGTGAGATTCATGCAGCCAGTGCGAGAAGACATCATGCTATGGTATGTGTGGACGCGGGAGCTATTACGGAGACGCTGTTTGAGAGCGAGCTGTTCGGACATGTGAAGGGTGCTTTCACGGATGCTCATGCGGATCATGTGGGTAAGTTCGAGCAGGCGAATGGAGGGACATTGTTCCTAGATGAGATCGGGAACATACCGCTGCATCTGCAGGCTAAGTTGCTGAGAGTCTTGCAGAACAGGACGGTGACACGCGTGGGTTCGGAGAAGCAGATCGCTATCGATATACGTCTCATCTGTGCTACGAATATGGATCTGGAGAAGATGGTGCATGAAGGAAAATTCCGCGAGGATCTCTATTATCGCATCAATACGATGCAGCTGCACTTGCCAGCGCTCAGGGACAGAGCTGATGACATCCTGCCATTGGCCGAGATATTCCTGAAGAAGTATGCAGAGAAGTATCATCGTCCGGTAGAAAACCTCTCTGCGGAGGCGGCTCAGCGCCTGACCTCGCACGGATGGAGTGGTAATATACGAGAACTTCAGAATGTCATCGAGAAGGCTGTGATCCTGTCGGAAGGAAAGACTTTGCAAGAGAAAGATCTGTCAATGAATACTCCTGCGAAAGCCTCATCGGGAGTAAGACAGACGCTCGACGAGGCGGAGGAGAAGACCATTCGCGACACGATGGCGCGGTGCAATGGGAACCTGAGTATGGTGGCCAAAGAATTGGGAATCAGCAGGCCGACATTGTATAGCAAACTCAAGAAATATGGGATTTAAAAAGGGGAGTTAAAAGGGAGTTAAAAAGAAGTTAAAAAGGAGTTAAAAGGACGAATGTTCTGCTTATTAACGTGCTAAGTATTATTATTTATATAATCATAATTCTCATTATCGTCTTTGCCACGGTAGTATATACTCGCGAGAAGGACCGCAAGAAGCTGGAGTATATGCTCGATGCGTTTGAGGACGATGAGTACAATTTCCGCTTCAAGGAGAACTCCAAATTCAACAAGACGCTCAATCGCGTGAAGTGGATTGTGGAGCGCCGTCGCCAGCAGCATGAACAGGAGTCGTGGACGAAGCTGATACGCGTGCTGACGCATGAGATCATGAACACGGTGAGCCCTATCGCGTCTCTGAGTGAAGCGTTGAGCCATTCGGTGGATGTGCCGGAGGAAGAGCGCGAGATGGACGTCAAGGCGGGGCTCGCTACGATTGCGTCATCGTCAAAAGACCTCATCCATTTTGTGGAATCTTACCGTGAACTGGCTGGTGTGGCCAAGCCGATCCTCAAGGCGCTGATGCTGGATCCTCTGATCAATAAGGCCATCGACCTGACACAAGAACAGTGTGCGGAAGCAAGTGTGACGTGTACTTATCTGGCTAAAACCGAGGATATTCTGATTTATGCGGACGAGTCGCAGATCAGTCGCATCCTCATCAACCTGATTAAGAATGCCATTCAGGCAGGCGCACACCATATTAATATTATAGCGGAGATTGATGGCAATGACCAGACGCTGATACACGTGGCCAACGACGGTGCTCCTATCACGCCAGAGAGCCAGGAGCAGATATTCATCCCATTCTTCACCACCAAGCCGAATGGATCGGGTATCGGATTGAGCCTGTCGCGCCAGATTATGAGAGCGCATAATGGAACGCTGGAACTCTCAAGGAGCGACGAGGAGAGTACGGAGTTTACGCTGACCTTCAGATAAGAAAGATTTT
This sequence comes from Bacteroidales bacterium, assembly GCA_045628985.1. Lineage (GTDB taxonomy): Bacteria > Bacteroidota > Bacteroidia > Bacteroidales > UBA3663 > Liminaster. The sequence goes on along the minus strand of JAZQQH010000048.1, from coordinate 13,327 downwards.
TGTTTCATCGATGCAGTATCTGGTAACTTGCTGCATTTTAGAAGAAAACAAACATGAGAATGATGATACAGAGAACTTTTTTATTTTGCCTGTCTTGCCTCACTTTGGGGATGATGACCGGCTGCACGGATTTGGATAATGACGAGGACAAGGGTGAGATTCTCATTATTGAGCCAGAGGATTTGCCGATGTTCGAGTTCGATGAGCAAGGAATCCCTTACCGAATGGATTCCCCTACTCTATCGCTCGATATGCAGCGGGATATCCGTAATGAAGTCTTTGGCTATGGATGGAAGTGGATGCAAACCGAGGAGATCCAGGAGAACGGGTACGTGAAGCCAGGGACATTCAGTAATCCTCGTTATGAATGGGAACCGATATCCTATCTTTTCAAGTCGGACAATAAACTGATTAAATATATTGGCTTCCAGACAAGTGCTACTAAGGGATTCCTTGATCAAGGCTTCGAGACGGAACTCTCACGGGGTATCTTGTCAGATGGCAACCGACCTATGTCTGTCATCCCATGGACCTTCTTTATTCGCATCTGGGGAGTCTATGAGCTGGACGGAAGGTGGTATATGAGTATCGTAGAGCCATTAGGAATAGAAGGAAATACTCCCGAGGAGGTCAGACCCATCTGGGGGTGTACGCAATTCGTGCGCATGACTCCAACTGAGCTCAAGCAGATGCAGGAAACCTATACCCTTGACTATAACATAATCAATTGAGCAAGGAATTACAATCCGAAGCGAATACCGATCTGAAGATTGAGCGAGAAAGGACTTTCGGTGCGAAGACTTGGCACCTCAGAGCCGTTGCTGAAATAATAATTGACTCCCGGCTCGACATAAAGTCCCATGTGATCAGCCAGCTTATACTGCAGGCCCAATCCTCCATCCATCGACCATTGCCAGTCGTTGAGGTGGAGGTTTTTTGTGCCACGCTTGCCATAGAGGGAGTGTTCGAGCATGGTGCCGACACTTGTGTAAAAACGCCAGCGACCTTCTTCGGTGATAGAGACACTGAGTTTCAGCGGAATACCCAGATAATGCAGCTGCTGATGCTGACGGCCGGAATGCTTCATGGTCACTTCGGAAGAGAGGTAGGTATAGACCGACCCAGATTCGAGCCACAGGTATCTGTTTAACTGCTTGCTGACCGAGATGCCTGCACTCCAGGACAGATGGTGCTCCGAGCTCTCTACCTCATCTGGAATCACTACGCCAGGGGCTCCCACTTCTGGTGCCACCGCACCAGGGGTAGAGCCAATGGGATTCGAACTATTGTAAGAAGGATCCGAGAAAGTTGGGCCATCGTAATTTCCGGAACCGGCATCATCAAAGTCGAAATCGCTTGAACCATTACGGCCCAACCGCACACCGACGGTCCAAGATTGTGAGGAGAGAGGCTTCTTAGTTGGAGTTTCAGCCATAGCCAGAAGGATGGAGTTCTCTTCCTGCTGCATGTCTGGCAATGGGTCTGGAGCCTGCTGAGATTCGGACGCAGTAGGAGTTTTCTGAGGCTTTTGCTCTTCTTTTGCTTGTTCTTTGACAGGCTCTATCTTTTGCTCAGAGGCAGAAATCTTTGCTAAGACTTGTTGCCTTGACGATGGAATTTCTGAAGGAATTTCTATCGGAATCTCATTCGGATTTTCATTCGTAGAAGAGGGAGTCTCTACAATGATATCTGATGCTACAGGGGGTGTCGTGGTCTCGGCTGCATCGAAGAAATAATACATGCTACCTGCACCTATGACACCAACAACAATGGCGGCAGCAGAGCGCTTCAACCACGTCAGAGCGATATGAGACCGCAATGCGGAGACAGCAGGCTGGACCTCCTCTACAGACGACATGGCAGCAGAGAGCCTCTCCCAACCATCGGCCGGAAGCTCCTCCTCGTGATCAGCCAAGGTCTGGCGGATCTCATCGAGCCATTGCTCTTCCATCTTGTTCTGCTTCATCATAGGTTCTCCTTTCTCCAGGCGTTGATCCTGGTGGCCAGCAGTCGCTTGGCATGTACTAATTGTGAGGCTGAGGTCTTTTCTTTGATTCCTAAAAGTTGCGCTATCTCTTTGTGCGAACAGCCATCGATCACATACATATTAAATATGGTGCGATAACCTGGTGGAAGTTCTGTGATCAGCTGCATCAGTATGCGCTGTGGGATGTCGCGGATGGTTTCTGGCTCAGGGATGTCTTCGACCTGCACTTCTTCGATGGAGAGCGTCTCGTCGAGCAATTCCTTCTTGCGCAGATGCATCAGGATGACTCGCTGCTGCACTCTGAAAAGCCACGCTTTGAGGCTTCCTTCTCCCTGCCATTGGAACTGGCGGATGTGTGTAAGTATCTGAATAAAACCGTCGTGCAGCAAGTCCTGCGCTGCTGATCGGTCACTGACATAGCGGAGGCATACACCTAGCAGCCAGCCGGCGTATGTCTCATAGAGTAGCTTTCCTGCCTGCGAGTCTTCCCGCTGAAGGCGCTGCGCTATGTCTTGCTCTGTAGACACTTAGAATATAAATTCAAACTGACAGGATTCTGTCTTCTTTCCGTCCAAAGAGAACCAGCGGTTCACGGTAATCCCATTCTTCGTCGCTTTATGATCAGAACAATGATAATGGATGATGTTTTTCCTTCCATCTGGCCACTGAAGCACCAGATCCTCTTCCATATCAAAGGCTCCGTCTATCTCTCCGAAATAGAGGGCATATCCATCTTTTGTCTCTAGTGGATGCACGAAGCTCTTCTTGATCAGCTGTAGTCCCCTCATGGTTGGCAGATAGGCTCTCGTTTCAGGTTTAGCTTCCGTGAGATGACCAGTATCCAGCCAACTGTGACTCACTCCATAGGTCTTGCCTTGGAAGGAAATAGTAGTCTCCTCAATAAGGTTGTTTGCAAGCGCAGGATCGAGCAGGTCATTACCAGACGCGTCATGAACTTCGAAGATCAATACTACCGGATACCAGTCTACAATCATGCCATTCCAAGGATCATTCTCGATCTCTTCATTATTGTCATGACAACTGGCCATCAGCAATGAGGTCAGCAGCAAGCAGAATGATATTGTCAGTGCGAATATTCTATTCATAGGAATGCTGTTAATAATGCTTGTATATCCTATAAATGCAAAGATTGGCAAAATACTGCATCAGAGATTGAACTTTTTTCGCGCGGCTCTATTTGTACCACTTTGACCCCTTACACGTTATTCTGATTGATGAGATTGACCACAACTTTCACCATCACATCTTTCTCATCCGGACGGCTCTCGGCAATCATCAAGGTCAAAGCTACAAGGGAGTTATCTGCTATGCGCTTATGGCCGTCAGGAGCATAGAGGATGTGGTTCTTGTCCATAAACCAGAGGAATAGCATGGCTGCAATACGCTTATTACCATCGCTGAATGAATGGTTTTTCACGACAAGATAGAGCAGCATGGCAGCCTTCTCTTCGACGCTTGGATAGAGCTCCACACCATCGAAAGTCTGGTAGATCTGGCCGATAGAGCTATGGAATGACTCGTCTTTCTCATGCGCAAAGAGTGCTGAGCCTCCAAACTTATCGCGCAGGACATTGATTGCTTCCATGGCATTCTCGTAGGTGGCATGGAATGGTTCATCGATGATTGAGGTCTTGTCGATGGAAAGCTCCTGATAGTCATAATGATCGAGCGTGTCAAGGGCGTAGACATAATCGCTCACGACATTGAAAAGACCGCTAAATTCTTCATCAGTCACCTTCTCTTGCAGAGACACGGCGCGAGACATCAGGCGTACCACCTCCTTCAGCTCGTTGTAATGATCGAGGCGCTGCTGGTTGATGGCGTAGCCTTGGATGAGGTATTGTTTGAGGACGGAGTTGGCCCATTGGCGAAAACGAGTACCATTGATAGACTTTACACGATAACCGACGGAGATGATCACATCAAGATTATAATATGCCACTTCATAACTTCGGTCTCGTTTTTCTGGTATATATGCAAATTTTGCATACGTACTTTCAGGGTCCAATTCTCCCTCTTTATAAATATTTCTTATATGCCTTGATATGACTGATTGATCACGACCGAAGAGGATTGTCATCTGTTCCTGCGTCAGCCACACCGTCTCATTTTCCAGCTTGACATCAAGCTGTGTCTTACCATCTGCGGTAGTATATAAAACTATTGAGCTATTGTTTTGAATCTGTTCCATACTTAGAGGTATTGTTTAATTTTAGCGCCGCAAAGATATAAACCTTTCTTCGTATTTCCAAATATTATTCAATGATTATTTTTTTACACATATAACCATTGAAACAAATCACAAAAAAGCGTAGAAACAAATATATCCCCAGAAGCTTTTGACGGCTTCTGGGGACACATCATATATTATATATAGGAGTATCAGAGCTTGATGGTCTGAGCCTTGCCGTCATACTTCACCTCAATGCCAGCAGCCTCAGGATCGTATGCCTGAGCCTTGTCTGCGCTGACAGGGACAACGATGAAGGTACGCTCCTGGAGCATGCCAGGGAAGTTGCCCTCGCGATCTGCGATGGTAAGGGTCTTCTGAGCCTCGTTGTAAGTGAAGGTGATGTTAGCGAAGCGACCAGCCTCGTAGCCATAGTTGTCGTTCTCGTCCTCATAGAGGGTGAACTGACCGTTAGCGCCTTCGTAGACATAGAGACGGATGACGTCAGCAGCCTTCTGATCGCTCCACTCCATAGCAGGACCGAATGGGATGATCGAGCCTGATGGGATGTAAACAGGAACGCGGGTGTAAGGAGCCTCAACGGTCTTGGTCTCAGCGCCGTTAGAAGCCACCTTGCCGGTCCAGAAGTCATACCAGGTCTGACCAGCAGGGAAGTAAACATCGCGCTGACGAGCCTTGTAGGTATAAACAGGATTGACCATGAAGGCTGGACCGAACATGAACTGATAACCGATGTTGAGGACATTCTTGTCCTGACCGAAGTCCATAACGAGTGGACGGAGGATGGTGTAATCCTCGAAGTGTACCTGTGCAGCCAAAGAATAGAGATATGGCATCATGCGGTAACGGAGCTCGAGGGTACCCTTGATAGCCTCGTAAGCTGGATGACCTGCAGGAGCGATGTTCCAAGGCTCACGGAATGGGAACTGACCGTGTGCACGATACATTGGAGTGAAGACACCCCACTCGTGCCAACGTGCATTGAGCTCACGCCAGTCCTTGAGGTCCTCAGACTCCTTGCCAGTAGCATCGTAAGCGTACTGAGCGTTGGCATAACGGCTCTCAACAGAGAAACCGCCGAGGTCCTGGCTCCAGAAAGGAACACCAGAGATAGAGAAGTTCAAGCCTGCGGTGATCTGGGTCTTCATATCCTCCCAACGGGTACCGATATCGCCTGACCAGGTAGCGGTAGAGAAGCGCTGCTCGCCAGCAAAACCATTACGGGTGAGGAGGAAGACACGCTTGTTCTCAGGAGAGAAAGCGCCTTCGTTGCTGTGACCCTGCTGATTCCACTTAGCCACCTGCTGGAGCTTCTGGCTGTCGTCGAACTTCACGCCCTGCTTCTCAACAGCGGTCTCGTAACCACGCTGACCGTCGTAGATAGCCTCAGCATTGACGATTGAGTAAGCGTTGAAATACTCATCCGAAGAACCGAGAGCGGTAGGACCACAGAGGAGCTTGCGATAGTCAAGGTCTGTACAGTCGCGGATGTTTGGCTCTGAAGCGTCCATCCACCAAGCGTCCATACCGATGGTGCCGAGCTTCTCATAGAGCTGACGCCAGAAGATCTGACGAGCCTCGAGGTCGTATGCATCGTAGAAAGCGTACTTGTAGCCGAGCCAGTCATAGAGCGAGTCCTTGATGGACTGCTGATAGATGTAACCCTTCTCGTCGAGCTCCTTCATATTATCTACGGTGAGGTAATACTTTGGCCAACAAGAGATCATAATCTTAGCGTTCTGTGAGTGGATGCTGTCGATCATCTGCTTAGGATCAGAGAAACGGGTTGGATCGAAGGTGAATGCACCCCACTCGTCTGGTGTCCAGTAGTTCCAGTCCATCACGATGTTATCGATAGGGAGGTGACGCTTACGGAAGCCATCGAGCGCGTCAAGGATCTCGTCCTGCGTCTTGTAACGCTCACGGCTCTGCCAGTAACCGAGGAGCCACTTTGGCATGATCTGAGCCTTGCCGGTGAGGGTACGGTAACCGCTTACGACCTCGTCAGCATTCTGGCCAGCGATGAAATAATAGTCGAGCTGCTGGGTCATCTCGCTCCAGAATGAGAGCTGTGACTGCTCCTCTGGTGCTACTGGAGCCAGGGCGCGGAGGCCGCAATAAGCCTCGCCACCGTCTGGTGTCCACTCAAGGCGGAACTTATAGTGCTTGCCAGCTTCGAGATTGACATTGAACTTACGAGCGTTAGGATTCCAAGCGGTACGCCAGATGGTCTGGTCGCCTTCCTTGCCGGTACCCATGACGTCCTCAGTATATACATTCTTGTCATCAATATAGATCTTCTGATAGCCTGAGTAATAGTGGCTGAAGCGATATTCGCCGGTAGCTTTTGGCACGATCTCGCCTTCGTAAGTAACGGTAGCCTTGCCAAGACGGAAGTCTGGGAGGTTCTTAGCCGACTTGAGGTTCTCGAAATAAATAGAGTCCTCACGACGTACGAGGGTTTCCTGATCAGGAGCTGAGTAGGTGCCAGTAAGAGCGCCTTCCTTACCATCCTTATCGATCAAGGTGAAGAGCTCGTAAAGCTGGCTGTAGTCCTTAGGATTGCCGAAGCGCATCAATGAATAGCTGTCAACGAGGACACCGTAGTTGTGGCTTGATACGATGAATGGGATCGAAACCTTGGTGTTGTACTGGAAGAGTTCCTCGTTCTTGCCTTTGTAGTTCCAGTCGTCGGCCTGATGCTGACCGAGGCCATAGAAGGCTTCATCGGCAGGGCTGTCGAACACTACGCGGGTGCTCCAACCGGTGTACTTGGTAGGGTTAGCCTTCTCGGCTGGACCCTGCTCGTTACGTGTCCAGACGGTCTGCTCACACTCGTATGGAGTGAAGGTCTTGCTACCCTCGGTCTGCTCGCTGAGGATGAGCTGACCAGCAGCGTCGGTGAACCATACGCGACCGTTGCTCTTCAGGACGTTGGCAATGACCTGCGAGGTCTTGACCTGCACGGTGTCGCCATTCTGGATGAGTTCATAAGGAGTCTTCTCGGTCTGTGGGACGATGATCAACGATGGCTTGTCAGCGAACTTACCTTCTGCGGTAGCGCTGACGCGGATGATCTTCTCTCCCATGACCTCGAGGCGGACGAGCTTAGCGTCACCCGACTGAGTCTTGACGGTGACCTGCTGGCCCTGCTGCTTGACATCGGTGTCTCCGCAAGAAGCGAGGACAGCGGTTGCCAAGAGTGCGGCTGATAAAATTGAAGTTTGTTTCATGTGTTTATTATGATTGTATTTGAAATTTTTCACTTTTCCTTTTTCACTTTTCCTTCTTAATGTACTCCATCACCTGCTGAGCAAAGGCCTTCATACCCTTCTGGCTTGGATGGCCGTCCTGCTTGTCAATGTCATGGAGCTCAATGAGTGGCAATCCGTAGTGACGGCAGATGACGCGCATCGACTCAGCATGCTCAGGCTTCAAGTCGGTATTGAGGATGAAGTAGATCTTGGCCAATGGATAGTTCTGCTTAATGGTCGAGCAGAGGCGAGCCATGGCTGGACGGAAGTACCACATATCGTTCTCGTCCCAGTTAGCGTACTTATACTTGCCGACGGTCTCACCTGTCCATGAATCGTTGGTGATGCAGCAAGAAAGGATGATATCTGGCTCACCGAGGTCAGAGACGCGGGTGTTGAATGAGCGTGGCTGGTAGTTCTCGTTCTGGTAGCCGTAGTAGCCGACGGTAGAACCGCTGTATGAATTGTTCTTCTCGAGCTTCCAACCCATCTGGTCGATGACCTGCCACCACCAGGTCTGCTCGACCTTGGTTACATCATTGTTCTTGTCGCGGTAAGGACTGTCGGCTGTCCAGTACCAAGGCTCGTTGGTTGCGGGTTCGAGCCAACCTTCGAAAGTCGAATAAGAGTCACCGAAGATAGTGACGCGCAGGCTGTCCTGCTGTGCTTGTGCGGCCAGGGCGATGAGTGCCAAGGCGCAGGTCATGAGAAGTTTTTTCATAAATGTAAAAATAACTCTTGTTTTTACATGTCATCCTGAGGCTTGCCGAAGGATCTCACGCAAAAAACAATGAGATTCTTCGCTCTGCTCAGAATGACAAAAAGATACTAAATTTCTACGGAAACATTTTCCTTGGCCTTTACCTCCACCTCAAACTCTCCCTCCGGAGTGCGGAAGATCAGCGTGCCATCGCCTGCATAGAGGTTCTTGACCTCAAGGCGAGTAATCTTTCCATCGCTCCAAGCCATCGAGAGCTCATAGCCGCCACGGAGTCGGATACCATTGATCTCACCGGCCTTCATCCAAGCGACAGGCAACGCTGGAAGAAGATCCACACGGCCTTCATCTGTAGATTGCACCAGCATCTCAGCAATACCTGCCGTACCGCCGAAGTTGCCATCGATCTGGAAAGGTGGATGTGCATCAAAGAGGTTCGGATAAGTGCCACCACCACCCCACTGTTTCGCTGGATCATCGCGGCCTTCAGGCGAAACATATCGCAGCAACTTTCGTAAGATGTGATAAGCGCCTTCAGCGTTGCGCAAGTGAGCCTGCAGATTCACACGCCAACCCGCACTCCAACCAGTGGTCTGATCACCCTTGATCTCAAGCGTCTTAGCGCAAGCCTGCATCAGGTCAGGCGTATCGAAGTCATTGATATGATGACCCGGATAAAGTCCAAATAGATGTGACTGATGACGGTGCTGAGGATCGGCATCTTCCCAGTCATGATACCACTCCTGTAGATTGCCTTTCTTGCCGACCTTGTAAGGTTCGAGCTTACAAATCATATCCATGAGAGTGTCGGCAAACAAACGCTCTGGAGCCATCACCATCGACTCCTCGCTGAGGATCATGGCAGCCTTGCGAGTATCGATCAGCAATTCGCGAATCATGGCTACGTCGGCGGTGCCGCCATAAAGTGTGGTAGAATTGACTCCCTTATCGGTGAGATAATGGTTCTCTGGCGACGTAGAAGGCGAGGTCATGAGATAACCATTCTTCTCGATCATCCATTGCTGGAAGAAGCGGACAGCTCCCTTCATCACAGGGTAATATTCGCGGAGGAACTGCTTATCCTGAGTAAATGAATAATGTTCCCAAAGATGAGTCGAGACCCAAGCGCCTCCGATTGGCCAGCAAGCCCATTCAGGACTCTCTTTCTGGTAACCGACCGGGTTGGTCATGTTCCAGATGTCGCTGTTGTGATTGAGGCACCAGGCCCCCTCCGCCTCCCCCAAAGGGGAGTGACTTGCTTCGTCAGTTTGGGCCTTCCCCCCTTGGGGGGACTGAGGGGGGCAATAATAGTTCTTTGCCGTGATACCTCCGCTCTTTGGCATATTCTTGACCCAAGTCAGGAACGAGTTATGCATCTCAGGAAGCGCGGTGGTCTCAGCTGGCCAGTAGTTTTCCTCGACGTTGATGTTGACCGTATAGTTGCCACTCCAAGGTGGAGTGAGTGTCTCATTCCAGAGACCTTGCAAGTTAGCTGGTACGCCTTCGGTACGGCTTGAAGAGATAAGCAGATAACGACCATACTGGAAATAAAGTTCCTCCAAATCCGGATTGAAAGCCGCGTTATCATCAGCATAAGCCAAGAGCTGCTGATCGGTAGGTAGAGCTGAGATGCTGTCAGGAGTAGTTCCTAAATCGAGAGATACTCGGCCAAAGAAGCTCTTGAAATCAGCCTCATGACGCTCGAGCAACTGTGCATAATTCATCTGCTCAGCCTTCGCAAGACGATTAGCCACCGCCATGCGATAATCACGACCAACCTTCACAGGATCGTTGTAAGGGCCGTTATAGCTGGTCACATTAGTCAAAAGAATGATTGCCTCCTGACAACCTTTGACCACGAGTGTTGTGTCAGAATCCGCGCTCACACAGCCTTCTGGAGCCACAATTCGCAACTCGGTGCGGAAGTGAATGCCACGGTTCTCATCATAATGGAACCACTCATTCTTGCCAGCCTCAGGCTTGGTGCTATAAGCCGCATAGCCCTCGGTGCTCAATGTGTTATTCTGTGCGACATAAGTATGTGGCAGAAGCGTAGAGAGTGCGACGCGATAATTCAATCCTCCCTCGCTCTTCAGACGAAGCACAAAGACGCTGTCAGGAGCCGAGACGAAATACTCACGCTGCTGCAAGCCATTGCTATTTGTATATCGAGTAGCAGCCACAGCCTCATTCAAAGTAAGCTGACGCTGATAGCCAGTATACTCCTCAGTGGCCGAGAGGTCGGTCAAGTGCAATTTACCTAAGGACTGATAGATCTCAGAATTATGTCCCTGCAGTTTCTTGTTAGCCTCATTAGCCGCAGCATAATCCTCTTTATCCAGAAGTCGGCGCACCTCGGCCAAATTCTTCCAGGCATCAGGCGTCCAAGGCGTCAGATCAGGTTCACCCGTCCAGAGCGTGATGTCATTCAACGAAATAGCCTCTTCGGCCACACCTCCATAGACCAATGCGCCTAACTGGCCATTACCCAACGGCAATGACTCCTCGAAGAACTCGGCAGGACGATCATAATGCAAGACATAAGCCTGCTCTTTCGGCATTTCCTGCTGGGAGCAACCGACGAATGACAAGGCGACAATTGATAATGCAGTAATAGGATTCAGAACTTTCATGAATGACTGTGTGTATAAGAATGCGTGCAAATATACTCATTTTTCGGCAACTACACAATTTTTAACATTAAAAACGCGCTTTCCCGATTCTTTTTTTTGATTATGCGATTAAAAAGTACTACCTTTGCACAAAATCCTATCAGTATTTTATTACAAACAATCGTTTTTCTGCTCAATATGCGCTCATTATTATTTGTTTTTCTCGGTGGCGGATTCGGCTCTGTCCTGCGATATATGATCTCCATGCTCGGCCAGCATCTCAAGCTCAATCCGCTCAGCTGGTGGGGTCAGACGCTCTTCCCCTGGCCAACTTTTGTGGCCAACTTAGCCGGCTGTCTGCTCATCGGTCTTTTCTATAGCTTATCCGACAAATTAGGCTGGAGCCCCGACACACGACTGCTCCTGACCACGGGTCTTTGTGGCGGTTTTACGACCTTCAGTACCTTCTCCAACGAAGGCCTCTCGCTGCTCCGCTCTGGCAATTATGCCATGTTTGCGCTCTATTTCGCATTGACACTCATTTTCGGACTTTTGTGTGTCTGGATTGGCAAAGCTATCGGATAATAAGTTAGCAACCACACTTTACACCCTCTGCTATTCTTCGTAGCTGAGGGTGATTTTTTAGTGCTAAATTTGCACATCTCATTTTAAATAAATATATTTGCAGCGAAATGGGTCTTTACCGTACCCATCGACATCGTATCAATCATAAAAATTCAATCATAATCATGGCAAAGAAAGCACTTCTGCTCATCCTCGACGGTTGGGGATGCGGCAATGGTTCTAAGTCTGACGTCATCGCTCAGACCCCTACCCCTTATTGGGATTCACTCCTCGCTCAGTATCCACACTCACAGCTCCGTACCGACGGCCTTAACGTAGGTCTTCCTGAGGGCCAGATGGGTAACTCTGAGGTTGGTCACATGAACATCGGCGGTGGCCGTATCGTATATCAGGACCTCGTAAAGATCAACATGGCTTGCGAGAATGGTACCATCGCTCAGAATCCTGAGATCGTAGGTGCTTTCGAGAATGCTAAGAAGGGTGGTGCTATCCACTTCATGGGCCTGACTTCTACTGGTGGCGTTCACTCTTCACTCGCTCACCTCCTCAAGCTCGTTGACCTCGCTAAGGAGTATGGCCTCGAGGGTCGTACCTACCTCCACTGCTTCATGGATGGCCGTGACACCGATCCACGCTCTGGTAAGGGCTTCATCGAGACCGTAGCTAACCACTGTAAGGAGGTTGGCTGTGGCGAGATCGCTTCTATCACCGGCCGCTTCTACGCTATGGATCGTGACAAGCGTTGGGATCGTATCAAGAAGGCTTACGATCAGCTCACCGCTGGCGTTGGCTCTCAGTACGCTTGCCCAGTAGAGGCTATGCAGGCTTCTTACGATGCAGGTGTTACCGATGAGTTCGTTGAGCCATGCGTATTGGCAAAGGACGGCAAGGCTGTTGGTACCATCCAGCCTAACGATACCGTTATCTTCTTCAACTATCGTAACGACCGCGCTAAGGAGATCACCGCTGTCCTCACTCAGGAGGATATGCCAGCTGAGGGCATGAAGACTCTCCCTCTCTACTACTGCACCATGACTCCATACGACGCTAAGTTCCAGGGCCTTCACATCCTCTTCCCTAAGGAGAACGTTGAGAATACCCTCGGTGAGGTAGTCAGCAACGCAGGCAAGAGCCAGCTCCGCATCGCTGAGACTGAGAAGTACGCTCACGTAACCTTCTTCTTCAACGGTGGCCGTGAGGCTGAGTACAATGGTGAGGAGCGTATCCTCGTTCCTTCTCCAAAGGTTGCTACCTATGACCTCCAGCCAGAGATGAGCGCTCTCATCGTTAAGGACAAGCTCGTTGACGCTATCAAGTCTCAGAAGTATGACTTCATCGCTTGTAACTTCGCTAATGGCGATATGGTTGGCCACACCGGTATCTACGAGGCAATCGAGAAGGCTGTTAAGACCATCGATATCTGCTGCCACGACGTATGCGAGGCTGCTAAGGAGGCTGATTATGAGGTAATCATCATCGCTGACCACGGCAACTGCGACTTCGCGGTTAACGCTGACGGTACTCCTAACACCGCTCACTCTCTCAACCCAGTTCCATGTGTATATGTAACTAAGGAGCAGGGTGCTAAGGTAGCAGACGGTAAGCTCTGCGACGTAGCTCCAACCATCCTCGGCATCATGGGCATTGCTCAGCCAGCTGACATGACTGGTGTTAACTTGATCAGCAAGTAATTCTCTCCAGATTACTCCTATATAGATTTAGGACCTTTCCTCATTTGAAGAAAGGTCCTATTTTTTGTTCAATATTTCAACGTTGTGTACGTAACGTTGGGATTCTGCATCACGGCATCTCCTACAGTGTACGGTGTAGGAGATGCCGTGACAAAAAAGTGTCCAAAGTTAAGTGACTTTGGAGATTTTTTCATCACGTGATCCTTCAACGGGTACCCGGTGGAGGATCCCGTGATCGTGGCATCCTTCAACGAGTACCCGGTGAAGG
>JAZQQH010000047.1:0-21887 GCA_045628985.1 Bacteroidales bacterium | reverse complement strand
TATTTATTTCGTTGTTGAGGGTCCTGAGATCAAGGAGCCAGAGCGTCCACGTTGGGGCGGTCGTCCAGGTGTGCCACAGCGTCCACAGGGTCTTCTCGACTTCATCGGTGTAAGTTTCGCTAAGGGTACAGCTACTGATGGCCCTACCGAAAAGCCTGCTCCAGAAGCAGTTCCTCAGATGACCATCGCCGTCGATGGCGTCAACCTCACCATCCCTCAGCAGCCATTGCTCTCTACTAATCTCAATGGCTACACCATGAACAATCATTACCAGCTCTACGGCCGCATCCTTCCTAACTCTGTCCTCTCCGCTACTTGCGACAACAAGGACGTACAAATCGAGGTCGGCAAGATCGCCGATGGCCGCGCTACGGTCAAGGCTACGTGGAAGGGGGTAACTAAGGTGTTCCTGATTAATTAAACTTTTTTTCGATATAAGGAACGCAGATGACGCAGATTGAGCGGATTTTCGCAGATTTTTTTAATATTCAGCGTCGCAGACATCTGCGAAAATCTGCGTCATCTGCGTCATCTGTGTTCTTCTCGACAAACATTACAATATAATGAAAAGACTCAGCATATTAGCTTTATCTCTGTTATCTGCAGCTTCCTCTCTGCAAGCTCAGAATGACGTCATCTACCCTGGTGGCAAAGCCCCAGAGACCCAAACTGTCAATAACCTCTGGATGTGGTCAGACGTGCCAGATCCTGACATCATCCGTGTCGGTGATTTCTATTACCTCGTCAGCACCACCATGCACCTCATGCCAGGTGCTCCTGTGATGCGAAGCCGCGATTTGGTGACTTGGGAAACCGTGTCTTATCTCTTCGACGAGATTCATGACACACCTCGTTACGATATGGAAACCCCAGAGATGACCGGCAACGGAGCAGATGGCGCCAATGACGGTGGTATTGGTTTTGGCGAAGGTAACATGGCGCTGGGTACTGTTTATGGCCGTGGACAGTGGGCCACTTCTATCCGTTATTTCAACGGCACTTTCTGGGCGTTACATTCGGCCAATGATGCCCCTCATAAGTCATGGCTCTACAAGACCGATGATCCAGCCAAGGGTTGGACACTCCATGCACGACTGCCTCATTATCACGATGCTTCATTGCTTTTCGATGATAAGGATGGCCGCTGCTATATCTATCACGATGGTGGTGATGTGCACCTTTCGCGCCTGAACGAAGACCTCACCGCTCCTGACCCTACTTGGGAAATCAAGACCCTCAACACCCGTGAGGGAATGCCAATGGGCTTGCTCGAGGGTAGCCGCGCCTTCAAGCATGACGGCATGTACTACCTCTCGATGATCGCCTGGCCACAGACAGGCCGCTGCCAGCTGGCTTATCGTTCCAAGAACATCGAAGGCCCTTACGAGATGAAGGTCATCCTCAAGTCGAAGTTCGGTGGCTGGAACTACGTCGGCCAGGGTACCGTGGTCGATGGCAAGAACGGCGAGTGGTATGGCGTCATCTTCCAGGATCGCGACGGTGTGGGCCGTGCATTGACCCTCAACCCATGTAACTGGATTGACGGCTGGCCAATGATCGGTACGCTCGACGAAGGCAAGGTGCCAGACAGCATGACTCTCCGCGTGGAGGAGCCAACTCCAGCACGTGAGCCAGAGCGCCTCTCTACCGTCACCAAGGACGGCTATATCAGCATCGTGAAGAGCGATGAGTTCGGCGCCGAGTCGACCATGAATACCAACGTCCCTCTCTGGCAGTGGAACCACAACCCTGTCAAAGACGCGTGGTCGATGACCGAGCGCCCAGGCTACCTGCGCCTCAAGACCTCGATCCCTGCCAAGACGCTCTATTCAGCCCGTAACACGCTGACACAGCGCATGGAAGGACCTACCTGTGCAGGCGCCATCAGCATGGATATCAGCAAGATGAAGGACGGTGACCGCGCTGGCTTCGCCGCCTTCAACGGCCACTCAGGTATCCTCACCATCGAGAAGAACGGCGGCAAGGCTGAGCTCGTCCTGACCTACGAGGAGGTGGATCTGACCAATCAGGAACACGCCATCAAGGAGGTGAAGCGTGACGAGATCGCCCGTGTCAGCCTCGGCGGCAAGAAGAACGTCTGCCTCAAGATTACTGGCGACTTCCGTCCGGGCAAGAATGACAACGCCACCTTCTGGTACAGCCTCGACGGCGGCAAGAACTACAAGCAGCTCGGCGGTGACTACCAGATGCGCTTCGACTATCGCAAGTTTTTCATGGGCACCAAGTTCTCGATCTTTAATTATTGCACTAAGAAGTCTGGCGGCTACGTCGATGTCGACTGGTTCCATTACGAACACTAAGATTTTATTTTTTTATAACACGAATTATCATAAATGATCACGAATTTAATCATAAATTTTATTTTTGAATAATTCATGACAATTCGTGATAATTCGTGTAAAAATAAAAAATATAACATGAGATATTATCTGTCTGTTTTAGCGCTGTCCCTCGCTTCCACCGCGATGGCGCAAAACCCTATCGTCCAGACCTGTTTCACCACCGACCCAGCGCCTTTCGTGCACAACGATACGCTCTACGTCTACACAGGTCATGACGAAGATAACGCCGACTTCTTCTGGATGCAGGAGTGGCGTGCTTATCGCACCACCGATATGGTCAACTGGACCGACTGTGGTTCACCTCTGGCTCTCGAAACCTTCAAGTGGGCCAATGACCGCGCCTGGGCCGCTCAGGTCTGTGAGCGCAATGGCAAGTTCTACTGGTATGTCTGCGCCGTCAGCAAGTTGACCAACACCATGGCCATCGGTGTGGCTGTGGCCGACTCGCCAACCGGCCCATTCAAGGACGCGCTCGGTAAGCCACTCTGCGAGGGCAGCTGGGACTATATCGATCCTACCGTACTCATCGACGATGATGGCAAGGCTTACCTTTATTGGGGCAATCCTGAGCTCTATTACGTCGAGCTCAATCCGGACATGATCTCCATGCGCGGCTTCGTCCGCCACTTCGATATGGATGAGCAGAGCTTCGGTGGTCCAAGTATGCACGCTCGCCGACGCATGGCAGAGCAGCAGAAGGCCAACGCTGCCTGGAAAGAGCCTCAGTATAAGGATGTCTACACCGAGGGCCCTTGGATCAGCAAGCGCGACTCTACCTATTATATGCTCTATGCCGCAGGTGGCGTCCCTGAGCACATCGCTTATTCTACCGCCAGCAAGCCTCTCGGTCCTTGGACCTATCAGGGCGTAATCATGCCACAGAGCAATTCTGACAAGGCCACAGGCAAGGTGGGCACTGATTCTTTTACTAATCATTGCGGTATCATCAACTTCCGCGGTCACGACTACTTCTTCTATCACACCGGCCATCTGCCAGGTGGTGGTGGCTTTGGCCGAAGCGTAGCCGTCGAGGAATTCAAGTACAATGCCGACGGTTCGTTCCCTACCATCCATCCTACTTTGGCAGGTATCACCCAGCCTCTCGGCACGCTCAACCCTTACCAGCGTCAGGAGGCAGAGACCATGGCTTTCAGCCGAGGCCTGCACACCGAGCAGAATGAACAGAAGGGTGTCTATGTCACTGATATTCACAATGGCGACTATCTCAAGTTGCGCGAGGTTGATTTCGGCAACGTGTCGCCTACTACCTTCGAGGCTTCTTTAGCAACCGGCCTCCGTGGCGGCTTCATCGAAGTACGTCTCGACTCGCTCAAGGGCCAGAAGATTGCTGAGATCCATCAGGAAGCCACCGGCGGCTGGGAGAACTGGCAGACGGCCCACGCCTTCGTTACCGAGAAGGTCACTGGCGTGCATGACGTCTACTTTGCTTTCGTTGGCCGTAAGGGTCCTAAGCTCTTCAACTTCGACTGGTGGCGCTTCACTACCACACCGCTTGACCAGCTCCAGACACAGACTCTCTGGTACGACCGTCCGGCCTCTTGTTGGCTGGAGGCTCTGCCATTGGGCAACTCTCGCATGGGTGCTATGGTCTTCGGTGGCACAGACACCGAGGAAATCCAGCTCAACGAAGAGACCTTCTGGAGCGGTGGCCCTCACAACAACAACTCATCGACCGCCTTGCAGAACCTGCCAAAGGTGCGCGAACTCATCTTCGCCGGCAAGGAGAAGGAAGCTGGTGACCTCATCAACAAGGAGTTCATCAAGGGTCCTCATGGCATGAAGTACCTCACCCTCGGCAGCCTCAAGCTCAACTTCGGCCACGACAACGTCAGCAGCTACGAGCGCAAGCTCAGCCTCGACGACGCTGTTTCTACCACCTCCTATATATATAAAGGTGTCAAGTATGAGCGCGAAGTCATCGCCTCTCTGGCCGATGGCATTGTAGCCATCCATATTAAGGCCGATAAGCCTGGTGCCTTGAACTTCACCGTCTCGCACCAGGGTCAGCTCGAAACCAGCGTCGAGGCCAAGGGCCAGCAGCTCATCGCCAAGATCAAGGGTGTGGAGCATGAGGGAATCCCATCGGCGCTCAATGCCGAGTGCATCACCGAAGTCAAGACCGACGGTAAGGTCATGGCTATGAATGGCTGGGGTCACCAGCTCATCATCAGCCGTGCTACTGAGGCTACGCTCTATGTCAGCGCTGCTACCAACTTCGTCAACTATAACGATGTCTCTGGCAATGCTGAGGAGAAGCTCAACAGCTACCTCCAGCCAGCGCTCCAGCACGATTTTGCATCGCTCATGCAGCGTCACGCCAACGCTTATCATCAGCAGTATAATCGCGTAAACCTCAAGCTCGGCAAGCTCGATCCTAACTGTCTCCTCCCTACCGATCAGCGCCTCGACCGCTTCTATGGCAGCGAGGATCAGGGCATGGTGGCTTTGCTCTTCAACTTCGGACGTTACCTCCTCATCAGCTCTTCGCAGGAGGGTGGACAACCAGCCAACCTCCAGGGTATCTGGAATGACAAGAAGGACGCTCCTTGGGACGCTAAGTACACCATCAATATCAACGCGGAGATGAACTACTGGCCATCAGAGGTCTGCAACCTCTCGGAGACCAACGGTCCGCTCTTCTCTATGCTCGAAGACCTCGCCAAAACCGGAGCCGTCACCGCCCGTCAGATGTATGACTGCCGCGGCTGGATGGCTCACCACAACACCGACCTCTGGCGCATTGCCGGTCCTGTGGATGGTGCCGACTGGGGCATGTTCCCTAACGGCGGCGCTTGGCTCGCTACCCACCTCTGGGAGCACTATCTCTATACGCTCGACAAGCAGTCGTTGGCCAAGTACTACCCGATTATCAAGGGTGCAGCCGACTTCTATATCGACTACCTCCAGCCAATTCCAGCCGGTTCGCAGCTCAGCAAGAACCTCAAGGGTGCTGACTATCTCGTAGCCGTCCCTTCAGTAAGTCCTGAGCACGGTGGCGCTGGCAAGCCAACCCCTGTCACCGCAGGTTGTACGATGGATAACCAGATTGTCCGTGACGCCTTCTCCAACGCCATGCTCGCAGCTCGCGTACTTGGCAAAGATGCTCAGTATCAGGACACTCTGCAACAGCTCCTCGCCAAGCTCCCTCCTATGCAGGTAGGCCAGTATGGCCAGCTCCAGGAGTGGATGGAGGATCTCGATGATCCTAAGGACGAGCACCGTCACATCTCGCACCTCTATGGTCTCTATCCATCGCACCAGATCTCTGCCTTCGATACTCCTGAGCTCTGGAAGGCTTCAGGCGTCACCCTCAATCAGCGTGGCGATCAGGCCACCGGTTGGAGCCTCGGCTGGAAGATCAATTTCTGGGCTCGTATGCTCGATGGCAACCACGCCTTCAAGATCATCAGCAATATGCTTCGCCTCCTGCCTAACGAAGGCCTGGAGCGCCAGTATCCTGATGGCCGCACGTTCCCTAACCTCTTCGATGCACATCCACCATTCCAGATTGACGGCAACTTCGGTGCTACCGCTGGTATTGCCGAAATGCTGATGCAGTCAGAGCTCACCATCGCTGAGAACGGCAAGCAGAAGGACGTGGCTACCATCCACCTCCTCCCAGCACTACCATCGGCTTGGTGGGAGGGTAGCGTCTCTGGCCTCTGCGCCCGTGGTGGCTACGAGGTGGCTATGCAGTGGAGCGATGGTGTCCTCCAGCAGGCTACCATCACTCGCAAGGCTGGTGCTCAGCCAACGCTCCGTCTCCGCAGTGCTCAGCCGCTCAAGGGACTCAAGCAGTTGCACTACTACCCAGCGCTCGGCGTCTATGAGTACGAGGCTACCTTCAAGGGCAATAAGCCTCTGGTAATCACCCCAGCAGAGACAGCTATCCCACTCGTATATAAAGTAGAGAACACTGGTGCAGGCCTTCCTGCTCCAGTGCTCCCAAGTTTCGACGAACTCCCAGAGGTACGCTCTCTCACCGATCCGCTTGCCTGGTCAGATGGCTCGGGTCGCGTCAGCAGCTTCGACCAGTGGAAGAAGCGTCGCGCCGAGATCTCACAGGAGATTCAGCACTACGAGATCGGTACCAAGCCAGCGGTCAATCCTAATCAGATCAAGGCGCGCATGGCTGGCGATACACTCATCGTCGATGTGCATGTAGGTGACAGCGTGGCTACCCTCTGGACGGTCATCAACTATCCTCAGGGCGAGGGTCCTTTCCCTCTGATGATCGGCACCAGCCACAACTCATTGCCTAACGAGATCTTCCGCAACCGTCCTATCGCTCGCCTCGACTATAACGAGCGTCAGGTCAATGGCTATGGCCAGTTCCGTGGCAATACCGACCGCAGTTCTTACAGCTTCGTGCATCTCTATCCTGAGCTCATTGACAATGGTGCATACAGCGAGTGGGCGTGGGGCGTGAGCCGTCTCATCGATGGCCTCCAGCAGCTCGGCCCTGCCGTGACTCGCATTGACACAGAGCATATCGGTGTCACGGGTTGCTCATACGCAGGCAAGATGGCGCTCTTCTGTGGCGCGTTCGATGAGCGTGTCGCACTCACCATCGCCCAGGAACCTGGTGGCGGCGGTGCAGCTGCATGGCGTGTCTCACACACCCTCGAAGGCGTAGAGGACCTCGATAAGACCGACTATCACTGGTTCAAGGAGTCGCTCCGTGAGACCTTCCATGGCGACAGCGTCTATCGCCTCCCATACGACCATCATGAGCTCTGTGCCATGATCTGTCCACGTGCCTTCCTGATGCTCGGCAACACCGATTATCAGTGGCTTGCCGATGAGTCAGGTTACGTCTCGGTCAACGCCGCTCGCAAGGTTTGGCAGGAGTTTGGCATTGCTGACCGTGTCGGCTATTCCATCCTCGGCGGTCATCCTCACTGCATGCTCTCAGAGTATCAGTACGCTGAGGTTGAAGCCTTTATCGATAAGTTCCTCCTGGGCAATGGCAGTGCAGATACCCGTGACATCGGCATCTCGCCAGACTTCAAGAACAAGACGAAACTTGAGCCTTGGATTAAGTACTGATTTCCATAAAGACGAAGTGGCAACAAGGTGGGTGAAGATTATCATGGTATCGTAATCCGCAAGGGCAAGAAATATATACAGGAGTAAAAATGATGATTTTCGCTGATTTTTTTAAAAAAATTTCTTTTTTAGATAAATTATTCTTACCTTTGCTGCGAAAAAACAGCCTATTCGCGTCAGAATATGACGCGAATAAGGCAAATATTCACGTCATAAACTATCAACGATGTTACATCCATTCGATGATGGTAACGGACGTCTCTCCCGAACCATAACCGATATGCTGATGACACGGGCTGACGGACTTCCGCATCGTTTCTATAGCATGTCGGCCGCAATCTGCAACAACCGTAAGGATTATTATGACGCATTGGAACATACTACAGTTGGCGATACCGATATAACGCAGTGGATCCAATGGTTCCTACAGACCTTGCGCACGGCGTTGATAAGCGCTATCGATACTGCTACGCGAACCATACAGAAGTCACAGTTCTGGCATAATCATCGCGATGTGCCAATGAACGAGCGCCAGACCAAGATGATTAACTTATTGTGGGATGGCTTTGAAGGGAAACTCACCAACTCCAAATGGGCAAAGATTACCAAGACCTCAGCCTCAACCGCATTGCGCGACATTCAAGACCTCGTAGCTCGCGGTGTCCTAAAAGTCGCTGACGACGGTGGCAGAAGCACTAATTATGTGCTCGCAGATGCGTAATGGCGCGGGACAGAGCACGAGGCCTCTACCTGTTCCCCTTCGCCCTGTTGATTTCCAGGTGGGGGTACTTCCACCACTCGCTGCATATATTCCTTCACCACCTCGTGGTGTGTCACCCAGATGAGCGTCTTGCCCGTCTGGGTGTGCTGTATTTCTTCGAGTATCTGACGCTCTGTCTGCGGATCGAGGGCCGACGAGGCTTCATCCAGTATCATCACTGTGCCAGGTTGTAGTAGTGCACGGGCGATGGCGATGCGCTGAGCCTGACCTTCAGACAGGCCACTGCCTTTCTCGCCGCAAGGGGTGTCAAGCCCCTGAGGAAGGTCGTAGACGAAGAGGGCAGAGGCACGGCGAAGGGCTTCACGCATTTCTTCCTCAGTAGCGTCAAGCTTACCCAGCTGCAGATTATCACGTATCGTGCCACGCAGCAGGCTGTTGCCCTGAGGCACGTAGGCGATGCGCTGATTGCCCGTATTGATGCTTCCCTCATTTGGCGTTAATAACCCAAGCAACAGACGCACCAGCGTGCTCTTGCCCGAGCCTGTAGGTCCTACGATGGCCGTAGCACTGCCAGCAGGGAAGACAAGATTGAGCTCTTGCAAGATGTTCCGTTCACCATCAGGATAACGGTATGAGACATTGGACAGGACGATGTCCTTTAGTGAGGAGTTAGACTCCTCACTCCTCACTGAGCTTCGCTCCTCACTCCTCACTGAGCACAGCTCCTTAAGCCTCTCTGTGGCCGTCGTTGCCTGCACAAACTGCGGCAGCAGCTCGCTCATGCTGAGTATCGGGTGCTGCACCTGAGCCACCAGCTGCAGGAAAGCGGTCATCATGCCATAGGTCACGGTGCCGAGCATGATGCCGTGGGCACCCCACACGAAGGCAAGTGTATAGCCGGCCATGAAGGTGAAGTGGATGAAGAGGCGCGTCTGTATGGTGAAACGGATGCGGCGGTGGTAAGTGCCAAGTAGCTGGTCCTGACGCCCTATCAGACGCTCCACCATGAGCGGCACGCGCTGCAGGGAGAGCAATAACGGGCGATTGAGCAGCGACTCCTGCATGTGGCTGGTGATATCGGCCTCCTGCTGACGTATCTGCTGCGTGAGGCGGCGCGTAATCTTATAGAAAGCCTTGCTCAGCACGATGGCCACGGGGGTCAGGGCAAGCAGCGCCCACAGCAGCGTGGGTTGGAGCAGGAAGAGGAACCACGAAGCAGCCAGCAGCTGACAGAGTGAGAGGATGAGCGATGGCACATCGCTTGTCAGACACGTAGTGACCACACGCAGGTCTTCGCCCAGACGGCTCATCACATCGCCCACCGCCATGCCTTCGCGACCCAGCCACGGTGCATCCATCACCTCATGGAAGAGGCGCTGACGGATGCTGTTGACCAGTCGGATATTCGTGTGCTGTATGATGTACTGCCGCACGCCCATCAGCGCAAGGCGCAGCACCATGACGCCCGCCATGAGCGCCACCATGGGCCAGAAAGCCGCGGCGTCGTGACTCGTAGCCACATCGACCACGCCCTTGCTCACCCAGATGAAGTAGAGCCCCAGGCACACGTTGAGCACGCCCAGCACCACCGACAGGATTAACCCCTGGCGATGCCCCCGGCTCAGCCTAAGCAGATATTTAGCGCATTCCTTCATAGGCGATACGGGCAGCTTCGGGCTGCATATTGCAATGTAAACTATAGAACTTGATGCTGTGACTCAGCGCATCGAGCGACTGCATGACCTGCATAGTGCCGATGGCCGACTGGGGACGGAATGTCTGCTGCAGGAGCACGGGCAGCATCTCTGCCGGCGTAAGGGGCTCGATGTGATTCTCCTCGCCGCGCTGCAGGTGTACGATGGCTTTCAGCGGCACGCTGATGTTGGTGGAGAGGTGATGCTTGCCGTCCCAGGGAGTGCCATAGACACAACTCCTCACTCCTAACTCCACACTCCTCACTCTAATCAGCGGTTTGTCATCATTCACCATCACCGCCCTCTCGCCGAAGAGCTCACGCCAGAGGCGCACATGGGTGCTCTTACCCGTGCCGCTGAGTGCGGTGAAGAGATAACCCTCGCCATCGACCGCAATGACTGAGCCGTGAATGAGTAGTACGCCTCTGGCTATCAATGCTGTAGCCAGCTGGCGATAGACGGCGAGGGTCTCAAGATACGGCTGGGGGAAGTGATATTCGGGCAAGCCCTCCTGGCGTCGCTCCTCATCGCTCTTTCGCCCTTCGGCCTCAATATCTTCTACCGTGGTGACGATGTGCAGCTGTGGTGCTTCTGTGGTGCTGTATGGGGCACACATCACCTGCACCTCGTCATAGAGCGAGGTGATCTGCACAGGCACGTCGGCCAACTTATATACGCCCTCGTACATCAGTAGAGCACGTTTTCGGCTTTGAGCTTCTCGATGAACGCCTGCACGTCACGGCGCAGGTCGGCCTCGGGCACGTCATACTCGGCGAGCATCTTCTGTACGAGCTCGTCCTCGGTGATGTCTTCGGCCAGATACTTCATCATATCGGCAGCCGTCTCATTGAGGCTGATCAAGCCGCTGAACTTGCTGGCACTCTCGCCCACAGCCACGGCGCACCATACGCCGCAGACCTGATTGACTGAAAATTCGTATTTGAGTTTCATTCGATTATTAAGTAGTCATTATTAATTATTATATAGTCTTCTGAGTTTCCCTCTGAGCCTTACAATCGGCGCGCGGAGGAAAAACAGGTCGCACCAGAGATGCACATAGAGCCGGTACTTCCAGCTCACGCGCGGGTGCTCAGGCGTAGCGCGAAGGGGGATGGTTCGGCCATCGCGCACCACCGCATCGAGCACCCCGATGATGTGCCGGTCGGTAATGCCGTGCTCCGGGTGCCACTGATTATCGCCGCACATAACGTAATCCTGCTTCCTGACCCACAGCACGCGGTGCAGTATGTACTGCCCATTATCGCGCTTATAGAGTGGCACGTCGAGCCTGCTGAGCCGCCCCTCAGGCTTCGGCCGTATGATCAGCACATCACGGTGCTGACGCAGCAGCGGCATCATGCTGTCGCCCGTGTTGGTGTACATCAGCAGGCCCTGACGGGCGAGGATTTCTTCGAAGGTGGTCATGCGGAGGGTTTAAGCTTAAGTTTCTCAATCAAATCGGAAAGAATCTTTTCTACACCTGCATAAAGGAAATAGAGATAGAGGAAAAATGCATCTTCTGGAGAGACAGACAAGAGACGAAAGACGCACTTATGATGCTGGACAAACGACTTCACTTTGCGTTCCAGATACGACTCTCTGGCGTAATTTCGTTTTATTTCAAACTTGCCGAAGTTACCTCCCTCCAGAATCGACAGCCACACCTTCTCTGCCTGTTCCTGATATTGTTCAGAAAAGAACGGCATCTCTTCTGGACGAAGGCCTAATTTCTCCACGGCAATATGAGCCATGATCTGCCACGGTTTGAGCAGATGCAGCTGTCGCAGGTCCTTTTCAAGTTGAGTAAGGTCAATCTTTCCGGCAGCCTCGTGTAGAATCATGCACCAGTCGCAGAACTGACGGAGCCCAATACCCTGGGTTACAAAATGATGCCAAATATGATAGAAGACATAAAGCACATTGAACTGCCTTGCAGGCACACATACTTGATAGTCGCCCACTGAAACCGTGTCGGCCCTATCGGAACGCAGCCAATACTGGGTCAGGCGCTGATAGCGAAGATTGGTCAGCGGATTGTGCATAAACTCGGCTATGCGGTGCGGTTCGATGGTGATCTCGCCATAATCTACATGCAAATGCGTCCTTGTCTCCCCTGCCTGCTTTATGGCCTCCTCGCCCACCAGTTGCCCAAGACAAGCGCAAGCCTTCTGAAAGTCTTTCTTGCCGATATAGACGTCAATGTCACCGCACTGACGGAGCATCGGGTCACGATAGCGTGCAGCGTTGCCCTGACCTTTCAAGAGGATCGGCGAAAAGCCCTGGTTCTGTAGGAAATCGAAGGTCTTGCGGACGTTCTCCTTGAGCAACTGGTGCTCAATGAACATCTTGGCGGCGTTCTGGTTGATCCTGAGTTTATATTCAGCAGGCAAATTGCTCCCATAGAGTTTCTGGAGGGCCTCAGTCAGATGCCCCAGCACAGTCTGCTCCTCGGCCAATTGCCAGATAGCCTTGGCACGCAGACTGTTCAGATCAGGCAGTTCTCCCGCCTCGGGGGCGAAGTTTCCCCACAGCGAAGCACGAAGCAGAAACAGAAATGCCTCTACCTCTTCCTCCGTCGGCGCCAGTCGCTCTTTATGTACTTTCTCTTGTTGCTTCACGGCTTTGTAATTATTTTTGTGCAAAAATAACACCTTTTTGTCATATATCCAAATTATAGAGCATCCACCTCAACGCTAAGAAATGGATGCTCCTTGTGTGATGTTTATCGATGATTTTCAGAAGAGTCGAAGATGGACGGTTACCAATGACTTTACTTCTTCTTTCCGAAGAGCTCTGCATGAGAACCAACACGCTCTACGTAGATAGCATCAGAATCAATCCAGATTAACAGGAAATCGTTGCCGACATGGCATTCCATGCAGTCTTTATAATTACCTGCCAACATGTGAGGGCGGTAACACTGGTCAAGTTGACCTCCAGACGATAGTACCTGAAGCACATGGAAAAGTTCTTGCATTTTAGCCAAGTCATTACGATATCGTTTTAGATCTTTCTTGGCTTTTGTGGAATAGCGAACCTCTTTCATTTGATTTCGTCAATGCTATGAAGGAATGAATCAAAATCCTTCATGTCAAGCTTGCCGGCA
Organism: Bacteroidales bacterium; assembly: GCA_045628985.1. Taxonomy (GTDB): domain Bacteria; phylum Bacteroidota; class Bacteroidia; order Bacteroidales; family UBA3663; genus Liminaster. The sequence goes on along the minus strand of JAZQQH010000047.1, from coordinate 8,933 downwards.
TATTTGCCCGCACGAGATTCGTTGATGGCTTCTGCCGTGTCAGGATTAGGAGTGCCATAGAGTGCTTGAGCCAGGAGGCTTTCCACATAATTATTAAGGCTGCGGTTACACTGTGCAGCACACTTTTTGAGATCTTCCAGCAAAGACTCATTCAGTCTGAATGCCGTTTGTTTTCTTGCAGTTATAGTTGCTTCCATCTTATTCTGTTATAAAAGTGTTATACAATGCGGTGCAAAGGTATATTAAAAATATCAATAAACCAAATAATACTGAAGAAAAAGATAATAATATCAAAAAAAGAGAGTAACCCTAGCCGTTTTACAATGATTCTTTCCCCGAAATATCATCTTATAGATACTTCCTGTCCCCTATAAATAAAATTCTTCACCCTCTCATCTGAGTGCAAAAAGAGCATCCACCTCATACTGCTAAGAGGTGGATGCTCTATTATATAATGTTTATCGATGATTACTCACCATCAAACTTGATATCCGAGAATCCAGTTTGATAGGTGTAGCCTGGCTGACGGAGATCGTTCTTCACAGCTTCATCTGTCACGCCATAAATTGTACAAGGATTTCCTGTATCTTGATAGACGTACTGACCAATTCTATTAATCATAGAATATCCAGAATGGAAACTATTATTAAGTGTCAGGCTGGTTAGATTCATACAGTTTTCAAACATTGTTCTAGTCGATGCTGCAGGATTAATTTGCCACGAAGAGAGGTCAAGCGATGCTAATTTATACCTATTCTCTCTGAAACAACTCTCAAATGTACTTACTTCAGAAACGTCCAATTTGTCAAGGCCGGTATAGGATTCAACGTAGTCTAAATAATTGAAAGCATTTTGCATATTCGTGGCCACAATTTTGCTGGCTGAAGTCTCGATAAAATAGTTGTTCTCAGCATCCTTTCTTGACCAGAGTGTTTCATCGCTGTTCAAAGCTTTTGCACCATCTGGCATAGGACCACTTACACCCGTTGAGATATTAACGGTTTTTATGGCACTTTTATCAGAAAAACTAAATACCCAACGGTCACTGTTTGTATTCTGCGACCAGATAGTACCTAAAGCACCGCTGTTGTCACCACCACTGTGCACCTTGCTGCGCACGAACGTGAATGATGTGCTGCGAGCGTTGTAGTTGAAGGTTTCAGCGCTGGTATAGAATCTTACCTCAATTCCTTTGCTCTTTGCGCCAGGAAGCACAGCGATGTAATAGGTGCCTGCTGCGAGGTCACCTGCTTCTGCCTTCAGGGTAACAACAGATTTGCCATCTGAAGTAATAGATGCAGCAGGCTCGTCAGATACAGCTACGGTACATGCGCCAGCGAGGTCTGCACCCGTTGCACGCACCTCAATCTTCTTGCAAGCTACGGTAGGAGTCACCTTCACGTATGAGCATACGTTCTTGAAAGCTAGATCTTCGCCATCAGCCATAGCCACCATCAGCACAGCCTTAGGGTCAACGGTCTGACCTTCTGCTACGGTCTGCACATCTGGGATAACTACGTTAGTGATGCTGCTACTGCTAAGTGCAGGGGCTGGTGTGCCGATTTTCTCACCCTTGAGGTAGGCAAGGATGATAGCCTGGTTCTCTGCGGAGATGTCATAATCGTTCATATAATCTTTGATATATTCTTCACCCATCCATTGTATGTCGTCTTTCCAATATTCCAGATTATATGAAGCAATACCAGCCGCAGCCTCTGCCTCTGCCTGATCAACAGTGCGTAATGAGCTTTCAGCATAAGGGTATAGTGCATAGATGTTTTCACCAGATACAGCGGTAGATTCGCCATCCACGGTGAAGGTACCAGATGCTTTGCCATCACACTCTGCATCGAGGTTATACTTGCTGCTGTTGGTGCCGTCCATCATCAGGATGGCATCGCCTGCCTGCCAATTGATAGCCAGGGCATCGATAGTGGCACGTGTAGCGCCATCGCTCTCGGTTGCAGCATTGAAGCTGAGGATAGGAGTAGCGTCAGTGGCATTGCCAGTGTTCTCGTTAAGGATTGCATCCTCATCGCTACATGCAGAGAATGCCAGTGTGCCTGCCATCAGGGCAAGCAAGGTCTTATTAGTCATTTTCATAGTTTTGTTGCTTGTTGATGAGAATAATACTTATTAACCGAAGATTGGATCACCATTTTGAAGTGGCTCGTTAGGGTTACTTGTGGCAATGATGTCTGCCTTCTTAATCTCCATCACCGTCATCTCTGGTGTGAGATACTTTTTCTTTTCGTTTGTCATGATTGTTAAGTTTATTATGTTAGTAAGTTAATTATTGTTGTTTTATTCTCTTATATCGTAATTCATAAAATTACAAAATCTGAGCCAAAGTTAATATATATATATATATATGCAAAACATTAAGTTTTCTAACTTAAAAACTGCATAAAAGATTGTGCAAAAAGTGGGCGTTTTGTAATGTCGAGAAGGCAAAATAATACAAAGATAAGGGTTCTGGATGAGAAAGTAGAGGGTAAGCTTTGATATCTCGGAAATCCTCTCTACCTTCGCGGCGGTTAAGATCATGGTCAGGCCATTAGGCAGAGTACGCTCCGCGGCCTGGGATAGATAAATTAACCATATTATTTACTAAGTAACTAAGAAAGACTGAGAAGAAAAGAGAAATCTTAAAGATATAGGGACGTAGTCAATCTACTTCGACTAACTTAACTGCAATTAATTATCCAGACGAAGTACATTGCAAAGCCTTCCTGCACTTTTGGTGCGGGCAGGGTTGTTTGTAATGTAATCTGGATATTTAATTGCAGTTGTAGTTAGTTTATATTACTTACCATTGAAAGCCTTGCCCGTTACCATTTTTCTTAAATTCTTCTTCACTCATTCCCAGTTACACTTTACCCTTTTTTAATGGGAAAAAACACAACAATGAGCCGTGAGGCTCTGTGGTTGGCCATCCACGAAGCAAACACCGTAGAGGCATGGATGCAGCTGACCAATGAGTTCAATCTTTACAGGATTTACACCCTGTTCCGTATTCTTAACGATCCTAAGCAGTGCGAGACGCTGCGATGCCGCATCCTCAAGTGGTTCACGCTCTCGCTCGAAGCTTACGACAAGCACGATGCTTCGCCCCAGTGCTACATGGCACTCAACGATGGCAATGTACGCGAGTGCTACACACCAGCCAGCTTCAGCAGCCTTATTTCTGATGTCATGCAGTCAGCCATGCGCGATGGTGCCATGGAAGACTCCTCCACAGAAGACGTCACTGAAGGAGGAGAGGAGAAGGACGAGAAGCGTGATACTATTCCTACCCGCCTGCAGTATTCTGCTTTCGAAGCATTGCTGACCCATTTTAATGCAGGGCCTGCAGTCAATGATCGGTCTAAAATTATCAAACTATTCTGTGCAATGACCGGCCGCAGTTTCCGCACAACAAAGAATCTGGCTTACGAAGGCTGTACGCTTTCACCTCTCTATCAGAGCAGAATTGATGACATAAATAATGCCTTTTTCGACATGAATATCCGCATTCAGCTCAAATCTTCAAAGAAATCGTAAATTTTACCGGGGGTAATACCCCCCTGTCAAGTCATTTTTTCTATCATCTTTGCACCGCCAATCGGGATTAAGTTCCCGTTTGGCGGTGCATTGTTTTTTTTATACTTTATTTTATGCAGAAGAGAAAAAAGGATCCTGACCCTATTCTTCGGGGTGAGATCCACCAAGTAAACCCTATCTTGGGGAAGAAGGTAATCCGACCTCTCATGGTCGATACGATGCTCAAAGACATCAAGCGTGGCATCTTTCGGCATGCTGTCGAGACGATCCGCAGAAATTTCTTTGAAGGGAAGCTCGACGAGGCTCATGCCATCGAGTCCGAACTGCCCATTATGTACCCAGGCGTGACGACACATGAAGATCATCCTGAACTGATGGAGGTCAATGGCCTGGCGGTGGTCAATATGCGCTTCATGAGTCTGGCCGATGCCACTGAGGCGCTCGAACATCTGCGCGCCTGGCCGTTTGTCAAGGCATACTTCCACAACGTGCGTGGTTCGCTCCTCGTGCTCGTGTATCTGGGTCTCGACTTTACCTGTGAGGCCGATTTCTTTAACCAGCTGAATCATCTTGTCGATCTGATGAACAAGGCTCTGCCACGTGTGCATTTCTCTTGCCGCAAGCGCATCGCACGCGGAGTCATGGCATCCTACGACCCGCAGTGCTTCTGGCGTCCGGATGAGGAGGTTGAAACTTTTATTAATCACATGGAGTAAATAGAGTTAGAGGAGTATTCTTTTTTACTCCGTTTACTCCATTCACTCCATGTGCAAATTTCCCAAAATTATGGAAAGATTATTCGAAGTAGAGAACGTCTATCAGACGAGTTTCAAAGGCAAAAGAGAGGGCGATCCTGACCGCCCGAAGGTAGAGATCACGCTGACCTATCATGAGATGGGTATGAGCCAGCAGAATGGCCCATTCATCCGCAAACAGTCAGTAGTGGTGACGCTCATTGACGATGCTGCGCTCAACTGTCCACTCCAGCGTGGTCAGTGGGTGGTGGCCTGTGTCTCCATGCTGAAGTATGACTCACAGCGGGAGCCAGGGCGTCAGTCGATGCAGGTGTATCTCGATCGGTATGTCATTGTGAATGACATTAATCAGCTGTAGGATTGATGGAGACACGATACCCTTCGGTATACGTCGACTATTTAGGTCGTCAACTTCGTCTGTGGCGTCAGTATGGTATTGCTGACTCCTACAGAATGAAGTTGGCTGACCTTTGGTTAGGCTATGGTTTCACGCAGTATATGGATGTCCAGGGGCGATATACTTTTCATTCGTTTAATCAGCTGCGTAAGGAGGTTGGATATCCGAGTATTCAGAAATTATTTGACGATCTGCGTCGATGTCGTTCTTTTGTTTTGTTGTCATCAGATGTTGATACATCTTTGTTGCCAAACAAACAATTCTTCTTACGAGCTCGTCCTGATCGTGAATATCCAGATCATATCACAATGTTCTTCTCTCCAGTATGGCATACATGGGAAGAAAAGGATGGTCATCCATTGCCGGGAAGTATAGAAATGAGTCAAAAAAAGAGTCAAAACCTTGACGCTAATTATAATAATACTTGTTATAATAAAAACCTTACAGGTGGTACGGCTGGAGCCGTGGAAGCCGTACAACCGGCTTCCGTTGGATCTGGAGCCAAAGCCGTAGTACCGGCTTCCGGGCAAGAGGTCCCGATGAGCATCAGCGACATCGAAGCCGAACAGAAACGCGAGCTCCTCCACGCCATCGCTCATGCCAAGGCTTACTTCCGAGGTCTTATCCAGAATGCGCAGGCCGCCCAGCGCGAACCCATGGAGATGCTTCTCTATCGCTTCCAGCAGCCGCTCACCCCCGAGAAAGGGCAGGCCAAAGGCTTCGGCCTTACCCCCGAGCAGGCCCACGAACTCCTGCTGCTCATGATCGACAAGGAACTCGCTCCCCACTTCGCCCGTGACCGCCAGTTCATGTCGCCCAACCGCATCAAGGACCCCAGTCAGCGCATCTATCAGGTCAAGAACTACATCAAGAAGTACAGCACCGACATGGCCACCCGCTCGTACCGCCAATGGCTCAAACAGAATGCCGAGAAGGAGCGCGCTGCCGCCCAACAGGCCACCCAGCAGCGCCGCCAGCACCGCCCGATCTCACTCTATGAGTGGCAGGAACCTGATGGCCTCCGCTACTATGACGATCCAGCCGACGGCCTGATGCTCATCCCCGCCGATGCCCCACCGAGGCCTTCTACCGAAGCTCACTGGAATAAATTCACAAAACAATGGCAATTATAAATTCTCAATTATCAATTCTCAATTATTCCAGATGGATCTAAAACCCTATTACCGACTGGCAGACTTTGCCAACATCACCACTACGCCAAATGCTCAGAACTACATGGCTGATTGCCCAGCGTGCGGCAAACATCATCTGAGCATCAACAAGAAATTGGGTCTCTTCCACTGCTTCACCCCCGAGTGCAACTTCAACGGCATCTGCGACGATTTCAAAGACCCACAGTACCAGCACAAGGAGGAGTGGCAGAAGGAGCCGAAGAAGAAGAATACAGATTATGCCATTCTTGATGTCAAGCTCTCTTCGATAAAATCCAATCCTGCCGTGGTCAAGTACCTCGCTGATCAGCAGATACCGCTAGAAGTGGCAGAGCAGGCTGGGTGCATGTCGGCCGTACGCAGTATCGAAGGAGTATCGTACAACTGTCTGTGCTATGTCAACCGCCTCTATGGCAGCATCATCAACGTCAAGTATCGTGCAGTCACCGAGAAGAAGTTCACCCAGGATGTACAGCCCAAAGACAAGAACGTTCCGAGTGCACCGTACAACATCGAGTGCCTGAATCCGCTTCGATTAGTTAGGAGTGAGGAGTTAGGAGTGAGGAGTGATTTGCTGATCGTTACTGAAGGCGAGAAAGATGTATTGACTCTTTTGTCGGCAGGATATCCCTTTGTCATTTCCACGCCTAATGGAGCAGAGTCAAAGCCTGAGGTCAGCTTCGCGCCTTTCTTATCTTGGCTTAAAGGCATCCGCCGCGTGCTGATCTGTGGCGATAATGACGATGCGGGCGAAGTGATGAAGCATAACTACCTGGAGTACTTCGAGAAGCTCGGCAAGAAGTGCGCCATCGCCACCCTCAGCCACGGGTGCAAAGACATCAGCGAGTGCCGCCAGAAGTTCGGCCTCGACGAGGTACGCCGCATCGTCGATACCGCACCCTTCCCGCCCAATCGCGACATCCTGCGCATCCGTGACATGCGGCAGAAGGTGCTCAGCGTGGTGCGTGGCGACTACGATCACGGCTACAGCATCGGCTATGGCGCGTATACCAACAAGCACCTGCACCTCACCGACGAGGGCGGTCTCATCATCCTCACCGGCAAGCCGAACTCGGGCAAGACCGACTGGCTCCGCTGCACCATGACGCGCCTCATGCTCCAGCTGCAGAAGGGCTGTGTGTTCTGCTCCTTCGAGGAACCCAACAAGGAGAAGCACATCCGCCGCCTCCTGCAGATCGCCTTCGGCACCACCAAGCTCGAAGACGTCCCCGATGACTGCATCAACGCCGCCCTCGACATCCTCGACCAGCGCATGGCACACCTCCTCATGGAGGATCTCGCCCCCTCGCCCACTAATATCATCGCACAGACACAGCAGCTCATCGACGACGGCATGCCTGTGCACTTCCTCTGCATCGACCCGTACCTCTTCCTTGTGAGCGACGAGCCGCGTGAGAGCGAGACGCAGCAGATCAAGTCCATGCTCACCACCCTGCAGAAATGGGGCCGCCAGCAGCACGTCTGGGTGTGTGTCGTGGCGCATCCGCGTAAGCTCATCAAGGACGGCACCACGGGCGAGTATGAGGAGATCGACCAGTACACCATCTCCGGTTCTGCCCACTGGGCCAACCTCGCCGACTTCCTGATCTCCATCAAGCGTGTCTTCCCTTTCGCCAAGGGCAACGAGGACGAGGGCAGTGCCAACCCTTCGTACACCGTAGCCGATGTCCTCAAAGTCCGTGACCAGGAGTTCTGCTCCACCGGCCGCCTCTACTATCACCGCCAGCCCTGCGGCCGCTACGATGAGCGCCGCGATGCCGAAGCCTGCAAGCGCGAACTCTCTGACCAGGCGGCATTAGCCGATGAGCAACGAGTCACGGATACCACTACGTGGTGTTAATGGTTAACCTTTAACATTTTTTTTGCATGCAAAAAAAATATAAGCTTCGCAATTTGCCTCCCACCGAGCCCCGCTACACCAAGTTCCAGGTAGCCATGCGCTACTTCCCCGACGACAACTTCGCCACCGCATCCCGCAAGCTCCGCCGCTGGATCCATGACGATCCCCCTTTAAAAGAACATCTGCGACGCATGGGTTACCACACGTCGCAGAAATATTTCTCTCAGGCTCACCTCGAAGTCCTCAAAGAGTACCTCGGTGAGCCGCTATAAATTCTCCATCTTCTCAGGCAGGCCAGCAATGACAGCAGAAAGCGGCGATTTAGAGGAGAAAGCGGCGATTTAGAAGAGAAAGCGGCAAGGGAGTGGGAAAAAGGGGGTATCTTTGCAGCGTCAAACAAACAGGACCCTCCCCCGGCCCCTCCCAAGGGAGGGGAGTAATTACCACTTGGGAAGAGGTGCCACCCTCATGCACTTGGCACCAGTGCAGAGGGCTTCCGACTAGAGTGCTAATCACTCCCCTCCCTTGCGGAGGGGTCGGGGGAGGGTCCATCTCTTTTAATTATCTCTTTTTTATGCTTAGTGTAAATTCTCTTCCTTTCCTTCAGCTCCGCAACGCGGAGCACGTATCCTTCTTCAACAACACCGTGGTGGCTATCACCACCCTCGGTGCGGAGGATCTGGGACTGAGCGCGGCTCAGTTCACCGAGTTCAAGAACGCTGTTACCGAAGAGCAGGACATCGTCCTCAAGGCTCAGGGTAGCATGTATACCGCTGATATGGAGGCGGCTGACAAGGAGCGTGACGCGCTCTACGGCCTCATTCACCACAAGCTCATGGCGGTGGCGATGTATCCTGATCAGTCGGCCATGGCGACCTACAAGACGGCGCTCCAGAAGTACATCCTCAATAAGTACAACACCGACATCACCTCGCTGGCGTACCAGGAGGAGAGCGCTCACATCTCCGGCTTCGTCATGGACATGCACGCTCAGTTCTCCGAGTTTAAGAAGGATACGTAAGTCGGAGGCCAAGCGGTCTTAGGAAGACAACTCTAGGTTGCAACTCCTTGCCCCACAGAACGACATGCCTCCGATCCGACTTACGTATCCTTCTTCAACAACACCGTGGTGGCTATCCCCACCCTCGGTGCGGAGGATCTGGGACTGAGCGCGGCTCAGTTCTCCGAGTTTAAGAAGGATACGT
>JAZQQH010000046.1:0-44985 GCA_045628985.1 Bacteroidales bacterium | reverse complement strand
CGTATCGTATCGGTGGATTGGCTCCGCTGGTCATACTGGGTATCTTGCCGCTGGTGATTGGATTGGCCTGGGGAAGCTATTCTCTGACTCGCTTCGGTGTCTTCCTGACGATTGGCGCAATTGGCGATATCATGATGATCTGCGTACTCCGACACGAGCCGGCTGACAAGATGGTGATCGATCATCCGTCAGAACCGGGGTGTGTGGTGTATGATGAGGAGTAGTGATCACTTCTGATAATACCTACGCTTAGCCTCGTACATGGCATTGTCGGCCTGTGTGAGGAGCGCGTCGAGGGTGACGGTGTGGTTGTTGCGGACGGAGGCGTGGCCGATGGAGATGGAGAGGTGCTTGACGAGGTGGCCTTTCCAGTTGGAGGTGATCCATTCGAACTGACGGATGGCGTCTTGCAGCTGAGCGTCGGTGCCATGGAGGATGCCGGTGAACTCATCGCCTCCGACGCGATAGATGGTACCGAGGTTCTGGAAGGCTTTCTGCAGACAGTAGGCGGCTCCTTGCAGGAGTTCGTCACCTGCTTCATGTCCGAGGTTGTCGTTGACTGGCTTGAGGCCATTCACATCGCACATCATGATGATGATATTCTGTGAATCGGCATCGGTCCGCAGTTGCTCGAAGGCTTCGTGGAAGCTCTGGCGGCTGGGGAGGCCTGTGAGTGTGTCTTTGTGTGCCAGGTCGTAGGCGATGTTACGCTCCTGTTCGAGCTCGATCTGTCGCTTGTAGGACTCATAGCGGATGTGTCGCATGGTCCAACCTGCGGCCAGTGAGATGATGGTGAAGACGGTGAAGTTGACGGCGAAGGCGAAGAAGCGGTCGTGATGGCTGGCCATGTAGTACATGCAACCGGTACCGAGGATCTGGAGGACTGTCCAGTAGACGGGACGGAGGTAGCAGAAGAGTGGCAACAGCGTGACGAAGGTGATGAAGATGAGATAGTCGAAGTGACCTCGCATCTCGCTACCGACGTAGGTGAAGCTGACGGCCCATAGGAGGAACAGGAAGGCCAGGACGTGCTGCATGAGGTCGATCTGATGGAAGGTCTCATCGATATGACGCTTGGCATGCTGGATGAAGAGGAGGATCAAGCCAGAGAAGACGAACAACGTGATATAGCCGGCCAGATAGCAGATGCTACTGGCCGACGTTTTGTCGTTGACGTTGATGAGCCAGCTGATGATCATATAGGCCTCGAGGACCATGACCAGCGGGAGTGCGATCTGGCTGTTACGGGAGGTATCGATCATGCTGAGCCGAAGGATACGTTCTTCTATTTCTTTTGAGTTAATCATTCAAGGATAATTGCTAAGAAAGATTGGTACTGGCTACTTATTGACCACGGTGCATTCAGCGCTCTCGGTGCATCCCATGATGGTGGCGTCGTACATGGCCTCTGCATGAACGGATGGGAGGTAGTAGTGGCCTGCATAGGTGGCGGAGATGTTGAAGCGGATGTTGACGGTCTCGTCTTTGGCCAGACGGTCGATGTATGAGAGCATGCGATCATCGCGCTGATCCTGATAGCTGACGTTGCCTGAAGGAAGCTTAGAGAGGATCTCCCAACCGGCTGGCAGGATGTGTGTGACTGCGATGTTCTCAAGGTTACGGCCAGAGGTGTTGCGAACCATGAGGCTGGCCTTGAACGTGGTACTCTGACCGATGAGGTATGGTGAGAGTGGCTGACCGTTCTCGCTGGTGTAGCTCAAAGCGAGCTCGAGACCGTTAGAGGCCTTCTGGACAGGACTCTGTGTGGCTACGCCTTGTGAGGTGATGCTGACGTAGACAGGAGCCTCACCGCCATTGCGGACGCTGAGCTTGGCCTGCTTCTTGTCGAGCGACTGTGTGGTGGTCCATGAGAACTTAGGACTATTGACGTCGGCTACTTCCTTGCCATCGACCGAAGCCTTGAACTTAAGTCCCTTGCCTACGCTGTGTGTCTTGTAGTACTGTGACATGGCGAGGATCGAGAACGAACAGTCGCTCGTAGAGAGCCAGCTATCAGATGAGAGGCGCTTGCGGACGATCTCGGCCGTCTGTTCGGCATGTTTATCGTCGAGCGACAACTCGGCCAGGAGGACAGCGACATCCATTGAGAACCAGCCACCGTTGTAAGCCTCAGCGTTGCCAGAAGCCTTCATGAGTTCACGAGCGATATCGGCGCGTCCACTCAGAGCGTATGCACCTGCCAACAGGCGGTTGGCACGCTGTGAGATGTTGGCCGACTGTTCGCGCATACGGTTCATCGCACCGATCTCGGCCGACTGGAGGACAGCGAGGACGTAGAGCTGATATGCAGCGGTGTTGGCATCGTCACGGAGCGTCCAGGCGTTGGCCTGTGCAGAGACGTAGTTCTTGAGCTTGCGGAGCATCTCGTCTGGCACGTAGTAGCCACGTGCACCAGCTTCGTTGAGGAAGTGGAGCAGGTAAGCCGAGGCCCATGGATGGCTCTGACGCTGACCAGGCCAGTAAGACATGCCACCATCGGCCGTCTGGAAGGCTGAGAGGCGGTTGATGCCATACTTGATGTTCTCCTCGATCTCCTTCTGCTGTTCTGGAGTGAGCGTAGAGAGCTCGCTGAGATAGAGCTGTGAGAAGGCCTTAGAAGTGGTCTGTTCTGCACAGCCGTGAGGATAGCTGATGAGACCCTTGACACGGCCAGAGAGGTTGAGTGGCTGATGTGCAGAGACGTCGAGGAGGAGCTGGTAGTCGCCATCGCCTGGCAGGTTGTAAGTCTCCTCGAAGGCTGCACCTGGCTCGACGCGATGTTCGACGGTACGGCTGATGGTCTGGCTGACGGTGCGGATATCGATCTCTGCGGTGTAATCGGCCTTCAGGCTGCCATTAGAGGCCACGAGAGAGACGGTACCTACTCCACCTTGGTTGCCGGCCTTGATGCGGAACTGGACGGTCTTATCGCCAGCCTCGTCGAAGCGTACTGACTGTGTCTTATCGCCTACGACCTCGAGGCCATTCTTTGAAGAGAGAGTGACCTTGACGTCGCCAAGCTTCTGTGTAGCGAAGAGCGTAGCTGAGACGGTCATCTCATCGTTACGACCGATCTGACGTGGCATGGTACCGATCATCATGAGCGGACGACGGACGAGGACAGACTTGTCTGCACTACCGTAAGCGCTGCCATCGCCTGCTACGACCATGACACGGACACGACCGTTGTAGTTTGGCACTGGGACCTTGTGAGTGGCCTTCTCGCCTTTCTTGAGCGTGAATGGACCGACGAAGTGAACCATTGGCGTGAAGCGGTTGACGATGGCCTTAGGACCATTGTTGAGCGCTTCGTCACCACCGATACTGAAGAGTTGTTCGATGCGACCACCGTAAGCGCCATTGACATGCTTGTAGAGGTCGAAGAAGCGGACACCGAGGGCCTCACGAGCGTTGAATACGTCCCAGGCGTTAGGTGTCTTGAAACGGGTGAGGTCGAGGAGGCCTTCGTCGACGATAGCGAGCGTATAGGCCATCGGACGACCAGACTTCTCGCTGACAACGACCTTAGCGGTGGTCTCTGGCTGATACTCGTCAGAGGTAGAGATCTGTGGCTCGAGGTGGCTCTTAGGTGAATTGACAGCCACTGGAGTGAGGCCGTACATGCGGATTGGCATATCGTTGAGCGTCTGGCTGTATGGCTGGACGAGCGAGACACCAATATATATATTAGGAGACATCTCCTCGGTAACGTCGAGCGTGATCTCGGTACGCTCCTTCTGACAAGCGTAGGTGTTGAGGTAGAGGATGTGCGAACCGTTGCTGATGCTGACGATGGCACGGCTACCCTCTTCGGATGGGATAGAGATCTTCATCTTATCGCCAGGAGCGTATTCCTTCTTGTCGGTAGTGATGGAGAGTGAGGTAGCGTTCTCGCTGGCGCTGCTACTGCGACGTGAGGTCATCCAAGGCCAGTCGAAGTAGCTGAGTGTACCTGCAGAGTGGCCACCGGTCTTATCGCGAACCATGATGAGGTAGGTACCCCAGTTGGCCTCGCTCATCTGGAGCTTGAAGGATCCCTTGCCTTGTGAGTCGGTGAGGACGTCGAACGACTTGACTGGCTGGTGATAGCTTGAAGCGGTATAGTCGGCCATATCGTCACGTGACGAGTTCCACCACCAGTACCAGTCGACCTTATAGACATCGACCTTGACGCTGACACCAGGAACGGCGTTGCCATCCTTGTTGACGCTGAGGACGCTGAAGGTGTGATCCTTCTCGGTATCGAGGTGCGACTGGCCTTCCTGTGTAGGAACCTTCACACCGACGAAGCGGTCGTAAGGAGCGATGAGCGTCTGTGCGACGTCGACGCTGAACTCACCAGAAGGCTCGTAGACATGTGTCACGATGTTGCCAAGCAACATGCCAGGAGCGGTCTTGCCAGTGTTGATATTGAGTTGTGCAGAGGCCTGGCCACGGCTATCGACCTCACCCTTGGCGATGTCCTGTTCAGAGGTATCGAACGACTTGGTAGGATCGTCGAACACATAGCCAGGATGAGCCTTCCAACCAGTCTTGGTCTCGACGATGGTGGCAGACATGGCGTACTTGAGGCCACTGGCTGCATTGCCATTGAGCCACTCGGTGCTAAGCTGAGCGGTACTCTTGCCGGCAGAGAGGGTCGATGACGGGAGCTTGAGGTCGATCTTGAGGCGGTTAGGCTTGATGGCCTCGATGCGGATGTTCTTGCTGAAGGTGACGCCACCGACGTTGACCTGCGCTGACCAGACACCAGTGACGGCGTCAGCGGCTACAGGGATGTTGAAGGCGTAGAGTCCCATCTGACCTTCGGTACGGGTAGCACGATGTGCGATCTGACCGAGCGGATTGCTGAGCGTCAAGGTGACAGGATGATCGGCAGGAAGCGTCTTATGACGGTCATTGAGCATGAAAGCGATGTGGAGCGTATCGCCAGGACGCCACACGCCACGATCGCCGTAGATGAAGCCTTTGAGGCCACGCTCGATGACATGGCCAGAGACGTCGAACGTACTGGTAGAGAGCGAGAGATCGTCGGTAACCTTGAGGTAAGAGACGTCGTCACCCTTACGAGCGATGAGGTAAGCCGGACGTCCCATTTTGTGATCGTAGGTGATGACGGAGATACCCTTATCGTCGGTCTTGCCAGTACCTACGAGCTGCTGCTGCATGCTGTAAGCCTCGACGGTAGCACCGCTGACTGGCTGTGCATCGGGGAGGTTGATGACGGTGACGTTGATGGTATTGTCAGATCCCTTGAGAGCGCTCAGGCCGAGGTTGGTGGCCAGGACGTTCTTGCCGACGGCGCGGTTCTTATAATAAGTGGTAGTCGATGGATCCTGACGACGACGCCAGTAGTCATCGTACCACCAGTCGTTATCTTCGCCGAAGGTCTGGCCGGTGTAGTAATAGTTGCCGTTGTCAAAGCGCTCGAGACACTGTTCGAGTACCGCTGCATCGTCAGCTGCCATCTGCTCACGAGTAGCCTGTGGCAGAGAGTCGGCTGGCCAGGCGGAGAGACGAGCGTCGAGCGCCATCTCGATGCGATACATAGCACCTGGCTCGAGCTTGACCTGATCGGTCAGATCGAGCGCAAAGGTATGCCACTCGCTGAGGTCGAGACTTGGATCTTCGACATAGAACGTGGTGGTAGCGATAGGACGCGCTGCATAACTGAGGTTGCTGTAGTTGTCGAGGTCGCCATTCTGCAGCATGGTACCCATCATATTGCTGAACATGCGGAAGACAGCCACACGGACGCCACGCATGTGGATGAGACGGAATGGAACGAGAATCTTGTCTGACTGTGGAATGATGGTGCCATCGCCAACGAACTCGACCTGTGGCTTATCGGTAGAGAAAGTGAGTGGTGGCAATGGAGCGGAAGTGAGCTTGAGGCCACTGCGGCTACGGAGCGTCTTCTCGATCATGATGCTGACCTGCTCGCCTTCTTCGAAGTAACCGGTCATGATGACCTTGTTACCTTCGGCTACGACCTGTGTCTCCTTGCCGTTGACGAAAATGAGACCTTTGATATCCTGCTTAGGATCGAGGTTCTTATTGAAGGTGATCTCGATGGCCTTGCTATCGCCTGGCTTGCAGCGCTGGCTGACGACAGAGAAGGTCTCGGCCGATGGAAGCTGTGACTCCGAGAGGACCTGACGCTCCATGCCGATGCTATTGTCGGCAATGGTGGCAAGGACGAGCTTGCAGTCAGACTTTGGCTTGACACGGAACTTGAGCTGGTGAGCCATGCCATCGGCAGAATGCGACCAAGTGGACTCGCCTTGCATATTGAGCTCCACATGGCCTTCGACGGCCTTAGCCGACTCGCTGTCGGCGGTGAGGAGGTTGAAGGTGAGTTCGTACTGATCATCGTCGGTTACCTCAAAGGTCTTGAGGTTGCCACCTAAGGCGAATGGACGGGTCTTGAAGCCGAACTTGAAGGTACCTGTCTGTCCGAAGAGCTTCTTGACATCGACCGAAACGTTATACTGAGTATTACGCTCCATGCCAGACTTAGGGACGAAGACGACGGTACGCGAGTCGGCAAAGCTGAAACTACCCTCTACCTTTGGCGTAATAGACATGACCTCATTGGCCTGAAGACTGTCCAGCTTGCCTGGAGCAATCTCCTGAGAGAAGAGGACACGCACCGGAGCGTTGCGTGGTACGGAACCGCTGGTATAACCAGAGATAAACTCATTGTACGTTGGTGACTCGCTGACGTCACTCGTACTGGTACACTGGCAGAACAGGATCGTTGCCAGCGCAAGAACAAGGTAAAGGATTCTCGCTTTCATCGTATGGTTGGTTTACATTGATAATTTACTTTTTTAGAAGTTAACTTCTTTTTCACTTCTTTATAACTTCTTGTTTCTATTACTTGACCGTGAAGAGAATACTCTTACGAGCGCCATGGCTATCGACAACCGTGAGCCAATGTTGGCCGAGGCTTGGCGAAATGGCCAGTTCGTGGAGGCCTTGTGTCTGGCCGATGAAGTTGTCATCGAGGTGCCAGAAGAGAGTGGCATCAGTATCGCGACAAGCGACCTTAAGGACGAGTTTCTCCTCCTTGCCTCCGAAGTTGCGAGGGACGACAACCGTCGAGCCATGTTCGGGAGTGATGATCGAGAAGTGTTCCTTCGTCTCACTCTGGCAGTCGGGTCTCAACGGAGGCAACGGCTGATAGGTGGCCGTGTGACTGGCGTAGTAGTACTCCATGGATGGAGGTAGCACGAAGCGCGACTCTGTCCGCATCTGGCTGACCGACTCACCGGTACTGTTGACCTGCCATAAGCCATCGGCCGAGAGATGCACCAGACGGCAATAAGGACAGGTGGCAGAGCCGATACTCTGACGGGGGACGAACTGGTCTTCCTTGTCGCCACAGAGCGTCGAGGCGATGTGTCCGCTCTGTCTGCACACCGAGACAACCTGCATGTCGGAGGCCGGTTCCTCGAACCACGGAGAGCTATCGAGCAATGCATAGACATCGAACATGATCGGCGCTGCATAGCCGATGCCAGTGAGGCCTGCACGGCCTTCGCCGGTGGAGTTGCCTACCCACACTCCTACTGCATAACGGGGAGTGGTACCGATGGACCAGGCGTCGCGCGATCCCCAGCTGGTACCGGTCTTCCACGCCACTCGCTTCATCGAACTGAAGTTCTGCCAGTCGGCTTCCTCCTCCGGACGGTTAAGCGCGCTCATCGACTGATAGGCGAACCAGATGGACGAGGCGGAGAGTCGTGAGGTCGGCTCAATGTGAGAGGCCGTAGAAGGCGCTACGGTGAGCTGTAGTGGACGAATGTCACCACGGTCGTACTTCTCCCCTAACGAGTGGTAATGAAGCAACGTACGCGAAAGAGAAGCGTACATGCCAGTCATGTCCCAAAGCGAGCCTTCTGCACCTCCGAGGATGATGGCTGCACCATAGTGATCTTCGTCATAGTGGAGCGTGGTCATACCTAACCAACGGAGTACCGACATGAAGCGACCGATACCGTATTTGGACAGCATACGAACCAACGGGACGTTGAGCGAACGCGTGACAGCCTCATCGGCCGGAACGATACCGCGATAGGTCTTGCTGAAGTTGACCGGCGTGAAGCCATTGAGGTTGAGTGGCGTGTCGGCAAAGATCATACGCGGAGTGGCTACTCCATCGCTCATCATGGCGGCGTAGAGGATCGGCTTGAGCAAGCTGCCGGTGCTACGCTGGCTGATGACGTTATCGACCTGCGAGGTGGACGTCTGCTGGCTACTGTTGCCGACATAAGCCAGGACCTGACCGGTCTCCACATCGGCCACCACGATACCGACATCGCTGATGTAGTTGGCCTTGTAGGTGGTGGAGTATCGATCGGCAATCTCCTGCACGAGGTTCTGCAAGCGCAGGTCGATGCTACACTTGGTACGCTCTCCTGGATGCTGGCTGGCTACACGAGCCAACAGGTGTGGAGCCTGGTTCGGAATAGGCAACGGAGCCTCTGGCAGAGGTTCGCTGATGGCCAGGGTGTACTCCTGTTCGGTGATCGTTCCACGCTCGTATAAGCGATGGAGCAAAGCGTCACGCTTCTGACGGAGCGCCTCACGGTTACGGTTGAGGTGTATCAGCGAAGGTGAGTTCGGCAAGACGGCCAGCGTGGCGTTCTCGGCCCATGAGAGGTTATGTGCATCACGGCCGAAGTATCGCCAGGAGGCTGCATCGATACCTACGGTGTTGCCACCGAATGGAGCGTTGGAGGCGTATTTGCGAAGGATCTCGTCCTTGCTATAGGCGAACTCGATATAGAGGGCCCATAGCGCCTCGATGGCTTTCTGACCGAGCGTACGGCTCTGGTTGCCTCGAGCCATACGAGCCACCTGCATGGTCAGTGTACTGCCACCTTCAGTGACGCGTCCCTGACGGAGGTTGTGCAACATGGCTCGCGAGATGGAGATCAGGTCGATGCCAAGATGGAAGCGGAAACGTCGGTCCTCAAACTCGATGATACAAGCTTCGAACTTGCTCGAGATGCTATCTGACTCCGGGAATCGCCACTGCTGATCGGCCGAGATCCTGGCGCCGATGAGATCGCCATTCTTATCGGTGATAACGGTAGACGTCGGTGTCTGGAACAATGGATGTGGCACACAGAGATACATTACCAGCAGGAAAGCTGATAGGACTGCCAGTGCAGTGAGGAGTATGCGCTTCCATTTGCTCATGAAACCATCTCTATTCGCTAAGCTTTATTCTCAATACTTATTTATTATTATTACCGTACCACATCACCACCAAGAAACAGATCAGCGGCAAGACGAAGCTGAGATTGACGGCAGGATATCCGAACAGCATCTCCTGATCGATGATCATGGCCTGCAATGGCGGAAGGACAGAGCCACCGAGGATAGCCATAATCAAGCCAGCTGCACCGAACTTGGCATCATCGTCGTTCAAACCATCGAGCGCTATGCCATAGATGGTAGGGAACATCAGCGACATGCAAGCCGAGACGCCAATGAGGCAATAGAGGCCGAGGACACTCTGCGAACAGATGACGCCAATGGTAAAGATAGCGCCACCGATGGCCAGGTACTTCAGGAGCAAGCCAGCCTTGAAATATCGCATCAGGAAGGTGCAGATGAAGCGAGACGCGCAGAAGAAACACATCGCAAAGATATTATACTTCTGACTGAGAATCTCGGCCTCCTTCTCTCCCATTCCCTGTTCGACGAAGATACGCGTACCATACTGGATGATGAACGTCCAGCACATGATCTGTGCACCGACATAGAAGAACTGAGCGATGACGCCTTCACGATACTTCTTGATGCCAAAGACGCGCTGCAGCATGGTGGTAAAGCCGTATGGCTGCACGCTACTGTCGGTTCTCTTAGGCAACTTGGCCAACCAGAAGATCACCAGCATCACCACGATGAAGATACCGATGGCCAGGTAAGGTGTGACCAGGATACCGAGATCAGAATCACGGAGAGCCACGAACTCATCGTCATTGAGCAAAGCGCGCTCCTCGGTAGACAGTGGATTGAGGCGGTTCTGGATGAAGTTCATCGCCACATACATGCCACAGAGCGAACCGATAGGATTGAACGCCTGAGCCATGTTGAGTCGACGTGTAGCCGACTGTGGCGATCCCATGGTGAGGATATACGGATTGCACGAGGTTTCAAGGAACGAAAGTCCGCAGGTCAGGATGAAATAAGCCAGCAGGAACGGATAGTAGTATCCGAGTTCCTTGGCCGGGAAGAACAGCAATGCACCGATGGCATAGAGTCCCAATCCCATCATGATGCCAGCCTTGTAGCTGTACTTACGGATGAATGCAGCTGCAGGGAAAGCCATGGCGAAATAACCGCCATAGAAGGCCACCTGCACCAGTGCACCATCGGTTACCGACATGCGGAAGATCTTGGAGAAAGCCTTGACCATCGGATTGGTGATGTCGTTGGCAAATCCCCAGAGGGCAAAGCATGTAGTGACGAGGATGAATGGCAGCAGGAAGCTGCGACCATCCATGTCGTGCAGGATGCTTTTTGGTCGTTGGTCCTTAGGTAGGACTTTGTTTTTTAAGGTAGACATAAAGGTAATTATTTAATGAATAATTAATAATGAATAATTAATAATTGAATGTATTCTACGCGATAGTTTAGGGTCACTACGAAGTATTTACGACCAAAGGACTAACAATTATTCATTATTAATTATTCATTAATCATTGATTACAGTTCTGATTCCTTCAGTCGCTCTGCATTCTCAGCCACGATGAGGTGATCGATGCAATCCTGAATGTCGCCATTCATGAAAGCGGCCAGGTTATAAATGGTATAGTTGATGCGATGATCGGTGATACGTCCTTGCGGGAAGTTGTAGGTACGGATCTTGGCCGAGCGGTCACCGGTAGACACCAAGGACTTACGGCGGTTAGCGATGTCATCGACATACTTCTGATGTTCCTTATCATAAATATAAGAACGGAGGCGCGAGAGTGCACGCTCCTTGTTCTTTGGCTGGTCACGTGTCTCGGTACATTCGATGAGGATCTCGTCGACGACACCGGTGTTAGGATTCTTCCACATATAGCGGAGACGGACACCTGACTCCACCTTGTTGACGTTCTGTCCACCAGCGCCTGAAGAGCGGAAGGTATCCCATTTGATCTCTCCTTCGTTGATGTGAACCTCAAACTCGTCGGCCTCAGGAAGGACGGCCACGGTAGCAGCCGACGTGTGGACACGTCCCTGTGTCTCGGTCACTGGCACACGCTGCACACGGTGTACGCCTGACTCATACTTGAGCGTACCATAGACGCTGTCGCCAGTCACCATGCAGATGATCTCCTTGAAGCCACCGACAGTACCTTCGGTAAACGACTGTATGCTGATCTGCCAGCCTTTCGACTCACAGAAGCGCTGATACATCTTGAAGAGGTCGCCGGCAAAGAGAGCCGCCTCATCGCCACCAGTGCCACCACGGATCTCCAGGACGGCGTTACGCTCATCCTCCGGATCTTTTGGCACGAGGAGCATCTTGATCTTCTCTTCGAGCTCAGGAATCTTTGCTTCGCACTCAGCGAGCTGTTCACGCGCCATCTCTCGCATCTCAGGATCTGACTCCTGCATCATCTCCTTGGCTTCGTCAATGCCACTGAGAGCTTCGATATATTCTTTTCGCGCCTGGAGGATATTCTCCAGTTCGCGGTATTCGCGAGTCAGCTTGACATAACGCTGCTGATCCCCGATAACCATAGGATCGGTGACCAGCAGTGATACTTCTTCAAATCGGCTATAGAGGCCGTCTAACTTTTCTAATAAAGAATTCATAGAATTTATAAAGAGTAGTTAAGGGTATTTAAGAGGAGTGAAAAGGGAGTGAAAGGGACGTATGAAACAGATTATCAAAATCTTCTTGGAGCACCAGAACTATCGTCCCTTTCACTCCTCTTTCACTTCCTTTTCTTACCTTTATAAACCCTTTTTATAAACTAATCTTGAGCTCCTGCAGATCCTCGCCACGAGAGCTTGAACCGACATAGAGCGTATGAGCGCCAGGGACGAGAGCCATGCGGCAAGTCTCCTCGTCGAAGGTAGCAAGATCACCGACAGGAACGGTGACGGTGACTGTCTGACCTGCAGCAACTTTCACGCGCTTGAAGCCACGGAGCGCCTTGATAGGGCCATTGACGTCATTGTCGCGCTTGAGGTATACCTGTACGATCTCCTCGCCATCGACCTTGCTGGTGTTGGTCACAGGAACGGTGACGCTGACCTGACCAGCCTCGTTCTTAGCCGAAGCCTGGCCGTACTCGAAGGTACTATAGCTGATGCCATAACCGAAGGCGAAGACTGGCTTACCCTGGAAGTAACGATAGGTATGTCCCTTGACGTTATAATCCTTGAAGTCTGGCAGATCGTTCTCGCTGCTATAGAAGGTGATTGGCAGACGACCAGCAGGATTGTAGTCGCCAAGAAGGACCTCAGCCACCGCCTGGCCACCTTGCTGACCACCATACCAAGCCTGGAGGATAGCGTCGCAAGTCGTAAGCTCTGGAGAAAGACCCATGGCCGAACCAGACATATTGACAAAGACAACAGGCTTGCCGGTCTTGTGGAGAACCTCGAGCGTCTGACGCTGGATCTTTGGCAACTGGATAGAAGTACGGTCACCTCCCTTGAAGCCTTCGTATGGCACCTTCATCTCCTCACCTTCGAGCAATGGAGAGATACCACCTACGTAGACATAGACGTCAGCGTCCTTGGTGTCTGCCACGAGCTGATTGAGGTTGACAGGAACCATCACACCCATATTGAAGTTGAACTGAGCGTCACCCTGTCGGTGTTTGAAGTTCAGGACAATCTCATAATCCTTACCAGCCTCAACCTTGAGCGATCCCTTAGCCGGACGGATACCACCGTTGGTACGGAACTTAGCAATCGTATCGTTGTTGACCAGGAACTCACCTTCACCTGCAGCAAAGCCATCGAGGACAAGCTCAAGGCTCTGAGTAGCATGATAGTTGGCAACATACTGGCCAGAGAAGCCAGTGAGCTCTACACCAGGAGCAAAGACGGTAGCACCACCGGTAGAGAGCTGCCAAGGCGAAGAGAGCTGCACCTCAGCTGCAGGATCGCCAGAGCGGTCAGAATTGTTCCAGTACTTGACCTGGAAGCCTTTCTGTCCGTTAGGAGCCACACAGTCGGCCAAGACGCTCTCAAAGAGCTCTGGAGTCACGATGTTCGAACCTTTATAATAAGAGAGCGTCTGACCAGGCTTGAGGTTAGCCTTCAAAGCGTCATAGACGGTCACTGTCTTGCGAGGAGTACCATAATAGTTACCCCACATCACCACGCTATCTGCGGCGTTAGGACCGATAAGCGCTATCTTGAGACCTTCCTTGTTCAATGGCAGGACGTTGTTCTTATTCTGGAGCAATGTCATGGTCTCACGAGCCATCTGCAGCGCCAGAGCGTCGCTCTTATCATTGGCCAACGAAGAGACAGGAATCTGGTTCCAGCTGACCTGATCATCTGCATCCATCTCACCGAGACGGAAACGGTCACGGAGCAATCGGAGGACAGAGACATCGATATCCTCTTCCTTGATAGCACCGCGCTCTACGGCCTCTGGCAACGTTGCATAGCTCGAACCACACTCGATGTCAGTACCGCTCAACACAGCGTTGGCCGAAGCAAGCGCTGCATCGCCAGGGAAGGTATTGTGATGGCCTTCGCCTGCATAGAAGTCGTTGATGGCCCAACAGTCGCTGGTGATGATACCCTGATATCCCCACTCGTTGCGGAGGATCTGTGTCAGCAGCTTATCGCTGCCACAGCAAGGCTCGCCTTCGTAAGCGTTATATGCACACATGACCTCGTGGACATCGGTCGTCTTCACGAGTTGTTCGAATGCATAGAGATAGGTCTCAAAGAGGTCACGCTGCGAGATGTCCTTAGCGTCGAAGAAGTGACGCTCGTACTCAGGACCGCTATGCACAGCGTAGTGTTTCAGACAAGCGTGGAGCTTATCATAAGGACGCCAGTTGTCGCCTTTAGCACCTGCATAGACCTTACCTTCGTCGGTACCCTGAAGGCCATTGACCACGGCATATCCCATGACACGAGTCAAGTATGGATCCTCACCGTAGGTCTCCTGTCCGCGTCCCCAACGTGGATCACGGAAGATGTTGATGTTAGGTGTCCAGACGGTCAGGCCTTCATAGCGCTTCATATCGTCAGCGTTACGCTTACGCGCTTCGATGTATTTGATACGCTGTTCATCGCTGGCAACGGTGAAGACCTGCTGCAGGAGCTCAGGATCGAACGATGCAGCCATACCGATGGCCTGCGGAAAGACGGTAGCCAAGCCACTACGTGCAGCGCCATGCAACGCCTCGTTCCACCAGTGATAGCGCTGGATACCGAGCTCTGGAATGGCCTCGCTGATATCCTGCATCAGCTGAGCTTTCTGTTCGAGTGTGAGGCGCGACAAGAGGTCCTGTGCACGCTCCTCTGGTGATAAAGCAGGATTCTGATATGGCAGAACCTCCTGCTTCTGACACGACGTCATGGCAGCTACTGCCACGAGGCCGAGAAGGGGTAATTTCTTCATGATGTTTATTATTCTAGTAATGTGTTATTATTTGTCTCGATCGTCCTGCACCCAAGCCAGGACATAATCCTCAGTAAAGTCATAATGCACAATCAGCGGACGCCGACGTCCCTTGACTTTGAGTAGCATCGTCTTCTGTGCAATATCGACATACGAGATCGTCGTCAGATGCTGCAGGTCATAATATTCCTGACCGAGGATCTTAAACGCCGCCTCCTTAGCACTCCATGCCACATGCAAGAATAGGGAGGATACCTTCTTGCTTGACGGAAGGGATCGCAGGGATACCGGGGATACCTTCTTGCACGACGGAAGGGATCGCAGGAATACCGGGGATACCTTCCTGCACGACGGAAGGGATCGCAGGAATACCGGGGATACCTTCTTACACGACGGAAGGGATCGCAGGAATACCGGGGATACCTTCCTGTATGACGGAAGGGATCGCAAGGACGGGATCGTGTCAGAATAGAGTGCCAGCGTGACGAGCTCCTCTGGCTTGAGGAAGTGCGAGACGACCTTCTCTACGCGATTGCCAATCCGCTCGATGTCGATACCGACAGGTACGTCAGACGAGATCACCGCTGCATAGCCATGTGTATGGCTGATGCTGACATACGGCCTTCCGGCCTTGAGCGAAGGCTTGCCATGTTCGTCATACACCACCTCCTGCTCCTCACCGTAGAAGAGTTCCTTCATGGCTCTACGTACCGCTAACACCTCAAGCAGGCGACGGCTACCTGGCTTCAGGTTGGCTATCTTCTCTGCGAAGTATTCGGGATGCGAGAGGCTCTTGAGGAGCTCCTCCTCCGTCTCGTTGATGTTCCAGATGATATAATCGGGAGGGGGACAATTCATAATTGATAATTCATAATTGATAATTCATAATTCCCAAATTCCTAATTGAGAATTATCGCTTATGAAATCTTCACACGGACCTTATCGACTCTTCGTCTCTCCATCGAGAGTATCGTGAACTCGATGCCATGGAAACGGATCACCTCGTGTGTACGGGGGAAGTTCTGCTTGATCTCCAGGAGCAATCCACCGATCGACTCGCAGTTGTCGGCCTTGTCTCCCAGATCATCCTCCATATCCAAGCCAGTGACCTTACAGAAGTCGGTGAGCGATGTTCGCGCCTCGAAGATCCACTCCTTCTTGCCTACCTTCTGCCACGTCTGGTCGTCCTCGTCATACTCGTCATGGATCTCTCCGACGATCTCCTCCAGTACGTCCTCCATCGTGATCAGGCCATTGGTGCCACCGAACTCATCGACCACGATAGCCATGTGCAGGCGCTTCTTGCGGAAGTCATCGAGCAGGTCGTCGATCGGCTTGTTCTCTGGCACATAGTAAGGCTCACGGATGAGCGACTGCCAGCGGAACTTATCGTCACGATTGAGGTATGGCAGGAGGTCC
The DNA here is from genome assembly GCA_045628985.1 of Bacteroidales bacterium. Classification (GTDB taxonomy): domain Bacteria; phylum Bacteroidota; class Bacteroidia; order Bacteroidales; family UBA3663; genus Liminaster. The sequence goes on along the minus strand of JAZQQH010000046.1, from coordinate 28,955 downwards.
TTGATGTAGAGGATTCCCTTGATGTGGTCATCTGTCTGGTCGATGACTGGCATACGAGAGTACTTCTGATCGACGACCATCGAGAGGACTCGGCTGAAAGGCCATGACACATCGACCGTCTCCATCTCCGAGCGAGTCGTCATGGCGTCCTTTACGGTCTTATCGCCAAAGACGATGATACCCTCGAGCATCTTCTTCTCGTCGTTGCGCACCTGAGTGGTTACCTTCAGTGCATCGCTGAGGTCATCCATCGTCACGTCTTCGCTCATACGATCGGCGAAGTGGCGGTTGAGCGATCCCATACTCTTGACCAGCAGGTTGACGAACGGTCGGAAGACCTTATGCATGACCTGCATGATCGGAGCTACCGCGCGACTGAAGCGCAAAGCCTTGTGCGATGCATAGACCTTTGGCAGGATCTCGCCGAAGAGCAAGAGGAGGAAGGTCAGGATGATTGTCTGACTCACAAACACCAGCCACACCGGATTCTGGCCAGCTGGCATGACATGCTCGAAGAAGAACGAGAACAGCATGATGATGGCCACATTGACGAAGTTGTTGCCAATCAGGATCGTGGCCATCAGGTGCTCCTGCTTTTCGAGCAGGTCGGTGATGATCTCGTCACGGTGATTCTCTTCCGGATCAAGCGAGTTGATGTCGCGTGGCGAGAGTGAGAAGAAAGCCACCTCACTGGCCGAGATACAAGCCGAAGCCAGCAACAGAGCCACCGCCACGGAGAGGGCTATGATGGCCGGAAGATCGGGGGTATATAAAAATATATCGTCCATTATTTCAATAGCATTTTATGAAGCTGAGCGGTGGTCAGATCGCGATAGAAGCGTCCGCGCTGGCAGACGGTGATACCACCGGTCTCCTCGCTCACTACGACGACACGTGCATCGCACACCTCGGTGATTCCTAAGGCGCTGCGATGACGAAGGCCGAGCTCTGGAGGAATCTTCTTATTATGGCTCACTGGCAGGACACCAGCGGCCAGCATGATACGTCCACGGCGAATCACCATGGCTCCGTCATGCAGCGGAGTATTCTTGTAGAAGATCTGTTCGATGAGACGGGTAGTCACCACTGCATCGACCTCACAGCCGCTGGTGACGCGTGTAGAGACGTCGTCCTCGCGCTCGATGACGATGAGTGCACCTACCTTCTGTTCTCCCATATTGCGGCAAGCCAGGACCACTGCATCGATCCATTGCTTGTCGATGTCCTCTTGCTTCTGGTTCTGACCGAAGAAGCGCAAGAGCGACGTCCACTGACGACGCGAACCCATACGGATCAGCGCCTGACGGATCTCATTCTGAAAAAGTACCACCACCACGATCATCGCCACAGAGACGATCTGATCGAGGATAGCACCCAGTAGTCGCATGCGGATCACCTGGCTCACCACCACCCATACCATCATAATGGCCACAAGACCCTGGAAAATGACCAGATTGCCATTTTCGCGAGTCTTGCGATAGAGGTAGTACAACAGGACGGCGACAGCAAGAATGTCAACGATGTCCCTTAAGCCAAAGTCCCACACGAGGTAAATGTAAAATTAAAAATGTAAAATGTAAAATTGTCAGTTATATATAAACTGAAAGAAATGAATAGAAATAAAAAGAAATGAATCCAGAAATATTATTATTTATTTCTGATCGAAATTTCTTTTAATTATTTTTTATTTCTTTCAGTACCCGCGGAGCGAAATATTAACTTTTCCAAAATTCTCACACTCTCCACAGCCTCCTTGACGTCATGTACTCGGAGGATGTGAGCTCCCATTTGCGTGGCCAGCGTATTGAGGACGGTCGTGCCATTGAGCGCCTCGTTGGCCGATGTATCGAGCAGGCGGTAGATCATACTCTTACGGCTGATACCGACGAGCATCGGATAGTCGTTGAAGCGCTGCATCAAGGCTGGCAGCTGAGCAAAGAGCTCGTAGTTCTGATCGAGCGTCTTGGCAAAGCCATAGCCAGGATCGAGGATCACCTGAGCCTCCGGATCCAACGCGTGGAGTTTCGTTAATTGCACATCGAAAAAGTCTCCTACCGCCTCAGTGACTGGCTTGTCATACTCGGTCAGCTGCTGCATGGTTTGCGGAGTGCCACGCATGTGCATCAGGATGTACGGAGCTTTGGTACGAGCCACTACGGCCAGCATGTCGTCATCGAGCGTACCACCAGAGACGTCATTGATGATATCGCCACCTAACTCTGTCACGCTTGTTTCGGCCACCATAGCGCGAAAGGTATCCACTGACACGAGCATCTTCGGTTTCCCCTGGAGAGCGAGCTCTTCGCGAATGATCGGCAAGGCCTGAGCCAGTCGGTCGAGCTCTTCCTGCGCCGACACCTCCGTTGCATCCGGACGGGTGCTGTAGGCTCCGACATCGATCATCGAACCTCCTTCCTTCACGATCTGAGCCACACGCTGGCGCAAGGCTTCCTCGTCACGGTAACGGCTCCCGGCGTAGAAAGAATCAGGTGTCACGTTGATGATACCCATCACCTGCGTACCCGTGAATTTATATCCTGCGCCGCGCGCGTTTAAATAAAAAGAAGGATGTTCCATTCTTATTCTAATATCGGATTTCGTCATTTTGACGTGGCAAAGTTAGTTATTTTTAGGAAGAAAAGCAAGTATATTGTTCGAAAAAATGTATTTTTGTCACCATTATTCTATAATTTATTATATCTTTACACCGTGAAACCATTATTAACTTAAAAAAATTCACTATGATTGAAACATTTGAAAGCATGCCAACTTCGCTGCAGGTCTATTGGATCATGGCAGCAATCGCAAGCGTGATCTTCATCATCCAGGCCATCATGACCTTCATCGGATTCGATTCGGATGCAGACATGGAACTGGCAGATGCACCTGACGCTATTCCTGAGAGTGGTGACGCTGACTTCGACGCGGATGGATTCCATCTCATCTCGGTCAAGTCGATCATCAGCTTCATCCTCGGCTTCGGCTGGACGGGAGTTCTCTTCTACGACACGTTCGAGAACCCAATGTGGCTCGGACTCCTCGCCTTTGTCGTCGGCTTGATCTTCATGTCGGTCATCGCCTTCCTGCTCTTCCAGATGAAGAAGCTCGATCGTGACAACACCTTCCGCATCGAGAAGGTCATCGGCATGAACGCTGAGGTCTATCTCCGCATCCCTGCCGCTCGCAAGGACACTGGCAAGATCAACGTCAGCCTCCATGGCTCGATGCACGAACTTGAAGCGCTGACCGATGGCGAAGAGATTCCTACCGGTGGCAAGGTCAAGATCATCGCTAAGGTCGATGGGGAGACAGTGGTCGTTGAGAAGTTATAAGGACGAATGTCCGTCTGACTAAACTTCTTTTCAAGGTCCGAAAGTTTTAGGTATCGTCCTTATAACTTCCCTAATACTTCCTTATAACTCCACTATAACTTCCTAACTTAAAAGTAACATTAACTATTATCACAAATACTATGTTCGAATTACCAATTATTCTCGTAATCGTAGCAGTTGTCATCGTCACTGCTCTTTTGAAGCGCTATCGTCGCTGTCCATCAGACAAGATTCTTGTCGTCTATGGTTCTACCGGCAAGGGATCTGCCAAGTGTGTACACGGTGGTGGTGTCTTCGTATGGCCTGTCATCCAGGACTACGCTTACCTCAACCTTACTCCTATCAGCATCGAAGCAAACCTGACCAATGCACTTTCACGCCAGAACATCCGCGTCGACGTTCCTTGCCGATTCACCGTGGGTATCAGCACCGAAGCCGACTCAATGAATAACGCTGCAGAGCGTCTGCTCGGCCTTTCGGCCAACGACATCCAGGAAATGGCTCGTGATATCCTCTTCGGCCAGCTTCGTCTGGTTATCGCCTCAATGTCGATCGAGGAACTCAACCAGGACCGTGACGCTTTCCAGGAGAACATCAAGAAGAACGTCGAGATCGAGCTGAAGAAGATCGGTTTGAAACTCATCAACGTAAACATCACCGATATCAAGGACGAGAGCGGCTATATCGAGGCTCTCGGCCAGGAGGCTGCTGCTACGGCTATCAACGCTGCTAAAGTCAAGGTTGCCGAGCAGGAGATGAAGGGTGAGACCGGTAAGGCCGACTTCCAGAAGGAGACTCGCGTACGTACCTCTGCGGCTAACGCTGCAGCCGTAGCTGGTGAGAATGAGGCGAAGATCGCCATTGCCAACTCTGAGGCTATGCGACGCGAGAAGGAGGCTGAGGCTCAGCGTAAGGCTGTAGCTGCAGAGAAGGTAGCCGAGGCTAAGGCGCTGGAGGAGGCTTACTCTGCACAGAAGCTCGCCGAGCTGGCACGTGCAGAGCGTGAACGTTCTACACAGCAGGCTAACGTCATCGTACCTCAGGAGGTCGAGAAGGAGCGTAAGATCATCGAGGCTCAGGCCGAAGCTGAACAGAAGCGTGTCAACGCTCAGGGTGAGGCTGACGCTATCTTCGCTAAGATGGAGGCTGAGGCTAAGGGTCTCTATGAGGTCCTCACCAAGCAGGCTCAAGGTTACGATAAGATGATTCAGGCCGCTGGTGGCGATGCTACCAAGGCTTATACATTGTTGCTCCTTGAGAAGCTTCCAGAGCTCGTCAAGACACAGGTCGACGCTATCAAGAACATCAACATCGACAAGGTCACCGTATGGGACAATGGCAGTGGCCAAGGCGGCGATGGCAAGACTTCTACCGCAGGTTTCGTCAGTGGCCTTTACAAGAGTATTCCACCTCTCTCAGAGCTCTTCGAGCAGGCTGGCATGTCGTTGCCGGAGTATCTTGGCAAGAAGAACGCTGAGAACACAGAGGACGTAGAGGCTTCAGAAGAATAAAATACGCTGCGCGATGCTGAAAAACTATAAAAACGAGTAAAAACTATAAAAACGTTTTTAGTGTTTTTATCTGTTTTTATAGTTTTTCAGCACCACGCAGTGAATATTGTTTATTCTTTTAAGACAAGACATCGAATATTACTAATACCTTCTTGCCACTTATGAAAAAACTATTTGCTCTCTGCGCGGTGCTTGCAGCCGCAACGACCATGGCCTTTGCTGGCCACTACAAAAGCTTCAAGGTTGCCATCTACACTCGCGCCTACGAAGTAGAGAAGATGAAGGATCCACACTGGCTCGACTCCACCTGGACGCTCATCTCTCAGCAGCTCGATGTAGACAAGATCTACCTTGAGACACACCGCGACCTGCTCATCGTCCCTGACGAGACCCTCGAACAGGCTAAGAAGTTCTTCCTGAGCAAAGGCCTGGAAGTAGCAGGTGGCATCACCTATACCATCAACGAGAGCAACAACTTCGAGACCTTCGCCTACAACGATCCGAAGGACCGCAAGAAGGTGCAGGAGATCGCAGAACATACGGCCAAGCACTTCGATGAGTTCATCCTTGATGACTTCTTCTTCACCAGTGCTAAGACCGACGTAGAGATCGCAGCTAAGGCCAAGAGCAAGCTCTCTTGGACAGATTATCGCCTGAAGCTTATGACCGAGGCTGGCCGTAACCTCGTCCTTGGTCCTGCCAAGAAGGTTAATCCTAAGGTAAAGGTCATCATCAAGTATCCTAACTGGTACGACGACTTCCAGGGCCTCGGCTTCAACCTCGAAGAAGGTCCTTACCTCTTCGACGGTATCTGGACAGGTACTGAGACGCGTGATCCAGCCGGTGCACAGCACCTCCAGAATTACCTCAGCTACAACATCATCCGTTACTTCGACAATCTCCGTCCTGGTTACAACGGTGGCGGCTGGGTCGATGCAGGTGGCCTCAACATGAGCATGGATCGCTACGCCGAACAGCTCCACCTCACCGCTTTGGCTAAAGCTCCTGAGGTAGCGCTCTTTGCTTATCATCAGCTCGTAGACATCCCATTCTCTAATGGTCCACGCGCTCCATGGCAAGGCCTCGGCACCAGCTGGAACTATGACGAGATGGCAGCGCCTATCACCCTCAAGGACGGTAGCAAGGTAGCTCCGAAGACCATGGCTCGCTTTGCAGGCGTCGTCCTGCATCAGACCGATCAGCTCACTGAGAAGCTCGGCAAGCCACTCGGCATCAAGTCATACAAGCGCTTCCACAGCCGTGGCGACGCCTTCCTGCAGAACTACCTCGGCATGATCGGCCTCCCACAGGACATGTATCCAAGCTTCCCGGAGGATCAGCAGGTCGTACTCCTCACCGCACAGGCAGCGGGCGATCCTCAGCTTATCGAGAAGATCCGTCAGCAGCTTCAGAAAGGTGGCGACGTGGTCATCACCACCGGCCTCCTCAAGCTCGAGCAGCAGCGTCTGGCCGACATCGTCGAACTCCAGCTCGATGGCAGCAAGGCTTTGGTCAATGACTTCGGCCGTCATGGCAAGAGCCAGCGCGATATCCTCATTCCACAGGTCGACTATTACACTAACGACTCTTGGGAGGTCATCAGCGCAGGTCGTCCGCTCACCGGTGGCGTCTCTGGTTATCCGATCCTCCATCGCGGACTTTATAGCAAAGGCAACTTCTACGTCCTCACCATCCCTGACGACTTCGGTCAGCTCTATGACTATCCACAGGGAGCTCTCCGCGACATCCGTCGCGTATTGAGCAAGGACCTCGACGCTTATATCGACGCTCCTTCGAAGGTGAGCCTCTTCATGTACGACAACCGCACCATGGTGGTCGAGAACTTCAACGACGAGCCTGTCGACATCACCATCTGCATGGACGTCAAGCAGGCGCAGATCGAGGATCTCCTCACAGGCAAGGTCATCGCGGCCGTCCCTGTCCTCCAGGGTGCTGCTACAGGCTTCTGGGGACGACGTGAGGCTCCTGAGGCTAAGTTCAAGCTGACGCTGTTGCCTCACTCTTACAAAGCGTTCAAGTATTAAGCTTCGCTATTACGAAACAGAAGTTATAAAGAAGTTAAACTGAAGTTATAAGGAAGTTATATGGACGAATGTCCGTCTGCCAAAACTTCTTTTCAGTGTTCGAAAGTATTAGGTATTGTCCTTATAACTTCCCTCCACTTCCTTATAACTTCCTTATAACTTCTGAAATTAATATATTATGTATCGGTTATTCACAGTCATACTCCTCCTCTGCACCTGTAGCTTTGCACAGGCTCAGAACGTGCAGCGTCAGTATCTCGACTCGCTCAACAACGTCGTGTTGCTGACCAGTGACTATATGACCTATTGCACACAAGGTTTCCGTCAGAACAAGAATGACGAGCGCCACAGCGTTGCACTCAACTATTATTATAACAAGCCTGACTCCTACTACATCCTCAGCCTCCCTATCGTGACTGAGGAGCAGCAGGAGATCAAGAAAGGTAACCTGCTCAAGATGGTGATCCAGAAAGGCGACACCGTCACGCTCAAGGCCTCTACCGACTTTGCCAGCGCTCAGGACTTCCAGATCAACGACAGCACCTTCTGGGCCGTCTATCCGAAGTATCATCTCTCGGAGAAGTCGCTCCGACAGTTGCTCGACAATGACATACAGGTCATCCTCCAGCAGTTGCCAAGCGGAAAGTATCTCCGACTTCAGGCCGATGACTTCCGTCGCTGGAACTTCACCAAGACGCTCAAAGCTATCTACCGCGAGCTCAACAAGCAGAAGGTCGAGGACTACGACGCTGATCTCCTATATAATAATGGCCGATACAAGTACATCACGAACGACACTGTCGTCAGCACTGACAGGCATATCAAGTTCTCGGACAAGTGGATGTATTAAGTTGTGACAACCACATTTTTTTCAATATTTAATTATTAATTCTTTCCAAAATGAACTACAAAGCATTTGCCGCTTTGGCACTCATGGGAGCTATGACACTCTCTTCTTGCCAGAAGCAGGCGCCAGATCAGGCTGGCAATCCATTGCTCCAGGAGTTTACCGCTCCTTATGGCATCGCACCATTCGAGCAGATCACCACTGAGCATTTCCGTGAGGCTATTCTCAAGGGTCTTGAGGAGCATGAGGCTGAGATCCAGGCCATCATCGACAATCCAGAGGAGCCAAACTTCGCTAACACCATCGCAGCTTACGACCAGGCTGGCAAGCTGCTCCAGAAGGTACAGGGTGTCTTTGGTCCTCTCAACTCTTCTAACTCTACCGAGGAGAAGCGCGCTCTCCAGAAGGAGCTCTCTCCTATCATGTCAAAGCACTCTGACGACATCGCTATGAATCCTGCACTCTTCGCTCGTATCAAGACCGTATACGACAAGTACCAGCAGATCAAGCTCGAGAACAAGGAGGACAACAAGGATCTCCTCACTCACGAGCAGGAGAAGTGTCTTGACAACGTCTACAAGAGCTTCGTTAAGCGTGGTGCAGAGCTCTCTGCAGAGGATCAGGCTAAGCTCCGTGAGCTCAACCTCGAGCTCAGCAAGCTCCAGCTCCAGTTCAGCCAGAACCTCCTTCACGAGACCAACAACACCTTCGTAACTGTTGACACCAAGGAGGAGCTCGCAGGCCTTCCAGAGTCAAACATCGAGTCAGCTGCTGCTATGGCTGCTGCTAACGGCCAGGAAGGCAAGTACATGTTCAACATGCAGCGTCCTTCATGCAATCCAGTACTCCAGTACTGTACCAACCGTGACCTCCGCAAGAAGGTTTACGACGCTTACTACAACCGTGGCAACCAGGGCAATGAGTGGGATAACAAGGCTATCTCAGCTCGTATCATCGCTCTCCGCCTCGAGAAGGCTAAGCTCTTCGGCTACAAGACCTCTGCTGAGCAGCTCCTTGAGGACCGTATGGCTAAGAACTCAGAGAACGTCTATGACCTCCTCAACGCTGTCTGGGGTCCTGCAGTAGCTAAGGCTAACGAGGAGCTCGCTGACATCAAGGCTGAGATGAAGAAGGACGGCCTCGACTGCGAGCCAGAGGGTTGGGACTACATGTTCTACAGCGCTCGTGCAAAGGCTGCTAAGTATTCTATGGACGAGGCTGAGATCGCTCAGTACTTTGAGATCAACAACGTCATCAAGGGTATCCAGTACGTAGCTGGCAAGCTCTACGGCCTCAAGTTCGTCGAGATCACCGATAAGGTTCCTTCATACGAGAAGACCGCTCAGGCTTGGCAGGTTATCGACAAGGACGGTAGCGACCTCGCTGTATTCTTCAGCGACTACTATCCACGTGATGGCAAGAACGCTGGTGCATGGTGTTCAGGCTTCCGTGGCTCTAAGCTCGTAGCTAACGAGGACGGCACCGAGACACGTGAGATCCCTATCACCGTCAATGTCTGCAACATGACCATTCCTTCAGGTCCAGACAACGTAGCTCTCCAGAGTCCAGACAACGTAGAGACCATGTTCCACGAGTTTGGCCACGCTCTCCACAACTTCATGCGTTGCGTACACTACAATGCAGTTGGTGGCACCGAGCGCGACTTCGTAGAGCTTCCTTCACAGATCAACGAGCACTGGGCTACCGAGCCAGAGGTTCTCGCTGTATATGCTAAACACTACAAGACTGGCGAGATCATTCCACAGGAGCTCATCCAGAAGATGGACGAGTCAGGCAAGTATGGCCAGGGCTTCGCTACCGTTGAATACGTTGCAGCTTCGCTCGTAGATATGGACCTCCACTGTCTCACCGAGGTTCCAGCAGACCTCGACGTAATGAAGTTCGAGGAGGAGATGCTTGCTAAGCGTGGCATTCCACGTCAGATCCTTCCACGTTACCGTGTGACCAACTTCAGCCACTCTATCGGTGGTGGTTACTCAGCAGGTTACTACTCATACCTTTGGGCCGAGGTACTTGACTGCGATGCATTCGAGACCTTCAAGAACACTGGCGACATCTTCAACCAGGAGGTTGCTGGTAAGTTCCGCAAGTACGTCCTCACCCCTGGCGGTATCGACGACGGTATGACCATGTACAAGAACTTCGCTGGTCACGAGCCAAAGATCGACGCTTTGCTCCGCAACCGTGGTCTCAGCGCTGGCGCTTGCCGCTAAGCTGTAATCCTAATTACAGATTGGCGCTTGCCGCTAAGCTGTAATCCTAATTGCAGATTGGCGCTTGCCGCTAAATATAAAAGATAAAAAATGTCCGGCTTGGTTTCAAGTCGGACATTTTTTGTTGCACAGGAAAAGAAGTGTTTCTTTCTTTTCTGCGCCAGTAACTTTGGATATTATTTATTCAAAGCCTTCTCAAATCGCTCAAGGAAGAGATCGCACTCCTTCTTAGTGATGCAGAGCGGTGGAAGAATACGGAGCACGTTGGTGCCGGCAGCGCCAGTGAAGACATGCTGTTCATAAAGCAGACGGTTGCGAACCTCCTTATATGGATACTCGAACTCAATACCAATCATGAGACCCTTGCCACGAAGCTCCTTGAGTCCTGGGATGTTCATAGCCTTGAGGCGCTCCATCAGGTACTCTCCCATTTTTGCAGCGTTGTCTACGAGGTTCTCCTCCTGGATAACGTCGAGAACGGTGCAAGCCAATGCACAGCCAAGGTGATTGCCACCAAAGGTGGTGCCAAGCTGGCCATAGACAGGCTTGAACATCGGAGAGATCAGGACACCAGCGAATGGATAACCATTGCCAATACCCTTAGCCACAGTGATGATGTCTGGCTGGATGCCATAGTGCTGGTGAGCGAAGAACTTACCTGAGCGGCCATAGCCTGACTGAATCTCGTCGAGGATCAGGACAACGCCATTCTCCTGAGTGACCTTACGGAGCTCCTGCATGAACTCTACGGTTGGAATATGGATACCACCGACACCTGAGATTCCTTCGATGATCACAGCTGCTACATCACCATTGGCAATGCTGGCCTTGATACCCTCGATGTCGCCAAGTTCGAAGAAGTCGACTGGGAAGGTGGCGTTGATAGGAGCCTGGATCTTAGGATTCTGAGTGACGTTGACAGCAGCCGAAGTACGGCCGTGGAAGGCGTGACCAAAGGCGATGATCTTCTTCTTGCCAGTGTAGAATGAGGCGAGCTTGAGAGCGTTCTCATTGGCCTCTGCGCCAGAGTTGATCAGGAAGAGCTGATAGTCGTCATAACCACAGACTTTGCCAAGCTTCTCTGCGAGCTTAACCTGCAGAGGATTCTTCACTGCATTCGAATAGAAGCTGAGCTTAGCAGCCTGTTCCTGCATGGTCTGCAGATACTTAGGGTGTGCATGGCCGATGCTAATGACGGCGTGGCCTCCATAGAAGTCAAGATACTCCTGGCCTTTGTCGTCGTAGACATAGCAGCCTTTGCCATGATCGATAGTTACATCGAATAAAGGATATACGTCGAAAAGTTTCACTTTTAATTACAAATTACTAATTACTAATTACTTAGAATGCAATTGCCTTGAGGGCAAGACCACACTTCTCATCAAGTCCGAACATAAGGTTCATGTTCTGGACAGCCTGGCCGACGGCGCCTTTGAGGAGGTTATCGATCATAGAGGTGATGACGACTTTACGTCCGAAGACTTCGACATGGACGAGCGCCTTGTTAGTACCTACTACCTGCTTGAGGTCGAGAGCCGAGTCGCAGTAGTGGGTGAAGGTGGCGTCCTGGAAGAAGTCCTTGTAGAGAGCGACGATGTCCTCCTTGGCTACGGCCTTGTCAAGCTTGACTACCTCGGTGCAGAAGATACCACGAGCGAAGTCGCCACGGTATGGAATGAAGTCGACGGTGATAGCATCACCATCAGTTGCAGCAAAAGCCTCTGGCTCATTGAGAGTATCTGCCACGCGTGGAGCACCTTCAGGACGAAGCTCGTTGAGCGTCTGAGTAATCTCGTGGAGATGCTGATGAGTGAACAGCTTATAGACAGAGAAGTTGTCGTTGCGCCAAGAGAAATGAGTCGTTGCACCAGGCTTCTGACCAGCACCGGTGGAACCTGTGATGGCGTTGACTGCAATGTCGTTGGTCAGCAAGCCAGCCTTGGCCAAAGGAAGGAGTCCTTCCTGAATGCAAGTAGCAAAGCAACCAGGATTGGCAAGATACTGGCAAGACTTGATGGCCTCACGATGGATCTCTGGCAAGCCATAAACCCACTGAGAAAGCTTGATGCCACCGGTGGTAGTATCTTCCTTACCAGCCTTCAGGTCGGCCTGTGCCAGACGGAAGTCCTGTGCGAGGTCAATGATCTTGACACTGGCAGGAATCTCATGCTCCTTAAGGAACGCCTCACTCTTGCCATGGCCGAAGCAGAAGAAGATAACGTCGACCTGGTCGAATGGCATCTGATCGGTGAAACACAGATCTGTGTCGCCAAGCAAGCCTTCATGCACGTCGGCAATACGGTTGCCAGCATTAGACTCACTGTTGGCAAACACAATCTCCACCTCAGGGTGGTTAATTAAAATGCGAAGCAGCTCACCACCAGTGTAGCCAGCTGCTCCTAATATTCCTACTCTTATCATCCTTTACTTTTTTATTGTCATTCTGAGTGAAACGAAGGAACTCACGCAAAATCTTCATTATGAGATCCTTCACTTCCGTTCAGGATGACATGTCAAAAAACTTTCATTTTTTGACATGTATCTTTATTTATTCGTTAGGAAGAACAAGTGCACAAATGATATAGAGGAGCAAACCACAGCCGCCGAGGAGGACGCAGCAGAGCCAGATGATGCGCATGATGGTTGGATCAATGCCAAAGAATTTAGCTACGCCTGCGCATACACCGCAGATTTTCTTATCAGTGGTTGATTTTGTAAGTCTGTTTGCCATAAGGAGAAATGTAAAATTTAATATGTAAAATTAAAAATTTCTATTACCTAATCAGTGCAAATTAGCGCTGCTCGTCAGGATGTACCGAATAGTAAGCGCGGAGAGGTGTAGAGGTAACCTTGATGAAGCCCTTAGCGTCGTCAGAGGTCCAAGCCTTAGCAGTCTCACCATACTCACCGAGCTTGTTGTGTACGAGATCGTCTGGAGTATCAGCGCCTACGGTCTGGAAGCTGTAAGGACGGAGCTCGAGGGTAACAGTACCGTTGACGTTACGCTGTGAGCTCTCAAGCATAGCCTCCATATCTGGCATGACTGGCTCGAGGTACTGGCTCTCGTGGAGGAACATACCGTACCAGTTAGAGACCTGATCCTTCCAATACTGCTGCCACTTTGAGAGGGTGTACTTCTCAAGGAAGCGGTGAGCGGCGATGATCAACATTGGAGCTGCAGCCTCGAAGCCTACACGTCCCTTGATACCGATGATGGTGTCACCGACATGGCAGTCACGGCCGATGGCGTAAGCTGCACCGATCTTCTCAACCTCCTGAATAGCCTTGATCTTGTCATCGAACTCAACACCATTAACAGAACAGATCTCGCCTTTCTTGAAACCGATAGAGAGAATCTCTGGCTCGCTCTTGGTTGGATGCTTGAGATAAGCGCTCTCAGGGAGGCCCTGAGTAGAGTCGAGGATCTCGCCGCCACAGATAGAAGTACCCCAGATACCTACGTTATAAGAGTACTTGAGCTTGGTGAAGTCAGCGAAGTAGCCGTTCGCATTGAGGTAATCCACCTCCTCCTGACGTGAGAGGTTACGGTCACGAGTGAGAGTGATGATCTCTACACCTGGAGCCATAACGAGGAAGGTCATATCGAAGCGGATCTGGTCATTGCCAGCACCGGTAGAACCATGAGCGATAGCGTCTGCACCAATCTCCTTAGCATAGCGTGCAATGGCCAAAGCCTGGAAGATACGCTCTGAAGACACAGAGATCGGGTAGCAGTTGTTACGGAGCACGTTGCCATAGACCATGTAACGGAGCGACTTGTCATAGTACTCCTTGGTGACGTCGAGAGTGACATACTTCACAGCACCGAGCTTGTATGCATTCTCTTCGTTGGTCTTAAGCTGCTCCTCACTGAATCCGCCAGTGTTTGCACAGGCTGCATAAACCTCGTATCCCATCTCTTTAGTGAGATACATTACATTGTAACTTGTATCGAGACCGCCAGAAAAGGCGACAACAACTTTCTTTGCCATAAGTAATCGTAATTTGTGATTCGTAATTAAAATCAGATCTTATCCAGATCCTCCAGCTGCTCATCCGGATGTTCTGCAGGATCGTAGAGCATGGCGGTGCAGATGCAACGCTTGAAGTCGGTACGCTGCAGAACGTCATAGTTGACGCAAGTCTGGCAGCCGCGCCAGAATGCAGGATCATCGGTCAACTGCTCGAAGGTCACAGGACGATAGCCGAGTTCATTGTTGATCTTGAGAACGGCTGCACCTGAGGTGATACCGAAGAGCTTAGCCTCTGGGAACAGGCGGCGGCTATAAGCGAACGAGAAGCGCTTGATACGCTTTGCCAGACCGCAACCACGATAGGTTGGTTTCACGATCAGACCAGAGTTGACCACATAGGTCTTGTTGCTCCACGACTCAATATAGCAGAAACCAGCAAAGTCATCGCCACAGAGGGCAATGATAGCCTTGCCTTCGATCATCTTCTGAGCAACATAGTCGGGACTACGACGAGCGATACCCGTACCGCGAGCCTTACTGCTCTCCTCGATGACATCAAGGATCTCCTCGACATATTTGATATGCTGCTTACCAGCAACATAAATCCTGATTACCGGCTGCTGTGCAGCCTCAGGAGTCTTCATTTCTTCCATTTCCGTATTTTACGAATGGGTTCTTGGTTGTTTATGCAAGGGACAGCGAAGAAGGTTGTCCCTCACATATATTAAATAATGTATATACTAAAATACCTTTTCTAATCTTTCCTGTCTACCTTAGAGCGCCTTTGGCAGTGCATTGCAGAGCGCCTCAGCCACCTGATTGGTAGTATAGCCACCACGTGGAATGACCAGCACGGTGTCGTCGCCAGCCAAAGTACCCATAACCTCTGGCAGACCGCTCATGTCAATATCATAGGCGATGCTGCTGGCATAACCTGGCTTGGTACGAACCACGATGAGTACCTGACTGCACTCGATGCTGACTACACCTGCCACGGTCTTTGGTGGGATGATATGTGGCGCCACCTTAGTCTTGACCGAAGCTGCCACATCTGGCATAACGTACATATATCCACCCTCGCGAGTTGCAATCTTAGCAATCTGCATCTGCTTGAGGTCACGGCTCAGTGTTGCCTGAGTTACTGCGAAACCATGTGTTACAAGTACCTTAAGAAGTTCATCCTGACTACCGATGCTCTGATTCTGGATCACTTCACGGATAGCAGCAATTCTATCTTTTTTATTTTTCATTTCTATTATTTATAAATATTTGTATTTAGACGGCGCGAAGTTAGTCAATTTTCGTATAAATACAAAATATTTGCGACGAAAAAATGTCGGAATTGGTAAAAATTAACCATTCCGACAATTTTTATGTTTTTTTATACACCCGACATTACATTTCGGGACAATTCCTGCTTATAATTTGGCCAAAGTCTCACCAATGACGCGTGGGAAATGTGCATATTCGAGCGCATGTACCTTGGTTGCTACAGCATGTGCATCATCGCCTGACTCCACAGGACAGGTGGCCTGGAAGATGATATCACCATTGTCGAAGAATTCGTTGACATAATGGATGGTGATACCCGATTCCTTGTCGCCACACTTGATGACGTCTTCATGCACACGGTCACCATACATACCCTTGCCACAGTGAAGAGGGATCAGTGCAGGATGGATGTTGACAATGGCACGTGGATAAGCGTCGACCAAGTACTTTGGCACAAGCAGGAGGTAGCCAGCCAGGACGATGAAGTCGATATTGTAAGACTTGAGCAAAGAGAGGACAGCCTCACTGTCGGCCATATCAGCCTTGGTGACCAGCTTTGAGTCAATACCCAGGCGCTTAGCACGCTCGAAAACATAGGCGTCGGCCTTGTTGCAGACAATAAGCGCGATGTTAACCTCAGCGTTATCAGCAAAATAGTTGGCGATATTCTCGGCATTCGAACCAGAACCAGAGGCAAAAATAGCAATATTTTTCATTTTGACTTTACATTTTAGCACAAAATAGGGGCATTTGTGCGTTTTTTCTATTTTTCTAATAAAAAAATTTCGCTACATTGATATTTTTTTGTTTCTTTGCAGCGTGATTTTGCGTTTTTATGGGCACAAATGTACAAATAATTCGCAAAACCACCAAATAAAACCCGTTTTTTTGCACAAAAATCGAGCAAGAAAACAGAAACTGAAAAGAGAATACAACAATATTAACTTTTAATAAATACAATTATGTCAGAAATCGAAGCTAAAGTAAAGGAGATTATCGTTGAGAAGCTTGGTGTTGAGGAGTCAGAGGTTACCCTCGAGGCATCTTTCACCAACGATCTTGGTGCTGATTCACTTGATACCGTAGAGCTCATCATGGAGTTCGAGAAGGAGTTTGGTATCACCATCCCAGATGATCAGGCTGAGAAGATCGCTACTGTAGGTGACGCTGTTGCTTACATCGAGGCTAACAAGTAATCTTTTTTAGCAATTACAAATTACTAATTACAAATTACCAGCCTTATTCGGTTGGATATTGTAGTTAGTAATTTGCCTTATTATACGGGAGCATTCATCTCCGAAGGCGAGTTACTGATGTATTTAGTAATTTGTAATCTGTAATTTTTGCAAAATAATATGGAATTAAAGAGAGTAGTAGTAACGGGTCTTGGTGCCGTCACTCCTCTGGGTCTCAACGTCGAGGAAACTTGGCAGAACCTTATTGAAGGCAAGAGCGGTTGCGGTCCTGTGACCTTGATCGACGCTTCAAAGTTCAAGACTCAGTTTGCTTGTGAGGTCAAGGGTTTTGACCCTACCCTCTATTTTGAGAAGAAGGAGGTAAGCCGCGTAGACCGTTACACACAGTTTGCTTTTGCTGCTGCTGACGAGGCTATCAAGGATAGCGGTCTCGACCTTGAGACTGCCAACAAGAAGCGCATCGGTGTCATCTACAGCTCAGGTATCGGTGGCATTAAGTCTTTCCACGATGAGACCAAGGGTTACAGCGACGAGCGTGGTCCTCGTTACAACCCATTCTTCATTCCTAAGATCATCGCTGATATTGCTGCTGGCCAGCTCAGCATCAAGTACGGCTTCCTCGGTCCTAACTTCGGTTGTGTCAGTGCTTGTGCATCAGCTACCCATGGCATGATCAACGCTTTCGACCTGATCCGTCTCGGCAAGGCTGATATGATCGTGACTGGTGGTGCAGAGGCTCCTATCTCTGAGCCAGGTCTTGGTGGCTTCAACGCCATGAAGGCTCTGTCTACCCGCAACGATGATCCAGAGCATGCAAGCCGTCCATTCTCAGCAAGCCGCGACGGTTTCGTCATGGGCGAGGGTTCTGGCTGTCTGATCCTTGAGGAGCTCGAGCATGCTAAGGCTCGTGGCGCTAAGATCTATGCAGAGGTTGTTGGTGGCGGCATGTCTGCCGACGCTTATCACCTCACAGCTACCCATCCAGAGGGTCTCGGTGCTAAGTATGTCATGGAGGCTGCACTCAACGATGCTAACATGCAGCCAGAAGACATTGACTATATCAACGTACACGGTACTTCAACTCACGTAGGTGATATCTCTGAGGCTAAGGCTATCAAGGAGATCTTCGGTGAGGCTGCTTATAAGCTCAACATCTCATCGACCAAGTCTATGACCGGTCACCTTCTCGGTGCTGCAGGTGCTATTGAGGCTTTGTTCTGCGTGAAGGCTGTTCAGTGCGACATTGTACCTCCAACCATCAACCACAACGAGGATGATAAGGATGAGGAGATTGATTACAACCTCAACTTCACCTTCAATAAGGCTCAGAAGCGCACCGTACGTGCCGCTCTTAGCAACACCTTCGGCTTCGGTGGCCACAATGGTTCGGTGATTATCAAGAAATATAACGATTAATCCTCTCCGGATCAATCGGAACTGAATAATTAAAGAGTTAAAAAGGACTTGTTTCGCTTTTTAACTCTTTAATATTATAAAATAGGTTCGCGCGGATTCGCGTAGTACCTTCCCTGACCAAGGCATCTCCCCCACCGTACAGCGTAGGAGATGACAGGATCGTGGCATCCTCCCCACCGTACAGTGGAGGAGATGCCGAGACGATGGCATCCTTGCCACGGTACCGTGGAAGGGATGCGAGGATCATGGCATATCTGTCACGGTACCGTGGAAGGGATGCGAAGATCAAGAATTAACTTTTCCTTATACAAAGCAAACTATGCGTTATTATCAGAACGTACAAGACCTCGGCGACCTGCAGGCCGCTATCAAGGAGGCCCTTGAGGTCAAGGCTAATCGCTATGGCTATCAGCATCTTGGCAAGAACAAGACTTGTCTGCTCATCTTCTTCAATAATTCCCTTCGTACCCGACTCTCTACCCAGAAGGCCGCTCAGAACCTTGGCATGAACACCATCGTTCTTGATGTCAATGCCGGCGCGTGGAAGCTTGAGACTCAGCGTGGCGTCATCATGGATGGCGACAAGGCTGAGCACCTGCTCGAGGCTATCCCTGTCATGGCCAGCTACTGTGACATCATCGGTGTACGCTCTTTCGCTAAGTTCGAGAGCAAGAAGGACGACTATGAGGAGCTGATCCTCAGCCAGTTCATCAAGTACTCAGGCAAGCCAGTCTTCTCGATGGAGTGTGCTACTGGCCATCCATTGCAGGCTTTTGCTGACATCATCACCATCGAGGAGCATAAGGAGAAGGCTCGTCCGAAGGTAGTCATGACCTGGGCTCCACATCCTGGCCGACTGCCACAGGCTGTACCTAACTCATTCGCTCAGTTTGCCGTTGCTGCTGGCTATGAGGTAGTTGTCACTCAGCCACATGGCTATGAGCTTGATCCACGCTTCACCGAAGGCGCTACCATCGAGTATGACCAGATGAAGGCTTTCGAAGGCGCTGACTTCGTCTATGCCAAGAACTGGAGCTGCTTCGAGGACGCTCATTATGGCAAGAACCTTGAGAAGGATTTCCCAGAGCTCTATCCTAACGAGGACTGGCGCAGCTGGACCGTCGGCGAGCGTCAGATGTCTGTGACCAACGATGCTCACTTCATGCACTGTCTGCCAGTACGTCGCAACATGATTGTTACTGACGACGTTATCGAAGGTCCTCGCAGCCTTGTCATCCCTGAGGCTGCTAACCGCGAGATCTCTGCAGAAACCGTCATCAAGCGCATTCTCGAGACAGAGTGCCAGTATTGATATTTAGTATGAAAAGACTTCCCCTCCTCCCCCGCATTATCATCGCCATCATCCTTGGCGCCACTTTAGGTCAGTTCATGCCAGATTGGTGTGTACGTACCTTCAATACGTTCAACTCGGTCTTTGATCAGTTGCTACGTTTCATCATCCCGCTCATCATTGTGGGATTGGTCACTCCGGCCATTGCGGAGGTTGGAAAGGGAGCAGGTAAGTGGCTGGCCATCACGGCAGGTATGGCTTATATCTTCACGGTGGCCAGCGGACTTTTCTCCTATACTTTCACCACGGCGCTCTTTCCGAAAATACTTGACGGCGTGATGTTCCCGTCACTGACCAATACGACCAGTGACGCCTTCCCGGCTTATTTCACCATCGACATTCCTCCTATCATGCCAGTAATGACCGCCTTGGTCACCAGCTTCATGTTAGGTCTGGGTATTGCAGCCTTCGAGGCCAAAGGACTCAACAGCATATTCTCGGAGCTTCGTTCCATCGTGCAGCATACGCTCGAGAAGGCTATTATCCCGCTGTTGCCGTTCTATATCTTCGGCCTGTTCAACAACATGTCAGCCACCGGTCAGGCCAGTGTGGTGATTGGTGCGTTCCTCAAGATCATCGTCCTGATCTTCCTCTTCACGGCCATCCTGCTCCTGCTGCAGTTCGCCATTGCAGGAATCGTGGCACGCAAGTCTCCGTTCCACGCTCTGATGCGCATGATGCCAGCCTACTTCACGGCCTTAGGTACGTCGTCATCGGCTGCCACCATCCCAGTGACGCTCCGACAGACCATTGCCAATGGTGTGCGACCAGAAGTAGCAGGCTTCGTCATCCCGCTTTGCGCCACCATCCATCTGAGTGGTTCTACGCTCAAGATTGTCTCTTGCTCGCTGGCACTGATGATGATGACCGATATGCCATACGACTTGCCTATGTTCCTGAGTTTCATCCTCATGCTCGGTGTGACGATGATTGCAGCTCCTGGCATTCCTGGCGGTGCTATCATGGCAGCTCTCGGCTTGCTCGACTCCAACTTAGGATTCTCTGCTGAACTCCAAGCGGTGATGATCTCGCTCTATGTCACCATGGATTCCTTCGGAACAGCATGCAACGTCACTGGCGATGGAGCCATCGCCATGATCATTGACAAACTAAGAAAGTAGGATTATTCCACTCGGATTAACGTCGAACCCATACCCTCCACCTGTACGGCTACCACTCCTGTGTATGCTGGCAGTTGGAGGGTAATCTTTTGCTCTCCAGCCTGGAGTCTTCCTTCAGCCAACAGCTGACCAGAGACGGCGTAGGCGCGACAGACAAGTGACTGAGCAGGAGCCTCATCGACAGAAAGAACAATCTGACCATTGACCGCAGAAACGACGCTCACGCGCTGAAGCTGACGGGTAGAGAGTTCCGGAATACTTGTCAACCCGAGGATCTCGAGCAAGCCTGCATAAGCATCAATCTCGCCATAGCCACACTCATTGTTTGGCCAGACACCAGGGAGAGAAGTCTTGAGCGTCAGCATAGAATCCTCCTGACGACAGGTCTTGGCAAAAATTTCCTTCACACGGTCTTGCGTCAGCGTAGGATCTGCCTGAAGCCAGAGGGCCAGAATGCCGGCTACTACCGGAGCTGAGAAAGAAGTTCCACAATTCACGCCCCATTGATACGAGGTGTTGCCGTCCGACAGGCCAGAGTATACGATACTATTCTTGATATCTTTCTGATTCTCGTTGACATAGGTACTATTGAGAGCCGAAGCCACACTCACGCCAGGAGCCATCACATCGGGTTTGGTGAAGCCATGCAACGAAGGTCCACACGCCGAGAAGGTGGCACGGTCACCGTGTGGAGCCGGATACGCATAGACATCCCGCTTGCCGTCAAATCGGATCCAGTCTATCCTGTGAGACGTAGCACCGGCAGTGATTACGGCAGGCAATGAACCTGGCGAATTCAAGGTTCCAAGGCTTGGCACTGCATCATTCATCTCGACAGTATCATTCTTAAATTCAATGAATTGACCGTCCTGTGTAAAGATTCTTGCATCGACCTGCTCGCCGATAAACTCCACGGTGCACTTTGCACTCTTATACAGATGCTTATCGGGATAGGTCAAGAAGATGTCATATCCGACACGTGTGGAGTCAAAGCCATCATAGCCACTATAAACTTGGATGTTCATATCGTATAGCTCTGGCAACGTATCCGTCTTTGAGTAGTCATACCATTTCAAACCCGAAGCGCTGGCACTTTCACCTGGCACCATATCAAGTACCACATCATGAGTAGCAGGAGTGTCTGATGACCAGTTGGTCAGACGCATGGTCAGTTTGCCAGTCGTACTAACATTGATAACCGATTGTGCTTGGGAAGAATACACGCCACTACCCACCGAGGTCACACCCTTAGGCTTATACATATATCGAGCTTCCTTACCATCATTTCCCGCCGAAGCCACCAGCAGGTGACCAGGCGTCAGCAAGCGCTCCAGATACTGATTAATAAATAAATCTTCATCGGTCATATCCTGCTTGCCTCCGATGCTATAGTTGATTACGCAAGGCTGCCCCACGCTATCGGCATAGGCAAAGATATTGCTGTACGAGAGGAGCTTATCCTCATCGGTGTAGTAGCTACGATACAGTACATCCACCGCATCTTGATTGTTTGAGACCTTTTCGCACACTGAATAGATATCAGCCTCATAAGCCACACCCCGATAAGGAGTACCGGCGGCTGAGCCTGCTGCCACCGAAGTGGTCTGTGTACCATGGGTAGCCAGGTAGCTGTCTATGCTCTGTCCTTTGGCCAGGATAGCTTCTGGTGATGTATACAGGACTCCCATCGGGAAATTACTTCCTTTATGGAAGGAAGCATCCTGGGTCAGATCAATTTTATCCCAAGCTCGGACGATGCGAAGATGGCCATCAGTATCGTCACGGAAGGCCGGATGCTTATAGTCGATACCTATATCAGGAACTCCGACCAACACCCCCTTGCCCGTATAGGCCTGTGGCAGACGATTTCCCTGCCAGGCCGGAACTACATTCGTAATCTTTGTCAGCGTATCAAGGTTCACTGACATCTGTGCTGGCGAGGCCTGTATACGGCTCACCTTGTCACTGACCGACAAAGCGATAGCCTCATCGACCGAGAGGCTGCAAAGATGCAGATCACCCTGGTGAGTCAGGCAATAGGGAGCCAGTACGCTCTCTTCGCCACGCACCAGCATGACCATACGCGGAGAAGGATCCAAGGACTTTTGTGCACGGGTTTCGGACTGCTGCACACGCTCATGAGCCAGCTGTCGCACATAACTTGACAGCTTGCTATAGTCCTGAGCAACTGCTTGTACAGGTAGTAAAGCAAGAAGGGTAAAGATATAAGATTTCATAGTGCAAAGATAAACAAGTATCGTAGAGTTTTCAAATTCTTTGAAAGAAAAGGTTGCCAAAAGAATTCTTCGAGAGAAAAAATGAGGACATTTGCTGAATTCATATTACAAAAATTTGCATAATTTGTCTTTTTGTGTTATCTTTGCACGCATAAAAACTTCTTTTTGGGTAATGAAACACCGAATTTTATTGTCCATGCTGTTGGCGCTCTCTTCAGGTGCAGCGCTTCAGGCTCAGGGACAGGCGCTCTCCATCGATTCCTATCTTCAGAAAGCAGGAGACCATGCCATTCTTTTCCAAGGACGTATCGAACCTCCTTTCAATAACAAGCAGTGGACCGGACAACCGTTCTGGTCAGATAGTGACGTGCACGAAGGTTCCATCAGTTTCAGAGGAGTCCTCTACCCTCATGTCAGCATCCGATACGACGTATATCAGAATCTTGTCTCGGTCATCTCTCCTGTCCGTGGCTTAGCCATCGTCCCCGATCAGGCTCATATCGATTATTTTATAACCGAGGGATATCGTCATGTCCGTATCGGCGACTACTTTATGCGCGTTTTGCAAGAAGGTCCGGAGGTCAGCCTGGTGATGAAGCGCAGGAAGCTCAAGACTGCCGACGTCATTGTCGATATGCACACGCTGAAGAATCTGGCCGTCTCAGACAACTATTATCTGATTCCTACAGCCGCGCTCAATGCCACAGTCATCGACCCTGCACAGCTTACCGAAGTGCACTCCGTCAACAGCCTCGGCAAGCTCTATCCGGAGTTTAAGAAGCAACTGAAGACCTTCAGCAAGAAGAATCACCTGAAGTACAACTCTCAGTTCGCCCCCATCAGCCTGGCGCTCTGTACCGTGCAGTTAGGCAAGCTGATGGAAGCCTCAGGAGGCAAGTATCAAATAGCAGATAGCAAAGATCAGATTTCAGATAACAAATATCAGGCCCTCCCTGCTCCAGCTGACGCCTTTGCTGAGCGTGAACTGGTCACAGGCCTGCCTTCCTATCGCTCATTCAGCAAGGGTAGCATCGCACAATATGATGCTTATGAGGAGTATCTGGCCGACGATTATTCAGTCACCGGGCAGCTGGACCCTATCCGCGAGAAGCACATCCTCGAGGAGGTCATGGTCACCGGCTTCCAGCAGAAGGTCAACGCCGTGCAGGTCGGCATGGAGAAGTTCCGTCCGGCTCAGCTCAAGAACATCCCGCTGGCCTTGGGCGAGGCTGACGTCATGAAGATGGTACAGACCCTCCCAGGCGTCAAGTCAATGGGCGAAGCTTCCAGCGGCTTCAACGTACGTGGTGGAGCCTCTGATCAGAACCTCATCCTGCTCAACAACAACACGGTTTACAATCCGATGCACCTCTTCGGACTCTTCTCGGCCTTCAACTCTGACGTCATCGGCGAGACCGAGCTCTACAAGAGCGGCATTCCCAGCCAGTATGGCGGACGTATCTCATCGGTCATGAACATCACCAGCAAGATTGCCGACCGTCAGCAGTGGCATGGCTCGGCCAGCATCGGACTTCTCACCAGCAAGGCGACGCTAGAGGCTCCTATCGTCAAAGACAAGGCCTCTCTGCTCCTTGGCGGACGTACCACCTACAGCGACTGGATGCTCAAGATGATCCCTGAGAAGAGTGGTTACAAAGATGGCACAGCCGGATTCTGGGACCTCAGCGGCACATTGGCCATCAACTTCTCTCGCAATCATCGCCTCAACATCTACGGTTATTACAGCAACGACCGTTTCGCATTCTCGCCTTACAACAAGTACGGATATACCAACGGCAATGGTTCCTTCGAGCTCAAGAGCCGTTACAATGACCGCGTCAGCAGCACCATCACCGCAGGCTTCGATCATTATGACTATTTCAATGACGAGAGCGAGTCGCCTTACGAGGCTGCACGTCTCACCTTCGCCATCAACCAGTATTTCTTCAAGGGCAACGTTTCCTACAAGCTCAATGACAGCCACCAGCTGCAGATGGGCTTGCAGTCGCTCCTCTATGACGTCAATCCTGGCACTTACGGACCGATAGGCGGCAAGTCTTTCATCGCCGACAAGCAGCTCGACAAGGAGCAGGCGCTCGAGTCAGCTCTCTTCATCGAGGATCAATGGACCATCACGCCGCAGCTCAAAGTCACCGGTGGTGTGCGCTATGCCATGTTCAACGCCATGCAGGAAGGCAAGGAACATACCTATCAGGCGCCGGAGTTCCGTCTCTCGGCCAGCTACAACATCACTGACGACCAGTCGGTCAAGCTCGGTTTCAACACCATGCATCAATATATACATAAGGTGTCGAACACCAGCATCATGTCGCCAACCGATACCTGGACGCTCTCAAGCAGCTTCATCAAGCCTCAGGATGGTTTCCAGATTGCTGCCGGCTATTACTACCAGACCGAAGACCGCAAGTACGAAGTCAGCGTCGAGGCTTACTACAAGCAGATGAACAACTACCTCACCTATCGCAGCGCAGGTCAGCTGATCATGAATCCAAGCCTCGAAGAAGACGTCCTCGCCACTCATGGCCGCGCCTATGGCATTGAGTTGCAGCTGCGCAAGCCTATCGGCAAGCTCAATGGCTGGATCAGCTATAGCTACTCTCGCACACAGCTCAAGCAGCAGGATGTCGCCAACGCGCAGTCGGTCATCAATGGCGGCGACTGGTTCTCAGCCGAGTATGACCGTCCGCATGAGCTGAAGTTCGTGGGCAACTATAAGTTCACTCAGCGTTTTAGCCTCTCGCTCAATGCCGACTATAGCACGGGCCGACCTACGACCATTCCTGTCGGACAGTATTTCGACACTCAGCAGAACCGTCTCATCCCGTTCTACTCTGATCGCAACAGCTATCGTCTGCCCGATTACTTCCGCATGGACGCTTCGTTCAACATCGAGCCAACCCACCACCTCACCGTCCTGACCCATAGCTGGTTCTCTATCGGTGTGTATAACCTCCTGGGCCGTCGCAACGCCTACTCGGTCTACTATCAGGCGCAGAAGGGTGGCATTCAGGGCTATAAGCTCTCGATCTTCGGTGCTCCTATTCCATTCGTTTCCTATAATATCAAGTTCTGATTATGTCATTCAAGCAATATACGCTCCCTCGCTTCATTGCCATGCTGCTGGCCAGTTTCTGTCTCAGCTCGTGCATTGACGAATTTGAGGCCAACCTGCCAGACAACGACCTGCAGTATCTGGTCGTTGAGGGTACCATCTGCGGACAGAGCGACTGTGATTTCTATCTGGGACGCTCCCTGTCGCTCAATCCTACAGCCGAAGAGCTTATGGGCCGCAAGATCACCGATGCACGCCTCACCGTCTGTGGCTCAGACAATTCGCGCTTCCCTGCCACCCAGAAAGAGGCCGGCATGTATCAGGTAACGCTCGGCGAACTCAATAGCCAGCAGGAGTACTGGATCGAGATCGAATGGGAAGGTCGCACCTACCAGTCCACCCCCACCAAGCCGCTGCAGACTCCAGCCATCTCAGACCTTCACTTCGAGCAACCTCGCGATGATAAGCAGGTCGATATTCTCATCACTCCTATCACCAATGGCCCTGGCGAACTGCTGTATTTCCAGTGGGATTATCAGGAGAACTGGGAGATCGTAACCCCTTATGAATCACTCTGGGACTACGATCAGGAGAAGGACGAAATCGTGGAGGCAACAACCCTGCTCAACCGTGGCTGGTGCAAGGATCTGAACCATCCGTCGGTCATTGGCAACAACGTCGACTTCACCAACAACGAAATCCACAACCTGCGTCTCATTTCGCTCGATAACATGGATAACCGTTTCAACCGCAAGTATTGTATCACGGTCAGACAGCGAGCCATCTCGCGCGAGCAATTCGAGTACGAGCAGCTGGCTCAGCGTCAGTCCGACGACATGGGCGGCCTGTTCACGCCACAGCCTTCAGAGCTGCCATCCAACATCCGATGCAGCGACGGACAGTCAAAGGCCATCGGCTATATCGGTGTGACGCTCAATGCCGTGCAGCAGCGACTCTTCATCACCAGCCGTGAAGTGGGCTATCGCCTGTCTCGCATCCCAAAGATCCTGACCGATGAAGAAGTCAACGAGATGGGTCCTGACCCATTCTCGCTCTATGGCAAGGGTTTCCGCATCCTGACCTATGACCCTATGCCAGGCACCATTCAATGGATCGAACGCTGGGGCGTAGATGCTACCACCTGGGGTGCTACATTCGATAAACCGGACTTCTGGGATGAAGAATAACCTCTTCTGAATCTCAAGACCTTACAACCACAAAACCTCATGACCTCAATGAGAAAGATATTGACCCTCATGCTGCTCCTCTCCCTCCTTCCACTGAAGGCGCAGGAGCTTGCTCACGCCATCACCGACAAGGAATGCTACCTGACCGGCGAACGCCTGCATATCCGCATAGACATCACCGATACCCAGCACCGCCCAGCCGACTTGAGCAAGGTGGCTTACGTCGAGATCTCTGACGCTCACCGCATCTGTGCACAAGGCATGGTACAGCTGACCCATGGCTGTGGCTGGGCAGACATCGCCCTCCCTGCCACCATGCACAGCGGCAACTACCAGCTCAGCGTCTATACCCGTCTGATGCGCAACCAGGGGCAGGAGCACTTCTTCCGCAAACTGATCTCTGTGGTCAATCCGCTCCGCGTGGTGCGAGCCGACGATATCATCTATCTGCCAGCCGACAGTTTCCCTGAGCAGAAAACCTTGCCTGTCACCGAATGGCAATCGGGCCAGGCCTACACCGCACAGATTCCATCTGACTGGCAGGGCTGCACCCTCTCGCTCACTCGTCGCGACCTGCTGACACCTTCTTACAACGAGTTGCCAGCCCTCCGTCCTGCCACTTCGCAAGGCATCTTTATCCCTGAGGCTGAGGGCCATATCGTCATGGGCCGACCTACTACCCATCAGACCGTTACCACCACCCGTCTGGTCATGGTGGGACGTATGGCTACCGTCTATGATGGCCAATGGCAGGCCGATGGCTCCTGGTTCTACTATACCAGCGGACTGAACGGCACCCTCCCCACCATCCTCAACAGTTATGACGAGGCCGGCAAGCCTATCAACATGGAGTTCATCTCTCCGTTTGCCCGTGTCCTCCCTCAGTCGCTTCCTTCCCTCCAGGTCTATTGCTCGGAGGAAGACTTGCAGCGCCGCAGCCTCTCCGCTCAGCGTGAACAGGCTATCACCGAATGGCGCGGCATAGATTCGCTCAACTTCAGTGTCGACTATATGTCTGCCACCCCTCATCATCATTATGATCTGGACGAGTGGACCAAGTTCAGCACGGTGCGCGAGATCCTTGTTGAGTTTATCCGAGGCGTCCATCGCTCCAAGCAGAATGGTGTCAATCAGCTCTATACCATCGACCCCTACACCCACGATTTCTCCCGCTGGCCAGCCCTTGTCCTCCTTGATGGCATGCCTGTCTACGACATTGACGAGATCCTGGAGTATGATGCGCGACTGCTCAAGTACGTGCAGATTTTCACCGACCGATATACTTTTGGCAACACCATCTGCCAGGGTGTCATCAACTTCATCTCGCAGCGTGGACGACTCTCTAATTATAAGATCGATGCAGGTTCGCGCCTCGTCTCTTATCAGTTTCCGCAGGATCATCCCGACTTCATCTACCCGGCCGAGAATACCGCAGGCACACTCTACTGGAACCCTTGCGCCTCAGCCGGAGCCATCACCCTCCCCCTCCCTTCTGAGGCCGGCACCTATGAGCTCACTCGCCAGCGCTATCTCCCAGACGGCACCATCGAGAAGGTGACCGAACAGATACTGATAAAATAACAACTGTAACACTGTAACAACTGTAACAAGCGCAGCCTGGAAGGCTGTACAGCCCGAAGGGCGGTGAGTAACCGGGGGCAAAGCCCTCGGTATCCAAAAGACTAGACAAAACTGCCTGGAAGGCAGTACCCTTTGCAAAATTGCTTCGCAGGAAAGCTGAGAACCATTTCACGGCCATGAAATCTTTCCCAGCTTTTCCCGCGAAGCAATCCCGCATCAGGAATTCCTTCTCAGCTTTCCCCGGCAAGCAATCCCGCATCAGAGATTGCCTGCCGGGTATTCTTTTGCCACATCGAAGCATGGGCAAGCCTTGAGCTTCTCGATCGTAAAATCCTACGAAGGCTTCGTGTCCGTGCAGTGCACCACAATCAAATTGATCTCGCGCGGCTGACCATTCCTCACTCCTAACTGCTCACTCCTAACTCCTCACTCCACACTTTGTTACAGTTGTTACAGTGTTACAGTTATGATTTTTGCCCAAAAAACTCAAAGTCAAATTTTTATATATATAAATATATATATAAAGAATAAATTCTCCCCTTTTTTAGGAAAAACCGAACTGTAACACTGTAACACTG
>JAZQQH010000045.1:0-5866 GCA_045628985.1 Bacteroidales bacterium | reverse complement strand
GTTTGCTCTTGTGACAACATATCTTCAGATTTTCTCTGCAAAGATACGAAAAAGAATGCACATATGCAACACTTGAGCTGCATTTGTGCATCCTTTTTTATGAACGATGCTATATGGAGAGTTTTTCAGTACCCTCGTGATACGGGGGATACCTTCTGCGGCGACGGAAGGTATCGCACGGCCGATTTCTGGCACCTCCGTGTGGCAGGATGTGAGGTTTTGGCGATGTGGTGGCGGAAATATGCGGAAAAACATCAAAAAACGTGAGGTTAATTTTGTTTTACAAAATTAAATCGCTAACTTTGCAGCGCAATAATAACCTTTTTAACAACGTGTAAAGAATACCAAGTTGTTTTTCGCACACCCACTTATCAATACAAAACAGACAGTAGACTTCTCCACGCGATAACGGCACCTGGTCAGGTGCGCCTTATCTACGATCGCATGCATTTTTTGACTCAGCATAATTTCTGATCCACCTTATTCGAAGTCTACGACGGAACTGCATTACTATCGTCCCCTCCAATTTTTATTTTTCGCGAATCCGGAAGCGCATAATCTTCTTACTCTTGCTGGCAGTATTCTGTGATGGGATCACCTGCCGGTATAACACAATGTGCATCCGTGCCAAATATTACGCTCCCTATTAACAATAATGAGCTTACTCGTGTATTAAATTATATCACAGACATCCTCAAAATAAACGACTATCAACTGCAAGAGCAATACAATCTGCATCGCAATACGTTAATGTCGATCCGTGATGGCAAAACGCCATCAAGAAACGTCCTCTTTTATTACCAGACGTTCATCATCATCCTCAAGCATCATCTGGATATCGCCATCCAGCTGAATCTGAAAGAGCGCGTCAATGAACTGAACGCCTTCATTCAATCCTGTTTTTACACATTATTGGGCCTGATTTAGGTCAAAATAGTGTTTTCCGAGGCTCCTTGTGCATTTCATTGTACACGAGGAGCCTCCCTGTGTACATACCTATTGTTTCCCAGTTTTTTTCTTCTCACCTTTGCACCGCCAAAACAAAGCGTGATGGGCCCTCACTGCGGCGTGGCATAACCATAAATAACAAAACAAAAAATGAAGAAAGAATTTGAAAATAAGAAGAACTTCGATATGGATCGTATCAAGGATCCCATGAAGAAGAGTATCGTCTGTAGCGCGCTCTATTATATGCAGCTCACGCTCACGCCGCTCCTGTATATCAACTATCTGCATGCCATCAGCCACACCCATTATAAGGTGGCTATGGAGATCTTCCGCGCCATCGGCGACGATGGCATGCTCAATCCGGACGACGACGAGCAACCTCAGATCAGTTCCGTGGAAGGCCAGTGTCTCCTTGCGGCCATTCTCTACGACATACACTACTGTATCAAGACCTACCACGGTGGCTTCGTCTATGGCATCATCGATAAGATGAATCTCGTACCAGAATCCACAGAATACGAGACCATTAAAACATTTCTTGCTTACTATTTAACCCGCATGAACGACTATGTTTGCAATGACCGTTGAGACCCCATTCCTCCAAGGCGTGATGGCAGGCCTGGAGTATACGCCGATGGATATCCGCGTAGAGGTAGCCATGTCGTTCGGCAAGACGCTCGATGAGCTCACCTTCGAGGATTATATGCGATGCAAGAAGTCGTGGATCTACTTCCTGGTCAAGCTCGTCCATACCCCCGGACGTAGGACCGACAGCCAGCGTATCCAGCAGTTGCTCAAGGTGTTCTACCATGAGATAGAGATCGACTTCGTAGTTACTTCAGCTCCGAAGAAGAGACCTAAAGGCCGTCCGAGAAAATACCCGAAATAAATAGCATTTTCTGGCCGAAATATTTGGATAATTCAATAATTATCAGTAAATTTGTATACTGAAAATTCAGGACGATAATTACTGGATTATCCAGGCAATAATAAACTAAATAAGAACAGAAAAATGAAACACTATAAAACCGTACAAGTCAAGATCCACAGCGTCGGACCTCTGGTCAAGGGGGATCCTGGCCACACTCATGACCGACGTAATGTCAGCTTCCAGCGCATCCAGGATGATCTGGTGATGGATAGCTTCAGCGCCTATCTGGTAGGAGAGGAGGCTCATTATGCTACACTCACGCTCGGCCGTCTTCTGGAGCTTACTTACTATTCGATGTCGGATGGGGGAAAGTTCATCCTGGGGATGAGGGAAAAGTGAAAAAGGAAAAGTGAAAAATAAAGCTATGTGGAAATCACCAACCCGTTACCCTCACCGCGAGGGAAAATGCTACACGCAACTCGGTTTTTCCAAGCTCCTGAAGAACCTTGCCCGTGAGCAGAAGTTCACCCCTCAGCAGCTACGTAATCTGAAGGCCTTGTACTTCGGTACCGACTTTCAGGAGTACCTCGACGAAGAAGGTATCTATCGCCGCTCCAACGGCCTGTGGCGCCTCGGTCGCCGTCTTCACTACGCCTACCGTATCTCGTCCGTTTTCAAGCTCGTAGAACGCTCTGGTATGTTCTGGCGATATTACAATAACTCAGGAGAGATGATCGCCTTCAAATCGCCTGCCACTTGGCGGCGGATGGGAGGCCAGACAACCATTGACACAGAATGAACAATCTCGAATTATTAGACGCAGAGATCAAGCAGCTTGACGCCAAGGAGGTGTCGGCACATCCGGAGTGGGATGAGGTCGTGGCGAAGCTCGAGAAGTGTTTCATCGATCGCGACACACAGCTTATCGAGCAGAAACATCTGCTGGAGATCAATGGCGTGAAGTGTTTTCCGCGAGGCGATCTCATCGCCTTGTCCGGCAAGGAGAAATGCGGCAAGACCACCGCGTGCAGAATCATCGCAACCGCCATGCTCCGAGGAGAATATGAAGGAATGAAAGCCCTTGAGCAGAACCTCCGCATCCTCTGGATCGACACCGAGCAGGCGCGTATCTCCACCCGCACCGTCAGCCGTGGCATTGACATGATGTGTGGCTTCCAGCCGACGGCCGATCAGATCCGGTTCCTCAACCTGCGCGAGTGGGGTGATAAGCCTTCCATGCGAATTGTCTTGCAGGTGATGTTCGATAGTTTCCGTCCAGACTTTGTTATCCTCGATGGTATCCGTGACTTCATCGACGACTTCAACGATGTGCGCGAGTCGGCCGAGATTGTTCTCGAAGTGATGCGACTTTCCAGTGGCGTATCGGCCGAGGAAGCCAAAGAGAAAAAACTACACGAACGCCTACCGTGCAGCATCGCCTGTATCCTGCACCAGAACAAGCCGAAAGATGACAATAACATGCGAGGCCATCTGGGTACCGAACTGGCTAACAAGGCGGGTGAAGTATGGGAGTCGACGCGTAGTGAAGGAGGTATCTTTGAGTTCACCCAGACACGCTCCCGTACCCGTCCGCTCGAAGAAGCGATCCGCTTCAAGGTCTTCTCAAAGACGTATATCGATGCTACGGGAAGAGTGGAGGAGATTGGCATACCGGAGATTTGGAAGGCTGATCAAGAACAGGTTGTTATCCAGGAGGAATCTCTTCCAAAAGAAACCCTGATTGAGACACGCCATCATGGCACGTTTACCACAAGCCCAGGAGATGCCCAATGGCTGCTATGGAATGCAATGAGAGACAATCACCTTGGATGGAATGATATGATTAAGTATCTTTGCGACTACTATGGATTTGACCGTCATGTGGCCATGTGTCTCAAAAAATATTCAGGCAATCAGATGGAGAGAGACTCCGATGGCAAATGGTACTACATCGGCCCATCTTTTGAAGAGCCTTTAGACCACTGCTGAGACCCCACAGTATATAGTTACAGCCCCCATAAGGGGGGCTAGTAACAATACTGGGGTACGAAGCGGGTCTTAGAAAACCCTCACTTCACACTCCTCACTGAATGAACATCTCCGACAAATACAACCTCACCTCCCTCGCCAACGCCATCTATGACACCGGCGCCAACCTCGCTGAGCGGCGCCTCGACTGGCTCGCGCTGATGTACTCGATGGCAGGAGGGGGAGAGTCACTGAGAGCCAGTTTTCACAAGCTCGCCTCGCAAGGCTCCACCTACAAGTTTAGGGAGAACGATCGCGAGTTCACCAAGGCCATCAAGAAGACCTCCGACGAGAACCTCGCCTGGCTGCTGAAGAAGGCCAAGGAGCTCGGGATCAACCTCGACGATCATCTTACGCTTGCAGGCCGACGCGCCAGAGAAGACTGGATCAACGCTCGCAAACCGAGCAACAAATGTCTCTTACCCTCACTTCACACAAAACCCAAAATGGATTTCATCCCCAACGAATACCTCGCCAAGTGCCGAAGCAACAACAGTTCTTTCGTGCAGAGCCTCGTCAGCGCTGGCATCCTTACTCCTGAGCAAGCCGCATGTGCCGCCGACTTGTACCATCTCGGCGCCATGAAAGATGGCTGTGTCATCTATTGGCAGATCGACACTGACGGCCGCGTCCGCGACGGCAAGGTCATGCAGTATGGCGCTGACTGCCATCGCCTCAAAGACCACGGCGCTCAGTGGATGGGCTGGCTGATGCGATACCGCCTCAAAGGCGCCGACGGCAAGTTCCTATTGTCGCAGGAATGGCAGGCGACACAGTGTCTCTTCGGCCTACACCTGATGAAGGAAAAGGGAGAAGGGAAAAATGAAAAACTGATCTGCCTCGTCGAAGCCGAGAAGACCGCCGTCATCATGTCTCAGCTCCGTCCTGGTCCCATCTGGCTCGCCTCAGGCGGCGAAGGTCAGCTGACGCTTGATAAACTCGCACCTCTCCTCGGACACAAAGTCATCCTCTTCCCCGACACCGATCCCGACGGTAAGACCTTCCAGACGTGGCAGAATATCGCCAACGAGGCGCGTCGCCAGCTAGGTCTCGACATCAGCATCAGCGACCTGCTGGAGGATTTCGCTACGCCAGAAGAGAAGTCGCGAAAGATCGACATCGCTGATTTCTTGATAGAGAGCCGGGATGAAAGTAATGACGCGCTGCACAAAGAGGAATCGCCACAACCACCATCCGCTCATTCCGATGACTCTGTGATCCAAGAACTCATTGACACCTTTGATTTAGTCGAAATATCACATGAATAAGAAGCAGACTCCTAAACGCCTCAGAACCAGGCCATCCGAGAAGTATACCAAGTTTCAGATCGCCATGCAGTACTTCCCCGACAAGAGCTACGCCACCGCCTCGCGCAACCTCCGCTACTGGATCGCCTCCGACAAAGCTCTTCGTGACGCGCTCCATGCCACAGGGTATCGTGATCGTGGCAAGTTCATGACCGAGGAACAGTACCAGATCCTCATCGATCATGTTGGTGAGCCGCTATAAACAGCGATAACGGCGAATATGGAAGGATAACGGCGAGAATGGCGAGATAACGGGGAAGGGGAGGAAAAAGGTGTGTATCTTTGCAGCGTCAAAAAGGACCCTCCCCCGTCCCCTCCCAAGTGAGGGGAGTGATTACCACTTGGGAAGAGGTGCCACCCTCATGCACTTGGCACCAGTGCAGAGGGCTTCCGACTAGAGTACTATTTACTCCCCTCCCTTGCGGAGGGGTCGGGGGAGGGTCCATCTCTTTTAATTATCTCTTTTTTATGCTTAGTGTAAATTCTCTACCATTCCTCTCGCTCCGCAACGCGGAGCACGTATCCTTCTTCAACAACACCGTGGTGGCCATCACCACTCTCGGTGCGGAGGATCTGGGACTGAGCGCCGCTCAGTTCACCGAGTTCAAGAACGCTGTTAACCAGGAGCAGGACATCGTCCTCAAGGCTCAGGGCAGCATGTATACCGCTGATATGGAGGCGGCTGACAAGGAGCGTGACGCGCTCTATGGCC
>JAZQQH010000044.1:0-2056 GCA_045628985.1 Bacteroidales bacterium | reverse complement strand
CTCGGCATGGACTATTAGCTGAAAGGAGCTAAATCGTAAAGAAATCGACATACGATTAGGAGGGCAGGCTGTGCAAAGGGTGACTGATGTGCGGGAGTCCTGTCTGACGAAGAAGTAAGCCGCAACGCAAGTGAACTTCCTACGTAAAGTCTCGTTAACTCTAAATCCGCGTGACCAGCAAGTCTCTATGTGTGAAGTCAACACCTCGCGGCCAAATCGATTTGGGCTGCGGGGGCGCGGCGGGGCAAAGGGGGCGGCGTGCTTTGAAAGTCCTGCAAGGGAACTTGGGAGAACTGCCGGTAGCGCAAGCGAGAGCAGTAGTCGGATGAGGCCGTAGTAGCGGGGAAGCGGGGCAATGCCCGTGGAGCGAAGGGCCTCTGCATGCAAAAGGGAACGTTTCGAACGGAAGAGCGGGAGCCGAATTGATTGAGAAATCCTATACGGATGAGGAGATCGCGGAGATCGTGCGCAAACACGGCCTGCCGCGCTATCCGAAACTCGCGCTCTACAGGGAGAAACTGTCACGGAAAGCGAAGGCCGAACCGAACTTTCGGTTCTACTGCCTTTATGGACAGCTGTTGCGCATGGACGTCCTTCGGTGCGCGTACGAACAGGTACGTGCGAACAAGGGCGCGTCTGGCGTGGACAGGATCACATTCGGGGACATCGAACGAGGCGAGGACGGAGTGGACGGGTTTCTAACCAGCATCCAGCAGGAGCTCAAGGCGAAGACCTACCGCGCAAGTCCCGTCAGGCGGGTCTACATCGAGAAGGCGAACGGCAAGCTGAGGCCGCTTGGAATCCCGACCATCAAGGACAGGACGATCCAAGCCGCGGTCAAGCTCGTCATCGAACCGATATTCGAAGCGGACTTCCACGACTGTTCGTTCGGCTTCAGACCCAATCGGAACGCGCAGCAGGCGGTGGAGCGAATCGCCAAGTCGGTGAAACGCGGCATGACGCAAGTCTACGACGCGGATCTGTCGAGCTACTTCGACACGATCCCGCACGACAAGCTCTTCCTCGCCTTGCGCAGGCGAATCACGGACGGAAGCATCTTGGCGCTCATACGCCAATGGCTGAAAGCCACGATTGTCGAACCGAACGGGGTGAAGAAGAACCCGAGGGGGAAAGGTACGCCACAGGGAGGAGTGATCTCGCCTCTTCTGTCGAACATCTACCTGCACTGGTTCGAGACATGTGCCAT
The DNA here is from genome assembly GCA_045628985.1 of Bacteroidales bacterium. Lineage (GTDB taxonomy): Bacteria > Bacteroidota > Bacteroidia > Bacteroidales > UBA3663 > Liminaster. The sequence goes on along the minus strand of JAZQQH010000044.1, from coordinate 849 downwards.
GTTGACCGCCAAGGTGACCGGTCAAGTCATGTCGATCGTGCGCTACGCGGACGACTTCGTGATTCTCGCAAGGGAACTAAAGGAGGATTTCGTAAGGAGGATCGAGGGCGAACTGGAAGGACGATTCGGGCTGACCGTCAACAGGGAGAAGACGAAAGTCGTTGACCTTGTGAAGAAGGGTGTGTCGTTGGAATTTCTCGGCTACGAGTTCAGGTATGTACGAGGACTGAACCACACTTGGTACGGCACGGAAGACAAGTGGCTCTGGTTTGGGCCATCCATGAAGTCAGTCAAGAAGGTTTGCGCCAAGGTCAAGGAACTGACGTTGGGGAGAATGAATAGGATTCCGATAAGGGATACGATTCAGAAGCTCAATGTCACTCTTAAGGGATGGTCGAATTACTTCAACGGTGGATATCCCAACCCTCGCTACTTGCGGGTGAACGATTACGTGAGAAAGCGGCTCATCATCCTCTCGAAGCATACAAGTCAACGGAGGTACAAGCTGAAATATGCGCAGTCGTATTACTTCGAGTGGAAGGCAATGGGACTGTACGAGATGAGGAAAAGGCGCGCGTCGTGACAATATCAGTTCCACATGGAAAGCCGTATGCGGGAAATCTGCACGTACGGTTTGACGAGTGGGCGGGCGTACCCGACGAGGGGCGTTCCGCTCTACTCTACTAAGCCGCCGCTTCCGTAAGGTCGCGTGTTTTCCTTTTTCTGCCATAAGGCGGTTTATGGAAACTTGGTATAATATGCGGCATGGAGATCTTGGAAGTCGGATCGTAGCCATGTCGTTCTGTGAGCCAAGGAGTTGCAACCTAGAGTTGTGTTTCTAAGACCGCT